>NZ_BAAFQO010000003.1:0-162214 GCF_042849115.1 Lactococcus muris | reverse complement strand
GCTGGTTGAAGGCTTGGAAGGCGAAGGTGCCGCCTACCAAGAGCAATAAGAGGGACAGGAGCGCGAGGTTGCGCAGCCGCCGCTGGTTTTTCTTTTCTGGTGTCATAAACTCCTCCTTTGACGTAACGTTTGGTTTAGACTTTTTCATTACATTTGTATTTCTAATGTTACGTTTACTTTCTGAGTCTATAGTATAAAAAAAAAGGTCAAATGAAATGAGTGTTTGATGAGAAAAGGATGGGTGGTTTGGCTGGGGGCTTGGCTTTTAGGTATGCGAAAAGAAGCCCCGGTTGGAGCTTCTTTTCTTTATAGGATTAGCGGATTCATAAGTTTTATATCTTATCCAAGAACTTCTTGAATATCTTCCGTTACTTTTTCCATTGCCTGACCCCCATCAATAGTCTTGACTAAGCCAAGCTCTGTATAATGTTCCAAGATAGGTGCGGATTCCTTAATATTTACTTCCAAACGGTTTTTAACCGTTTCTGGATTATCATCAGCACGTTGGTAAAGATCATGTCCACCACAAACGTCACATGTGCCTTCAACTTTAGTTGGTTTGAAGATTTTGTGGTATGTTGCACCACATGTACGACAGATATAACGTCCGCTTAAGCGTTCAACCAAGATATCTGGGTTTACCTCAATGTTGATGACTGCATCAAGTTTAATGCCAAGCTCAACCAGCATCTTGTCCAAAGCTTCTGCTTGGTCAAATGTACGTGGATAGCCATCAAGCAAGAAACCTGAGGCTTTGATGTCATCTTGTGCTAAACGTTCTTTAACGATTCCGTTTGTCACTTCATCTGGAACTAGAGCTCCTTTGTCAATATAAGATTTGGCAAGTTTGCCCATCTCTGTTTCGTTTTTCATCGCTGCACGGAACATGTCTCCAGTAGAGATGTGATTTACCCCGTAGTTTTTTACGATAAATTCTGCCTGTGTTCCTTTACCTGCGCCTGGCAAGCCCATGATTAGCAAGTTCATTTTCTTCTCCTGTTTTCTTATTACAAGTTTGCTATAGGCACTAAAATCTCTTTTTCAGTCCTAAAAGCATCTTTACACCTTAATATTTTATCGTATTTCTGGAGATAAATAAAGAAAAACCTTGCCTAAAACAAGACTTTTCATTATTTCATTTGTGATTTGCGCTGTTTTAGCCAAAGCAGCACTGCAGCCACAAGACTGCTTCCTCCAAGAGCCAAGGCAGGCAAGGCTATCTCCCCTAAGTCTGGAAGATTTTGTTCTTCCTTTGTCTCTACAGGACTTTCTTCCTGTGGTCCAGTTTTCTCTGTCTCAGAATCTTCTGGAATTCTTGTTTGAACAGCCTCAGAAATTTTTCCATCTGCATTTTTACTGACAGCCGAAATCATCTGTCCCGGCCTTACTTTTCCAGAAGAAATCTCCGCCCTCCAAGTTCCATCAGCTTGGACGGTCGTTGTGGCAATGACATTACCTCCAGAATCATGGATAAGAATCGTTTCTCCTGCTTTTCCTGTCCCTGTGACCACATAGCCTTCGGAGGAATTTCCTGTTAGGCTATCAATCACAGGTTTTGTCGGAGCAGCTTGCGGTAAGGAAGTTTGTGTGATTGTACCAGAAAAGGAAACCTCAATACGTGGATTACTGGTAAAAATTTGACTTTCCTCCCAACGGAGTTTGTTATCTGCCAAAGCTTGACTATAGTTGACAAATGTTTGACTCGGACTTGCTTGGGTTCGCAAACTCCCTTGCCCTTGAGTCATGGACCATTTGCTCGCATCTACTGCCTTTTCATCAATGTTAAAGACATCTGTCGGGCTATCCGTAAAAGTCAGAACAGCAGGACGCGTAAGACTTTGTTCCTCTGCCACAATACTTGTCAAACCAGAGGCTAGCTGAAGAAGCCGGGACAGAACTCCCAGATTCGCAATCTGGTTATGGTTGAGTGTCAGGGTGTTCAATCCAGAAAGTGCTCTCAGCTGCGAGACATCCGTGATACCGTTCTGATTCAGAGTTAGGTGACGAAGAGAGTTTAGATTAGGGTGATTAAACATTTCCATGGCATTAGCAACGCCAGCTGTTGCATTGATAGTCAAATGCGTCATATTGGGCAAATGAGTCAGAGTTGAAAAATCTGTCACTGTCGCATGAGTCAACGTCAATTCTTGGAGATTAGGGAGAGTAGCAAGTCCCACATAATGCTCACCACCTCCAAGAACATTTGGTCCGTCCAAAAGCGCGACGCCATCCAATGTCAACTTTCTGGGATATTTATTCCCTGCTGTTTCAAGACCTAGCAGGGCCAACTCTGCAGCTGATGTATAATCCGTCACTGCAACAGGAGGTATTGGGGAAGGGCGATCCCGCCCTTCTGTCAACGCAGCTGCAATAGCTTCCTGAACTTTTGGGTCAGAAAAAATTTGATTAATAGGAACATCAAATTGATTTGGAGTAACTGTTTGGATAACCTGACCAGAAAATTGACCGGATGCGATATTTTCAATATTTTGTGCCGTCCAGTGGGCAGCTTGGTTTTCACCTATATAATCCCAAAGAAGCTGCTCAGCGATATGACTGCCTTCCGGCACCTGATCCAAGGCTAGACTGGTCCGATCATGAAGCTCCTGCAAGTTATAAATGCTAAAAGCTGTTGCTTCACGGTGGCTGACATCCGCAAGATAAATACGCTGATCTAAGGCTGAAAGAGTGAGTCCGCCGATATTTCCCCCTCGAAAATGATAGAAGGCTCTTAAATCATTGAGGTGATTTTGATCAAGAAGGATGGTGTCCAAGTTTTGCAAACTGCCTGTAGGGACATTTGCAAAGAAAGTGAGACTTCCTGTGTTCAAGTCATTATCAGACAAATCAAGTGTGATAAGACGACGAAGAAGCGTCAAGCCGTTGAGCTTACTGATACTTCGGCTTGAAGCATCTAAAGTTTCAATGCTGTCCGCCTCACTTTGTGTCAATATGTGTGTCACATCAAAGCCAAGTACATCAGCCACGGCTTGAGCTAAACCAGGGTCAGGAAAAAGCATATTGATAGGTCCTAGTTCAGGGTTGGGCTCTCCCACTTCTCCCAGAGTTGGATACACGGCTAAACCGGAGAAAATCCCTGAGCCTAAACCAGAGGGCATCACCCACTCCAATGTGTTGTCTCCGAGCGTTTGCCAGAGTACACGCAAAGGTGGCGTATCAAATACGATGCTCCCAGAGCCCTGAACGATGCTTAATTGTTCAGAGTCACTTGGAAACATACTGTTTTTGTTATAAATCCCAACAGTTTCATTGGGGGCCTGGCCTCGGTTCGTTTCTACCTTCCGCCAAGTTTGCCCAGTTGCTGAAAGATCGACCAAGCCACTCAAAGTTTGGAGAGGAGCCAGGCTACGCAACATATTGTTATTAAGTTCAAGTGTCTTCAGGCTTGTAAGTGAGGACAAAGGAGCTAAAGCATATGGTGCAGCTGCCCCAATTTGAGGATCAGAGATAAGATTGTTTGAAAGGTAAAGTGAAACCAGGTTGGACAAGCCCGAAAGTTCTGCTAATCCTGCTTCAGTAATCATGTTATTTCTTAAGTAAAGCGTTGTAAGATTTGTCTTGGCAGACAGATTTCCCGCTTGAAGCCCTGCATCGTCAATTTGATTGCGCCCCACAGAAAGGTAGGTCAGACTATTCATGGCAGCAACGGGGGCCAAGCTTGATATACCTGCATTTGCCAGTGTTAAACGCGTGAGTGCTGTAAAATGGGAGAGCGCAGCATTGACTGTCGTCCCTGCACCAAGTCCTGTATTTTCACTCAAGGTCAGGTCAGTCAAAACATCGCTGGGGAGATTTTGCAAGGGCGATAAGTCTACGATGCGATTACTTGTGAGGTTAAGACTCCTCAGCTCCTTTAATGCACCAATCGCTTCGATATTGACAATGCGGTTGGTTACCAATGACAGATTGCGTAACTGTGTCAACTTAGCCAGTGAAGTAATGTCTGTAATTCGGGCGCTGCCTAGATTCAAACTCGTCAAACTAGAAGTTGCCAAGCCTTCAAGCGGAACCAAACTGTTAACGTCAGAAAGATTACCATTTGTAATCCCAAAAGTCGTCATCCGTGTGAGAAACTGTATGCCTTCCAGACTGTTAATTCCCTCAATCGGTGCTCCAGATGTAGGTTGTAAAGTGGTTATATTGTTCAAGTCAGTTTGAGTGACAAAGTCTGTAGGAACTTTTTGCAAACGATAAGCAACAGCCGCTGCCAATCTAGCATCAGGGAAAATCGCATTAATCTGCTGACTTCCAAGCAATATATCTTTAGGGGCAAGGGGCGTTTGTTGTGCTTCTTGGCTTAAAGCCTCGTGAGAAAGAGGAGCTGTTTGCGCGAAAGCTGGAGCGATAGACCCTGCAACTTGGGAGCCCAAAAGACTAACAATACCTAGAGAAATTGCCAGCCGTTTGTTCTTTTTTTGTTTCCCTTTATCACTCATGTTTCTCTCCTTTTTCTCATCTAAAACTCATTACTCTTTTATTATATCATATGGAAATCAAAATAAAAAAATATACCAAGGTAAAATGAAAGCCTTAGTATATTTTTGAGTTGTAGGGCATAGATAACTTCAGTCACAACGCCAGAAGTTCACTAGCCCTCAATCGGATTATCCATAAATCCTTTGTAATTTTTCTTATAAAGATAGCCTTCGAGCTGTTTAACTGCTTGAATCGCAACCTGAATCAAGATTAAGAGAGAGGTTCCTCCCAAGGCAACAATCTTTGGCAAGCCCCAAATGTTTTGGGCAACGATTGGCAAAATCGAGATAAAGCCAAGGAAAAGAGCACCAACTGTGGCTAAGCGCATAAGCAAGCTTGAAACATATTTTTCCGTTCCCTTACCTGGGCGAACAGATGGGATATATGACCCTTGTTTTTGCAGGTTTTCTGCCATCTTCTCCGGATTAACTTGTACAAATGAATAGAAGAAGGTAAAGAGAACAATCAGTAAACCATAAAACAGCATTCCTGTCCATGTGTTGTATGAAAGAGCAGATTGTAAGCTATTAAGCCAACCCACATTGTTCCCTTGGGCACGCTGCAAGAACTGCAAAATTGTTGCAGGAGCTGTTGTAATTGACCCCGCAAAGATAACTGGGATAACACCAGCTGGGTTAACACGAAGTGGCAAGTATGAACTTGTTGGCGCACCCTGTGTCAACTTTGTATATTGAATAGGTACTTTACGTTCAGCTTGTTGTACAAATGTTGTGAAGTAAATAATCAATGCAGATACAATAACTAGGATAGCCAACATAATCCATGATGTTGGAATTTGACCTGGACGTACATTTACAAACCATTCTGTGTAAACTTCGTGTACGGCGCTTGGAATACCTGAAACAATCCCTGCAAAGATAATGACTGAGATACCTGAGCCAAATCCTTTTTCATTGATTTGTTCCCCCATCCAAGTAACAACTATTGACCCCGTCGTCAAAATAACACCAATCATCAGATAAGTTTGCCAGTTTGGATTTTGTACGATATTTGCCGAACTCATCGCTTGGAAACCTGCAGTAATACCAATAGACTGAGCCATAGCTAAAACTAGAGTAATATATCGTGTCGCTTGATTAAGCTTACGGCGTCCAATTTCCCCCTGTTTTGACCATTCGACAAACTTCGGCAAGATATCCATTTGCAAGAGCTGGACAATGATTGAAGCTGTGATATAAGGCGATACCCCCATGGCAAACAGTGAGTAGTTTTGCATGGCATTACCTGAAACCAAATTCATCATGTTCAGGAACGGTAAGTCACTTAGGGCATTCAAGTTTTCAACATTGATTCCCGGCACTGTAATATGTGCACCTAGTCGAAAGACAAAAAGAATAAAGATGGTAAAGATGATTCGCGCTCTCACATCTTTTATCTTGAAGGCTTCCTTTAGAGTTTTGAAAAACATAATTTCCCTCTAAACTTTCTTAAATATTAATCCTATAAAATAAGCGGTTGATCCACAACCGCCAATTGAATTATTTTGCTTCAAGAGTTTCTACAGAACCACCAGCAGCTTCAATAGCAGCTTTTGCAGCAGCAGAAGCTTTCGCAACGTTAACCTTAAGGTTTTTAACTGTCAATTCGCCGTTAGCAAGAACTTTGATACCAGATTTAACATCTTTGATGATTTTAGCAGCTACAAGTGTTTCAGCTGTAACTTCTGCTCCATCGCCAAGACGGTTCAAAGTATCGAGGTTTACGATTGCGTATTCTTTACGATTTACGTTAGTGAAACCGCGTTTTGGAAGACGGCGGAATAACTCTGTTTGCCCACCTTCAAAACCAGGACGTACGCCACCACCTGAACGTGATTTTTGACCTTTTTGTCCACGACCAGATGTTTTACCGTTACCAGATGAAGTACCACGACCTACACGGTTGCGCACTTTACGGCTGCCTTCTGCAGCTTTCATTTCATGAAGTTTCATGTTTTCTCCTTATTTTGTACAATGCTGACGCCTTGCTCCACTCTAAGGAAGGATGGAGTTTGACTCGCCTGTACTTTTTCTAATTTTGGGCTTTTAAACCTTCTCCATTTTACTAAATTTGCTCTGGAAATGCAAATTTTTCAAAAAAGAGGGCATTATTGGCATAAAAAGCGTGAGAGCACGCATGTTATTTCTATAATTATTTTGC
The DNA here is from genome assembly GCF_042849115.1 of Lactococcus muris. NCBI lineage: Bacteria > Bacillati > Bacillota > Bacilli > Lactobacillales > Streptococcaceae > Lactococcus > Lactococcus muris. The sequence goes on along the minus strand of NZ_BAAFQO010000003.1, from coordinate 155,557 downwards.
AGGAACAACAATTTTACCCGAAACAATATCAGCTTTTGCTGCTTCAACGGCTTTCCATGCTTCATCAGAAGCGTTGTCGCGCGCAAGTGTTACGCCACCATTGGATAGGTCATATTTGAGTTTTTCACCGCCTGGGAACTTGCCTTTTGCTGTTCTGCTTGCGATATCCTGAACTGCATTTCCAACTTCTTTCACTGTAGAAACAAGAACAAAATTTGATTTTTTCCCATCTTTAGAAGTGTAGCCGCCCAAATATTCTTGGTCTTGGTCAACACCAATAACCCATACTTTATCTGCTTCATTTTTTGTTTCATTCAGATTTTTAGCCTCAGTGAACAGTCCAGCACCTACACTACCAGCTGCTTGGTAAATAACATCTGCCCCACTCGCATACATTGCTGAAGCTATTGTTTTTCCTTTACCTGCATCTGTAAAAGATTGCGCATACTGTACATCCACTTTGATATCTGGAGTTACAGACTTAGCTCCCGCTGTAAATCCACTTTCAAAGGCTGCAAGAACATCGGATTTAATACCGCCGATAAAACCTACGTGGTTGGTTTTACTTGTCTTAGCTGCCGCAACACCAGCCAGATAAGCAGATTGCTGATCCGCAAAAGTGGCAGAAACAACATTGTTTTTACCTTCAATTACAGAGTCGATAACAGCAAATTTTGTATCCGGGTTGTTTTGCGCAGCTTGAGAAGTTGCCTCCTGCAAAACAAAGCCAATACTGAAAATTAAATCATAACCGCCTGAAACAGCCGAATTAAAGTTTGATGTAAATTCAGCTGGAGAATTGGACTGAAAATAGTTAATTCCCTTCCCTTTAGACAAACCATTGTCCTTCCCCCAAGCTTGTAGCCCTTCCCAAGCCGACTGGTTAAACGAGCGATCATCTACGCCATCATTACCTAAGACTAAGGCTGCTTTAAGAGCTGTTTCGCCTTGCATTTTTTCTGCACGTCGTCCTCCACACCCTGCAAGTACGATTACTGATGCAAAGACGACTGCTGCAAGTGTAAAAATACGTTTGTTCATTTTTTCTTCCTTCCACATTTCATAATACGACAGGCCATTACTCAACAAAAAAGAGGCTATTCTTTACAGAGTAGAAAACATATCCCTTAGTAAAGTCTAATCTATTTAGATGTTCACATCTGGGTACGCTACGGCCATTGGAAATAATTATACCCTAAAATTCACTGTATATTTTTACTTATTTAATTTTCCAGTTTGAAAATATTTACAATTTTTCACAAAAAAAGTTCAGATAATCTGAACTTTTTTACTTATTATTTAACTTCTTCAATTGTTACCAAGTGTGAAATTGAGTTAGCCATGCCGCGAAGTGCTGCATTGTCTTCTTTCACAACTGATGAACCAAGTTTACCAAGGCCAAGTGCAACAACAGTTTTACGTTGTGCAGGGATACGGCCGATTGGTGATTTTACCAATGTAATTTTGATTTGAGCCATGATATCCTCCTTATGCCAAATCGCTTACTGATTTGCCGCGGAGTTCCGCAACTTCTTCAGCGCGTTTCAATTGTTGCAAACCTTCAACTGTTGCACGAACAACGTTGATTGCTGTGTTTGAACCTAATGATTTAGATGTTACGTCAGCAACACCTGCGAGTTCGAGGACGGCACGAACGGCACCACCTGCGGCAACTCCAGAACCTTCTACAGCTGGTTTGATAAGGATCTTACCGCCGCCAAATACACCAAGCACTTCATGAGGGACAGTAGTTCCTACCATAGGTACTGTAATGATGTTTTTCTTAGCTGCTTCGATAGCTTTACGGATTGCTTCTGGAACTTCTTGAGCTTTACCAGTACCGAAACCTACGCGACCATTACGGTCACCAACTACAACAAGTGCGGCAAAGCGGAGACGGCGTCCACCTTTAACAACTTTAGTAACACGGTTGATTCCAACAACGCGTTCTTCGAATTCTTTAACTTCTTCGTTTCTAGCCATTTTAATGATTACCCCTTTCCTTAGAATTTCAATCCAGCTTCACGTGCAGCTTCTGCAAGTGCTTGGACACGTCCGTGATAGAGATAACCACCGCGGTCAAATACAACTGCTTCTATGCCTTTAGCTTTAGCAGCTTCTGCAATAAGTTTACCAACTTCAGCTGCTTGTTCTGTTTTAGTACCAGTCAATTTAAGTGATGATGCAGATGCAAGTGTTACAGCTGCTTCGTCATCAATAACTTGTGCATAGATATTTGTGTTTGAACGGAAAACATTCAAACGTGGAGTCTCAGCAGTACCTGAGATTTTTCCGCGAACGCGAATATGGCGTTTTTGACGGAGCTTGTTTTTATCTGGTTTAGAAATCACAATTCTACCTCTTTTAATATTTTATATTTCGATAGTTTTTGCCATCGATTTTCTTGCAAAAAATGCAAGCGGGAAGTTTCTGCTTAAGCAGAATTTTGGCAAACTTATATTCACCAAATGACGGATTATAATCTTCAAGAGATTATTTACCAGTTTTACCTTCTTTACGACGTACAAATTCGCCAACGTAACGAATACCTTTACCTTTATATGGTTCTGGTGCACGACGGCTACGGATATAAGCTGCTGTCTGACCAACGACTTCTTTATCTGAGCCCAAAACGTTAATGTGTGTAGCATCTGGAACTTCAAAAGTGATACCTTTTGGAGCTTCAACTTCATCTGGATGAGATTTACCAACAGCCAATACAAGTTTTGAACCTTGAAGTTGTGCACGGTAACCAACCCCGATCATTTCGAGTTCTTTACGGAAACCTTCACTTACACCAACAACCATGTTGTTGAAGTTTGCACGAGTAGTGCCGTGAATAGTTTTCATCTCTTTAGAGTCATCAGGACGCTTGAATGTTACTTCAGAGCCATTGATTTCCATCGTGATTGCTGTTGAAAACTCACGAGTCAATTCGCCTTTAGGGCCTTTAACTGTTACTGTTGCGCCGTTTTGTTCAACTGTTACACCAGCTGGTAAAACAACGACTTTATTACCAATACGTGACATGTTTTTTTTACCTTTTCTGTTAAATTATCAAGAGTATTTCTACTGCCTGTTTTCACAATTATAATGTTTTTCTGCTTACCAGTAAGAGATTACCAGATGTAAGCAAGAACTTCACCACCGATATTCTTAGAACGTGCAACCTTATCCGTCACAACGCCTTCAGAAGTTGAGATGATTGCTGTACCAAGTCCGTTAAGAACACGTGGTACTTCATCAGATTTCACGTAAACACGAAGACCTGGTTTAGAGATACGTTTCAAGTTAGTGATAACTTTTTCGTTGTTTTTTCCGTATTTTAAGAACACACGGATAATACCTTGCTTGTTATCTTCAACATACTCAACGTCTTTCACATAACCCTCAGCTTTAAGGATTTCTGCGATTTCACGCTTAATTTTTGAAGCAGGTGCTTCAACAACTTCGAAACGACGCATGTTTCCGTTACGGATACGTGTGAGGAAGTCTGCAATTGGGTCTGTCATTACCATAATGTAATTTCTCCTTATTTGTAGTTTGGGTTTGTTCAATCCCACTTTCAAATTAATGAGGTCTTTTTTAAAAGACCGAACCTATATACTTTATCAAAATATTTGTATCATGTCAATAGGTTCGGGTGTTTCTCCATGGAAAACACAGCAATTTAAAAAAATCCTCCTAATCTTCTAAACTAAGATGGCGATTATGCACGATTTAAAGAATTAAGTTATGTAGAAGAAAGACATCAATCGAGAACACTCAAACACAAGCTGAGTCGGTGTTTGAGCCACAGTGACTAACAATCCCGAATTAGACATTTTCCGCCGTTCTCTGCCTTTTGTCTAATTTTTAAAATTATAAAAAGCAAAAGAAAAACTGCTTAACAGCAGCATTCTTATACGCGCGGTTAAGCAGTTTTTTTCTTGTTGGGGACTTTTGTCCCCTTTTTTCTATCAAATTCTTCCAGACTCTTCCTTTACTTTTCTTGAAGATGCGTAAGTTTGAATAAACCCTATATTATCTCAGCTTTTAAGTCAGAAAGTGTGCAGACAAAGAAGTAAGGGAAGCAGAATAAAACTTAATCTTTACACTCCAGCTTTTCAATAACATCGCGTAACTGTTTTACAGATTTTTTAAATGCTTGGCGTTCCTGAGGGTCAATATTTAACTCAATAATTTCTCTAACTCCTGTCTGATTTACAACTGAAGGTACACCGGTAAATAGTCCTTCTTCTCCATACTGGCCTTCGAGATAAGCAGATACAGGTAAAACAGCCTGCTCATTATTCAAAATAGCTTTTACAATTCTTGCTGTACTCATACCTATGCCATAGTAAGTTGCTTTTTTACGGTCAATAATTTCATAAGCTGCATTTTTTACTTTATCTGATAAAATTTGTAAATCTGCAACTTCTAAGCGATTATTTTGAACGATAAATTCCAATATTGGTTTACCACCAACTGTTGTATGCGACCAAACTGCGACTTCTGAGTCTCCATGCTCTCCGATAATATAGCCGTGGATACTTCGAGGATCAATTTCAAGTTTTGTCGCAAGTTCTTTGCGGAAACGAGTGGTGTCCAATGTTGTGCCTGTACCTACTACTCTTGATGCTGGTAAACCTGAAGCTTTCCAAGCACAATAAGTTAATACATCTACAGGATTAGAAGCAATGACAAACACACCATCAAATCCCGAATTCATCACCTCATGAACAATGGATTTCATAATTTTTGCATTCGTATCCACGAGTTCTAATCGCGTTTGACCCGGCTGTTGATTGATACCTGCAGTGATAACTACAACATTGGCATCCTTACATTCTTCATAGCCGCCGGCTTTTACATTAATGTTTTCTTGCCCCCATGAAATACCATCTAGAAGGTCCAGTGCTTCTCCCTCTGCTTTTTCTTGGTTCACATCTATAAGTACCAAATCATTGACAATCCCTTGATTAATCATCGAATAGGCAATGCTTGTCCCAACAAATCCTGTGCCTATAACTACTACTTTTCTATTTGTGACTTTCATTCCTGTACTTCCTTTCGTATTACCTTTATACTTATATCTTACCGCACAATCATTAATTTGTAAAATAAATTAATTTAATAAAAGGCATTAATTTTTTGAATCAAATATTTTATTTATAAATGTATAAAATGTACTACTCATTGTATGTAATAAGTCGGTAAAAGCTGTTTAGCATTTCTTGAATGTGCTACTATAGATGACAAAAAAAGAGCTATCTTCGTGCTCTTTTCACCTCTTATGTTCTAACGTTACTGCTATACTTACTGCGTCTGCACTGATACGACGGAGACTATTAAAAATCCGAATATCTTCAAAATCTGCTCTGAGTAAATCCCTATTAATTTGTGTAAGATTCAATATCTCTTGATCCAATCTCTCAATATCTTGCACTAATTTTTTATCTTCTTGGTACAGTTTTTCCTTTAAAAACTCATAAATCTGTAAGAGCATTCTATCCACTAACGGCACTATCGCTTCCATAACCAGATGAATAGCTAACTCTCCCTCTTCTCTGCCACTATCATCTATAGTTTCAGGTTGCTCATAGCGTTGCAGGCTAAGCGCAATATCTTTAGCTTGTTCTTCTATTTGGCGCAAATAATTAATAACTTTATAACAGATTCCAACGGTTATAGCAAATTCTTCTTTCAACTTGACCGTATTTACATTAGTAAGTGTTCTGTTAATCTCCTTGACCAAATATTCGATTAAGGCTTCGTTAGACAGCAAATAGACTTCCTGTCGTTTTTTCCCTATTGTCTTATAATTTGTAGCTTCTTTAAAATCTTCATGCACAAGCTCAAAGGTCCTTTGAATCTCCTTAAGAATATGCTCAACTTCAATCTCTGGCGAGTAAATCAATCGTCGATCGATAAATTTTAACTTAAGCTGAGGAGACTCCTCCGAATCTGCCTTAATAATTTTTTCAGAGAGTTGAATTATATATTTAGACACCGGAAGCAATATGAACAGCGTTGCAACATTAAAAACAATATGTGCATAAACCAACTGAAGGGCAATATTTTCTGAAGTACTCTGAATAAAAGAAACAAAACCTAGGGGCAAAACTGTAAAAACTGTGAAAATCAAAGCGCCCACAACATTGAACAGAACATGAACCATGGCTGCTTGTTGAGCCGTCTTATTACCACGTATAGACGCCACTAAGGTCGTCACAACTGTCCCCACATTAAAGCCGTATAAAATAAAAATCGCTTGCTGGAGATCAACAACAACTCCTGCGGCCACCATGGTCAATAGAATACCAACTGAGGCAGTTGAACTTTGAATCAACGCCGTTACAATGAAACCGACAACGAGACCAATCAGGGGCATTTGAGTATGAACAAATAAATCTGCCATAAAAGCCGATTCCCGTAAGGGAACCATCGAAGAACTCATAAGATTCAGACCTAAAAACAAAAGACCAAAGCCAAGCAAAATTAACCCCATATGATTAAAGGTTTTGCGTTTAACAAAAAGAGTTGTTATTGTCCCGAGAAAAATAACAAAAGGAACAATATCTTGGATATTAAATGTGAACAGTATACCCGTCAAAGTCGTTCCAGCATTAGCACCCATAATCACACCTGCGGCTTGACTAAGAGACATTAATGAGGAGTCGATAAATCCCAATACCATAACAGTCGTTGCTGTCGAACTCTGAATTATCGCCGTAATAATGAACCCAAAGAAGGCACCCAACCATTTATTACGTGTTAGTCGGCGTAAGATGTTTTTCAGTTTTGACCCTGCAACTAAGCTCAAGCCCTCACTCATCAAGCTCATTCCATATAAAAAGAGTCCCAAGCCTCCTAACAAAAAAAAGATATCATAGATGGTCATGCCTTATCCCTCATTTTCACTTTATCCCTTCAGATTCATTTTTTCTCATCTTAAGTATATCTTATTTTAATTTTATTCAGAAGTGATATTATAACAGCTTTTATAAAAGAAAAAAACTTCCCTCAAAGGGAAGAAATTTTTATATGTTAGAGCTACAATTCCTTCTAAGAATTGTCTGGGCATGAGCAGAATTTCTAAGAGATGCCCTTTATATAAAATTCAAATTACCAAGATGCTTTCTTAACGCCTGGAAGTTGACCTTTATAAGCCAACTCACGAAGACAGATACGGCAAAGTTTAAATTTGCGGTAAACTGAATGCGGGCGTCCGCAGCGTTCGCAACGAGTGTAGGCTTGCGTTGAGAATTTTGCAGGGCGTTGGTTTTTAACAACCATAGATTTTTTAGCCATTAGTTATTCTCCTATCCTATTATTTAGCAAACGGCATGCCAAGTTTAGCAAGCAATTCACGTGATTCTTCGTCAGTATTCGCAGTTGTTACGATAACAACATCCAAACCACGTACTTTATCAACATCATCGTATGAAATTTCTGGGAAGATCAATTGTTCTTTCACACCAAGTGTGTAGTTTCCACGTCCATCAAATGCTTTATTTGATACACCATGGAAGTCACGTACACGTGGAAGAGAAACAGTTACGAGTTTATCCAAAAATTCGTACATACGTTCGCCACGAAGCGTTACTTTCGCACCGATAGCTTGCCCTTCACGAAGACGGAAAGCCGCAATTGATTTTTTAGCTTTAGTAATCAATGGTTTTTGACCAGAAATCAAAGCCAATTCAGCAACGGCTTTGTCAAGGTTTTTTGAGTTGCTCACTGCATCCCCAACACCCATGTTAAGCACGATTTTTTCAACTTTTGGCACTGCCATGATTGAAGTATAACCGAATTTTTCAGTCAATGCTGGTACTACTTCGTTAGAGTATTTTTCTTTTAAACGATTAGCCATATTCTTTCTCCTTCCCGTCTTAGTCTAGGACTTCGCCTGATTTTTTGTTGAAACGAACTTTTTTGCCGTCAACTTCTTTATAACCAACACGACCAGCTACACCGTTTTTATCAAGCACTTGTACGTTAGAAACGTGGATAGGTGCTTCAATTTCAAGGATAGCGCCGTTTGGATTAACAGCGTCTGGTTTTTGGTGTTTCTTCACGATAGCAACACCTTCAACGATGACTTTGTTCACTTTTGGTAAAGCTTTGATAACTTTACCTGTTGTACCGCGGTCTTTACCTGCGATAACCTTTACAGTATCTCCAGTTTTTACAAACATTTGATATTCCTTTCTTACGCCCTATGGGCACCCTACAGCGTAGGGGACTATTTCTATCCAAGATAGAAGTGAATTTATAAATGCGAAATTAGATTTTTCTTGTTTTATTAGTTTTGACGTAAACAGAGGGGACAATGTCCCCTTTATTTACGAACTCCTCTAGATATTAGAGAACCTCAGGTGCCAAAGAAACAATCTTCATATAACCAGCTTCACGAAGTTCACGAGCTACTGGGCCAAAGATACGTGTTCCTCTAGGTGTTTTATCGTCACGGATAATAACTGCTGCGTTTTCATCAAACTTGATGTAAGATCCATCAGGACGTTTAGCACCAGATTTAGTACGAACGATAACAGCTTTAACAACTTCACCTTTTTTAACAGCTCCACCAGGGGCAGCTGATTTTACTGTAGCTACGATAACATCACCAATACCAGCGAATTTACGGCTTGAGCCACCGAGTACACGGATAGTCAAGATTTCTTTGGCACCAGAGTTATCTGCAACTTTCAAACGGCTTTCTGTTTGAATCATGCTTTTTTCCTCCTAGTATAGCTTAGATAATTACAGCTTCTTCAACGATTTCAATCAAGCGGAAACGTTTGTCTTTTGAAAGTGGACGAGTTTCCATGATACGTACGATATCACCAGTTTTGGCAGTATTGTTTTCGTCATGAGCTTTGTATTTTTTAGAGTAGTTAATGCGTTTACCATAGACTGGGTGGTTACGTTTAGTTTCTACGACAACGGTGATAGTCTTATCCATTTTGTCTGAAACCACGCGGCCTTGATAAACTTTACGTTGATTACGTTCCATTTATGTATTTCTCCCGATCTATTTAGTCAATTCGCGTTGCACAGTTTTAACACGTGCAATTGTTTTCTTCACTTCGTCAAGTTTCGCTGTGTTTTCGAGACGACCAGCTGCAGCTTGGAAACGAAGTTCAAACAATTCTTTTTTCAATTCAGCTTCGCGTGTAGCCAATTCGTCGATTGACAAAGCACGGAGATCTTTGAGAAGTGATTTTGTTTCGTTCAATTTCATTCTGCGTCACCTCGTTTTACAAATTTAGTCTTGACTGGAAGTTTGTGAGAGGCAAGACGCAAAGCTTCGCGTGCTACTTCTTCACTTACACCAGCAATTTCAAACATGATTTTGCCACGTTTAACTGGTGATACCCAACCTTCAGGAGCACCTTTCCCTGAACCCATACGCACACCAATAGCTTTGGCTGTGTATGATTTGTGAGGGAAGATTTTAATCCAAACTTGACCGTTACGTTTCATGTAACGCGTCATAGCAATACGGGCTGCTTCAATCTGACGGTTAGTGATCCAGTGAGATGTAGTCGCTTGAAGACCATATTCACCGAATGCGATTTCTTTACCGCCTTTAGCTTCGCCACGCATTTTACCGCGGAATTCACGGCGGTGTTTTACACGTTTTGGTACTAACATGGATTACTTTTCTCCTTTCGCAGATTTTTTAGTTGGGAGAACTTCACCACGGTAGATCCAAACTTTAACGCCGAGTTTACCGTAAGTAGTGTCTGCTTCTTCCCAAGCGTAATCGATATCCGCACGCAATGTGTGGAGTGGAACTGTACCTTCAGAGTATCCTTCTGCACGGGCGATATCCGCACCATTCAAACGACCAGATACTTGAGTTTTAATCCCTTTAGCTCCTGCACGCATAGCGCGTTGGATAGCTTGTTTTTGAGCACGACGGAAAGCGATACGTGCTTCAAGTTGTTTAGCAATTCCTTCACCAACCAAGTGAGCATCCAAGTCAGGACGTTTAATCTCAACGATATTGATGTGAACTTGTTTACCAGTAAGCTTGTTGAGTTCTGCACGAAGTGCATCAACATTAGCTCCAGATTTACCGATAACCATACCTGGTTTTGCAGTGTGCAAAGTAACGATAACTTTGTTTACCGCACGTTCAGTTTCGATAAGTGAGACTGAAGCATCAGCAAGTTTTGTTTGGATAAGCTGGCGAATAGCCAAGTCTTCGTGAAGGTAATCCGCATATTCTTTCTCAGCATACCATTTGGCATCCCAGTCGCGAATAACGCCAACACGCATACCAATTGGATGAATTTTTTGACCCACGATTTTACCTCCTTATTCTTTCTCAGCCACTACTACTGTAATGTGGCTAGTACGTTTGTTGATTGGTGAAGCTGAACCTTTCGCACGTGGACGGAAACGTTTCATTGTTGGTCCTTCGTTGACGAAAGTTTCGCTAACTACCAAGTTAGCTTTTTCAAGACCAAAGTTATTCTCTGCATTAGCAATAGCTGAGTTCATTACTTTAAGAACTTCTGCAGCACCTTTAGTCGGTGTAAATTTCAAGATTGCAATTGCATCCGCAACACGTTTACCACGAATCAAGTCTGTAGCCAGACGAGTTTTACGAGGTGAAACGCGAACTGTTCTTGCAGTTGCTTTAGCTGAAGTAATTTCTGCCATTTTGTTCTCCTCCTATTAACGTCTAGTTTTCTTGTCGTCAGCAGCGTGACCACGGTATGTACGAGTTGGTGCAAATTCACCTAATTTGTGTCCAACCATATCTTCTTGAACATAAACAGGAACGTGCTTGCGTCCATCGTAAACAGCAATTGTAAGTCCTACAAAATTAGGATAGATTGTAGAACGACGTGACCAAGTTTTAATCACAGATTTCTTTTCGGCGTTTTCTTGAGCTTCGACTTTTTTCATCAAATGCTCATCAGCGAAAGGCCCCTTCTTAAGACTACGACTCATATTTTTGAGTTCTCCTTTAAATTTGATACCACGCTGGCTGCCAGGGCCAGGTTGGCGGATAAAATATAGACATCTTCTCGACATCTTGCTAAAGTTGACAAATTTTATCAATTTTAGCAAGACGCCGAGAAAGCGCCTCAGGACTATCTTTCCAACGCTTACATCTGTAAGCATATTGAAAAATTATTTATCGTTGATACGTTTAACAATAAGTTTGTTAGAACGTGCATTTTTGTTACGCGTTTTGAGACCAAGAGCTGGTTTGCCCCATGGTGTCATTGGTGACTTACGACCAACAGGTTGTTTACCTTCACCACCACCGTGTGGGTGATCATTCGGGTTCATTACAGAACCACGAACTGTTGGACGAATACCACGCCAACGTGTACGACCAGCCTTACCATAGTTGATCAAGTTGTGTTGCTCGTTACCAACTGTACCAACTGTAGCGCGACAAGTTGAAAGAATCATACGCATTTCGCCTGATTGAAGACGAACAAGTGTGTATTTACCTTCTGTACCAAGGACTTGTGCAGACGTACCAGCTGAACGTACGAGCTGTCCACCTTTACCTGGTTTCAACTCAATGTTGTGGATGAAAGTACCAACTGGGATGTTAGCAAGTGGCAATGCATTACCAACTTTAATGTCTGATTCAGGACCAGATACAACAGTCATACCAACTTCAAGACCTTTAGGTGCAAGGATATATGACTTAATCCCATTTTCGTATACGATAAGGGCGATATTAGCTGAGCGGTTTGGATCATACTCTATAGTAGCAACTTTAGCTTTTACGTTATCAGTTGTACGTTTGAAGTCGACCAAGCGGTATTTACGTTTGTGTCCGCCACCGTGGTGACGTACTGTAATGCGGCCAAGGTTATTACGACCAGCTTTTTTGCTAAGACTTACAAGCAAGCTCTTTTCAGGAGTACTTGTAGTGATTTCTGCAAAATCGCTACCAGTCATGTTACGACGACCGTTTGTGGTTGGTTTGTAAACTTTAATTCCCACGATTTTCCTCCTTTATTATTCTGCGTCTTCGCCTTCGCCGAAGAGATCAATAGATTTTGAACCTTCAGTCAAAGTGACGATTGCTTTTTTATAGCCAGGCTTGAAACCTGTATAACGACCCACACGTTTAGCTTTAGGCTTAACGCTGATTGTGTTTACAGATGCAACTTGAACACCTTCAAATGCTGCTTCAACAGCTTGTTTGATAAGGAGTTTGTGTGCGCGAGCATCTACTTCAAAAGTGTATTTCTTTTGATCCATTGCTTGCATAGAAGCTTCTGTAATAATTGGTTTACGGATTACATCATAAAGAGACATTATGCAAGAACCTCCTCAATTTGAGACAGAGCTGCTTGCGTAGCAAGAACTTTGTCAGTGTTTACAAGATCGAGTACGCTTACTGAGTTAGCAGTCGATACTTTCACGTTTTTAAGGTTACGAGCAGAGAGTTCTGCAAATTCGTTACCTTCATTAGGAAGAACAACAAGTACTTTACGCTCAATTGAAAGAGCTTCAAGAACCTTAGCAAATTCGCTAGTTTTTGGTGCCGTGAAGTTCAGTTCGTCAACAGCAACAAGTGTGTTGTCAATAACTTTTTGTGAGTATGCTGACTTGAGGGCCAACTGACGTACTTTTTGTGGAAGTTTGTAAGCATAGCTGCGTGGGTTAGGACCGAAGACAGTACCACCACCACGGAATTGTGGTGAGCGGATTGAACCTTGACGGGCACGTCCAGTTCCTTTTTGACGCCATGGTTTTTTACCGCCACCAGATACAAGTGAGCGATTTTTATGAGCGTGTGTACCTTGACGGAGACTAGCACGTTGTGAAAGAACGACATCAAATAGTACAGCTTCGTTTGGTTCGATACCAAATACTGCATCGTTAAGTGTTACTTCACCAGCTTGTGTGCCGTCTTGTTTAAATAATGATACTTTTGTCATTATAATCTATCTCCTTTCCTTATTATTTAGATTTGATCGCTGATTTGATAACGATCAATGATTTTTTAGCTCCAGGTACGTTACCTTTGATAAGGATAACGTTTTGTTCTGGAAGCACTTGAGCGATAACAAGGTTTTGTACAGTAACTTTCTTATTACCCATACGTCCAGCAAGGCGTTTGCCTTTAGGAACTCTGTTCGCTGCAACAGGTCCCATTGAACCAGGACGACGGTGGTAACGTGACCCGTGAGCCATTGGCCCGCGTGATTGTCCCCAACGTTTGATTGGTCCTTGGAAACCTTTACCTTTAGAAATACCGGTAACATCAACGACATCTCCAGCTTCGAAAGTATCAACTTTAATTTCTGAGCCAACTTCTAAGCCTTCGATTCCTTTGAATTCACGAATGAAGCGCTTAGGAGCTGTGTTAGCTTTAGCTACATGACCTTTGGCAGGTTTGTTAGACAAAACTTCACGTTTGTCATCGAAACCAACTTGAACAGCTTCGTAACCGTCTGTAGCGACAGTTTTTGTTTGAAGTACTACGTTCGGAGTTGCTTCGATCACAGTTACGGGAATTAATTCACCGTTTTCTGTGAAGATTTGAGTCATTCCCACTTTTTTCCCTAAGATTCCTTTTGACATGAGAATTACCTTTCTTATAATTTAATTTCGATGTTTACGCCACTTGGAAGATCAAGTTTCATCAATGAATCAACTGTTTTTTGTGTTGGTTCAATGATATCAATCAAACGTTTGTGTGTACGCATTTCAAACTGTTCGCGTGAGTCTTTGTATTTGTGAGTCGCGCGAATAACTGTGTAGACGCTACGGTCAGTTGGAAGTGGGATTGGACCACTTACTTCTGCGTTTGTACGTTTTGCAGTTTCTACAATTTTTTCAGCAGCAGCGTCAAGGATACGATGTTCGTATGCTTTGAGGCGGATACGGATTTTTTTAGTTGCCATTTTTTCTCCTTCGTCTATTTGTTAATAGGCTAGCTCAGCGGGAAAACCGACACCGAAGTATGGCAATACTTTCGGGTGTGTCGCAACCTCTCGCTTCATCGCTAATACTGCAATTTTTACAGCACCTATCCATTCTATCAAAGCACACCTGTCTTGTCAAGAGTATAAATAATTTTTTTGTAAATTATTTCCTTTCTGCTGCATAGCTGGGCAAGATAACCTATCCGGATTAAATTTTGCGACAAAATAATTCACATCGCTTTAGAAATACTATATAATAACAATATATACATATAATAATAGGAGAACTTATGATTAAAGAATTCAAAGAATTTATTTTACGTGGGAATGTTCTAGACTTAGCTGTCGGTGTTATCATCGGTGCAGCCTTCACAGCCATCGTTTCTTCTTTGGTTAACAATCTCATCAATCCTCTTATCGGACTCTTTGTTCAAGATGGAGCCCTAACCCACATGTCAGTCAAAGTTGCTGGCGCAACTTTTGCATACGGTGCTTTCTTAAATGATGTGTTGAACTTTTTGATTACTGCCTTTATTGTCTTCATTATCGTTAAGGCAATCAACAAGCTCTTTCCTAAAAAAGCTGCCGAGGATACTCCTGCAGTCAACGAAGAACTGGAGACATTACGCGAAATCCGTGATCTCTTAAAAGAAAAAGAACTTTCAAAATAATTTTATAACATCTAAAAAGTCATCCAAAACTAAACGGGATGACTTTTTAGATGTTAAGATAGTGCTGCATTGTTCTCTGAAAACGTAGTTTCATAAAAACAAATCTGAAAAAGTTGTCTGCAAGAACAGCAAACCATATCCCCTCCAGCCCAAATGCAAAAATTTGACTGAGAACGTACCCAAGGCCCACACGAATGACGAGCATTCCTACAATTGTTGTATATAAGGGAAGCTTTGCATTTCCTATTCCTTGAAAAGCTGCTGTATAAGTTGTCGTTCCCGTCACAAAAAATGTTGCTAAGAAGGAAAAAAGGATAACTGTGTGACTGGCTGCAAGAGCCGTTGTATCTGAAGTGAAAAGTCGACTCAAGAATGAGGAGGCTAAAAATAGAAATAAACCAATAGCAAACATCATACTGCTTGCCAGCCAATAAGTCTTTGTGATATAAGAGCGAATGGCTTCGATATTTTTTTGCCCCCACTCTTGAGCAACTAAAATTACGGTAACAGTGGCTAAACCAAAGGCAGGCATATAGTTAAACTGTGTGATACTCTCACCGATGGCGTTACCTGCAAATACAGGGTTGCCTAAAGTAATAATCAAAACCATAATTACTAGATCCCCTACACGCATAGCCAAACGCTCTCCCGCAGCTGGGATTGTCAAAAAAATCAATTCCTTGCTGATTTTTTCTGTGAAAAAAGTTTTTGTCGGCTTTAAATTTTTCTCTTTCAATTTTTTCCATAAATAAAGGAGAGCCAAAGCTCTTGAGGCTATCGTTCCCAAGGCTACTCCGACAATTCCCATATGGAGGCCAAATATCAATACAGCCGAAAGAAGGAGGTTGAAGATGTTGGCAAAAAAACTGGCATACATTGGCGTCCGGGTATCTCCATTTGCTCTGATAATTGCTCCAAAACTTGTCATCAATGCTAAAAGAACAATTGTTCCCCCAACTAAAAGCAAGTAAGTCTGACCTAAAGCAGCTACTTCGCCACGCCCACCAAAAAAATGAACCAAGTCCTGAGTGAATATTGCCGTTAATATTCCAATGAGACCGCCTAATAACACGGTAAGTTTCACACCTGCGTTAAGCATGTGTCCCGTCATTTTTCGAGCAAGAACACTTGATAATATCGTACCTAAAGCAATGAATATCGCCTGATAAACAGTAATAATGTTATTTGCCAGCGAAACCCCTGCTACAGCTGCAAGACCAAGTCGCGTGACTAAAAATGTATCGCTAAGCCCCATCAACATTTGTAAAAAGTTTTCGATAACGGCTGGGAGTGCAAATTTTAAGATTTCTTTTGTTGATTTCATATTTAGGGTAAATAAGAGCGCACTCTTAGAGATACGCTCTTATTTTTATCCTTTGACTTCTTCAATTTGATGCAAATCAAGTTCTACTGGTGTTTCACGTCCAAACATGTCTACCATAACTTTAATCTTATCATCGCCTAAAACTTCAGTAATAGGTGCTTCAAATCCTGAGAAAGCGCCATCAATAATGCGCACACGCTTACCAACAAAAATATCAAAGTCAATCTCACGCACAACTTTGCCCATACCAATAAGGATTTCTTGAATTTCTTCTTCAAAAAGCGGCGTTGGCTTTGAACGGTTACCGTGTGAACCTACAAACCCTGTAACATTCGGTGTATTACGAACGATAAACCAAGCTTCGTCTGTCATGTTCATTTCCACTAAAACATAACCCGGGAACAAATTTTCTTCAACATCTTTCATCTTACCGTTCACTTCTGTGCGAACCGTTTCTGTTGGAATCTCAACGCGAAGAATTTTGTCCGCCATGTTATAAAGTTCTGCACGCTCAAGCAAATCTTCTTTAACTTTTTTTTCGTAACCAGAGTAAGTTTGGATAACAAACCAGCCTTGGTCAAAACTTGTCAATGTACTTTCGTCCATTTGAGTACCTCTTTATTATTTATTTTCAAATTTGTAAGTTCATAGTCTGAACGGATTGTATAAGAAAAAGGCTCTCGCCTCTTCCTTCATTATATCACTAATTACGTACAAATGGAAGTAGGTACTGTACAGCACTTGTAATACCATTTTGCGTTACCCAGTCGAAAATCATCAAAAAGATGAGGAAAAAAACAGTATATTCAATAACCATGAAAAAATCAATAACAGACTGTTTACGTGTCGGCCACGTTGTTAACTTCATTTCTTTGACAACACTACCAATAAATTTAAACATTTACTTTATCTCGTTTCTTTATGCAAAGTATGTTTGCCACATCGTGAGCAAAACTTTTTGACTTCAATGCGTTTTTCTTTTGCTGTCCTGGACAGTTGTAGAGAGTAATTTCTCGAGCCACAGACAGTGCATGCCAATCCCGCTTTTTTTAACATGCTATTATTTTAGCAGAACTCCGAAAAAAATTCAAATCTCTCTATTTTTTCGCCATACTTTCCAAAATCAAGCGTGTATAGTTTATCGCACCTTGATCTTTTGGATGGATACCGTCACTATAGAACCATGAGCTTTGGTTTTCCGAAAGACCGTGCCAATCAATAATTGTCAAATTGGGATACTTTTTAGCCATTTCCTTTAACTGACTATTATTACTCTTTTCCCAAGGACGGGGCATGAGATTATTGATCCAGTAAACAGGTTTGTCACCAACTTCTTGCATAATCTTTTCAACATAATTCGTATTCCCAATAGTTAGTGTTCCATTTGTGCCTAAACCAATCAAAATAGCATCTGCCTTTTGAACAGCCTCCTTATTCTCTGCTAAAATCGTCGCACCAGAATCTACTTGTTCCCCTACGACGGCTTTAATCGTCATTCTTGGAAAGGCCTCTTGAAGATCTGTTGAACCTGCCACCATGACAGAATCTCCAACTGCAAAAATTTGCATTTTACTTGCTTTTTCTGCAACCACGGGATCAACACCGTATTTTTCAGCAATACTTTTAAGAGGGGCACTGACACGCGCATTTGCAGCTTTCAAGTTAGCCTCTTCAAGAGCTTTTTGCTGTTCCATAATCTTGGCTTCTAAGACTTGTTGATCATGTGGAGACTTGGGAGAGGTTAAGATGATAATCAAAGAAGTGCTTACCAAGATGACAACTGCGAGTACTTTTTTGGGTAATGCTCGCCATTTATCTTGCTTAATGTCTTCTGCCTTTGATTTAATCCATGGCCATAATTTGCTATAATCGTAAGCCACGAGCGGACCTTCAATAAAACGATAAGAGAGTTCAGACAAAGCAAAAACTAGAAACAACTGCCAGATAACATTGTACCAGCTTGTAGGATTAATAATTTTTGCAGCAGCCAGAGCAAATACTGGTAACTGCCATAAATAAATGCCATAGGAACGCGAGCCGATATAATCAAAAACTCTATTCGAAAATATTCTGTTCGCTTTCAACCCTGGATGCACAACTAAGGCAATTAAGAGCATTGACAAGAGACTAACAAACCAGAGGCCACCATAGTATGTAAGTGGACTTTGCGCTGGCATAAAGATATATAAGAGCAACGTAAGGGCAAGGACACCTAATAATAGATTGCGACCAAATACTTGCCCTCTCTTGTTCAAATTAGCATGACTTTTGTTCAGTGGCCAGATGAAAGCCAGACTCGCTCCCATGAAAAGGCTAAAGACCCTCGTATCTGTTCCATAGTAAACACGTGTTGGGTCTTGGCCAACCTTATACTGAGCAATCATCAAAATTAATGAGATTATTGCTAAAAAGTTAAGCAATAAAAAACTATGTTTCTTACTGCGAATAATTTTCACCAAAAAAATGACTATAAGTGGCCAAAAAAGAAAGAATTGTCCCTCAATCGCGAGATAATATATGTGTTTAAAAGGTGACTCACCTGCCGCATCCGCAAAATAAGACGAACCTTGTTGGATTTGCCACCAGTTCTGAACCATAAAAACACTTGACAAGAAATTTGACCGCAAGCCTTTCATCTGATTGTTCTGGAAGAACAACAGATAAGGAGAGACAATCAGAAAGACAGCTAAAAGCATGGGGTAAATACGCTTCATTCTTTTTTTCCAAAAGTTAAGAGGGCTTATCTTTTTAGTCTCCTTAAACTCTCTTAGCAATGAATCCGTCACCAAATAGCCAGAGAGGACAAAGAAGAGGACAACGCCTAAAAAGCCACCCTGAATTTTTTGTGGATAAAGATGATATAAAATGACAGCAAAAACCCCTAAGGTACGTAAGCCATTGAAACCACTAACAAAACGTTTTTTTGCTTCCACCACTGTCCTCCCTCTAAAAAATAAATTTTAATTTCACTACTTATTTTACCCTGTTTAGATTAACTTTTGGCTCACATTTTTGTAAGAAAAAAAGCCGTGGCATGACTTTTTTTCTAAACTTATGCACTATCTCTATTCTACCACTTTTAGTAATTTTTTAGAACATTTTACCTATTGAAAAATCCAGTAATATTGTCCCAAATATTTTTAGCGGCATTTTTTGCATCATCAACTGTTTTTTGGAAATCAAATCCACTGCCTGTACCTGAGGAAGCACTGCTAGAAGATTCACTTTTCGGTATATTTCCTGTCGTATTTTGCGCACTTTGCTCTTGATAAACAATCGCATCTTGCTGGTCACGGAGTGCTGTCCAGGCTGGAGTAATAGGAGCAATGTTATGCATAGCATAGGCATTTTCAGCTGTGAACGCCGTCCCCGCCGTATAAGGCAACAGATAACTTGCTATATTCCGGAAAATTACAGAGGGTTGTCCTTCAGATGTTCCCTGCAATTGTTGTTGCTCATTCGTTTCATTTGGGAAGCCAATCCAAAGCGCAATCGCAATGTCTGGTGTATAGCCGACAACCCATTGGTCTGTTGTATTGTTGGTCCCCGTTTTACCCGCCATAGCATAACTAGCAGGAGCTGCATTCCAAGCCGAACCGTTCGTAAATGTCCCCAACATCATTGCGTTCATCTTTTCTGCCACTTCTTTAGTCATAATACGCTTTTGCGTAACATTAGCTGTAGCAATTGTATCGCCAGCTGCATTTTCGATTTTGGTAATCAAATGTGCACTGTTCATTACTCCATCATTTGCAAATGTTGCATAGGCTTGGGCCATTTCCCAAGGGTTCGTTTCAACACCAGAGCCAAGGACTGTGGATAAAGTATTATTTTCATTTTCCTTCTTAAGATTCAGACCAAATTCCCGGCCCACAGCATTACCTTTTTCAGGTGTGATATCCCGATAAGTGTTAATCGCTGGAATATTATAGGAGTTAGCCAGAGCCTGATACATAGGAACAGTGCCCAAATATTCACCACTGTAATTTTGCGGTTTCCAGTTGTCTGGCGGATAAGTTGTAGGCTTATCCTCCAAACTTTTGTCAATTGCCCAGCCTGCCTGAACAGCAGGAAGATAAGCAATGAGAGGTTTGATAACTGATCCCGTAGAGCGTCTAGACTGTGTCGCGTAGTTGAAGTCAAAAAAGCTATTATGATTCTCAGATGTAACATTACCAACAAGCGCTTCGACACCTCCAGTCTTTGGATTTATCGCAACAGCGCCTGACTGTGCATGGGTGCCATCGGCAGCTTGAGGGAAAAGAGCGGGATTATCATAAGTAACCTGCATCCCTGCCTGCTTATTCTGATCTAAAGTCGTATAAATCTTATAGCCATCATTCATGATATCTTGAAGGCTGAGACCATATTTACGTTCTGCTTCAGAGATTACAGCATTGAAGTAACTTGGATATTTGTATGCTGCTGACTGAGGAACATAAGTATCTTTAAGCTTCGATTTGAGATCAATCGAAGCATAACTATCCGCTTCGGCTTGTTTCAGATAGCCCGCACTTACCATATTTTGTAAGACAGTATTACGTCGCGGCGTTGCGTATTTTCCGTCCTGATAAAGCGGATTATAAATTTCCGGACCTTTAAGCATACCAGCAAGGGTTGCCGCCTCATCTACTGTGACCTGATTTGCAGAAACACCAAAGTATTTCCTACTCGCATCTTCAATGCCCCAAACACCGTTACCAAAATAAGCGTTATTCAAGTACATTGCAAGAATCTCTTGCTTGTTGTAATGTTTATTGATTTCTAAAGCTAAGAAAAACTCACGCGCTTTACGGTCAATGGTTTGTTTCTGGGTAAGATAGGCATTTTTGGCTAGCTGCTGGGTAATTGTTGAACCACCACCAAACTTCCCAAAAGTAAAGGTAGCTAAGGCAAAGCGACTGAGATTTACCCCATGATTTTCATAGAATGTGCGATCCTCTGTCGCCACAACAGCATTTTTGATATTGTCACTGATTTGCTCAAACTTAACCGTTGTCCCCTTACTGCCATAAAGAAGACCAGCCTCATCCCCATTTTTATCTACAATTTGTGTTTGAGCATCAATTGATTTTTGCAAAATTGAAACATTGGCTGTTTTAGCCAAATAAAAAAGGTAAGAACCAATTGCTAAAATCATGACTAAAACAGCAATGATGGTAATTTTGGTTAAGTTATACTTCTTCCAAAAGCGTTTGACCGGACGTAAAAACTGCCTTATTTTTTCTGTATAAGGCGCCATGATTCTTAAATATTTTTTTATACCCCTAAGGTCCTCAAGCGGAACTTCCGCTTCTTTCATCACCTTTTCTTCTATATTATTTTTCTCTATACTTTTGGATGACTTCTTATTTTTAGCACGTCGGCTAAAACTTTGATTTTCTTCTGACATGAATTTAAAAAATCCTTTGTTCTATATTTTGCCTATTCTAACAAAAAAGGCTTTGTGTTACAATATTCTATATGAAATTTAGTTTAATTTTACCAAAAAAAATTAAAAAGCAAAGTGTTTCGCATCTGCTTGAGTACACATGGTCAATGCCCCGCAAGCAAAGACATCTTTTGCGTATGAAAAAGCATCTTTTCATCAACGGACTGCTTGCAAGTTGGGAGGAAACTGTTGGACCAAACGACAAAGTAACACTTGTTTTCGATCAAGAAGATTTTGATTTCCTTACTGTTGAGCCGGGAGATCCGAGCCTCGCAGATATCTTATATGAAGACGAACATCTTATCATCGTCAATAAGCCCGAAGGTATGAAAACACATGGCAATAGTCCCCAAGAGTTAGCACTACAAAATCATGTTACAGCCTATCTCAACGCCCCAGCATTTGTCGTACACCGTTTAGATAAAGAAACCTCAGGAGCCGTTCTCTTTGCCAAAAATCAATTTATCCTGCCCATCATTGGTAAAATGTTTGAAGAAAACAAAATTCACCGTTCCTATTATGCAGTCGTCCAAGGTTATTTTAGCGAAAAAAACTTAACTCTCCATAAAAATATAGGAAGAGACCGACACAATCGCAAAAAATATGTAGCCAGCAAGAGAGGTAAAAAAGCCATCACCCACATAGAAACTCTCGACAAAAGCAAGAAGTACTCTTTGGTGCGGTGCACACTAGATACTGGGCGTACTCATCAAATACGTGTTCATCTCTCGAGTGAAGGACATCCTATTATCGGGGATCCACTCTATCATCCCTACTCAACAAAGAGCCGGATGATGCTTCATGCTGGAAAAATAAGTTTTGTTCATCCTTTATCTGGAGAAGACATCGAAATAGCAGCCCCGAGTGATACTTTCATCTATGAAAAAAGTCCACTTTTAAAAAGTGGACTCTAGGAGTTTTATGAAAAGATTTTTTTAGGAAGGACTTTATTATAGTGAAAGCTTCTTAAAATAAGCTTAAGTCCTATTTAATTGTTTCTTTCAAAAATCTTAGATTTTCTTCCATAATTGTCAGGTAACTTTCACCTGCTTTTTTTTGTTCGTCTGTCAGTCCCTCAACTGGGTTAATAGGCAGTAGTCGAGCTCCTGCTTCTCTTGCTAAAGTTTCTGCCAGCTTACTGCTAGAATTTTCCTCTGAATAAACTGTATCTAAATTGGCTTTTTGCATCTCATCTTTCAGTTTAATCAATGTGGCACTTGAGGGCTCCATTTCTGGATCAAGCCCTGTGATAGCAACCGGTGTCAAACCATAGTCACGCCCCAAGTAGGCAAAAGCTTCATGCTGTGTAATAAATGTCTTGTTCTTAGCCGTTTTTAACTGATCAAAACTCTGATCAATTTTTTTCAACTTATCGATATAGCTGTCAGCATTTTTAGTGAACTCTTCCTTATAGTCAGGGAATTTTTTAGATAATTCTTCTGCGATATAGCGTACTTCTAGAAGAGCAGACTTTGGACTAACCCATGTATGAGGATCGTCGCCAATTTTTTCTACAGGAGTACTGGCCTCTATTTTTATACCTTTGTTTTTCGCAGAAGATGCCCACGTTTCAAGATTTTTCGAATTGTAAACAATAACATCTGCATTTGTCAAAGTAGTCATATCTTTGGCACTTGGCTCGAAATCATGCGCTTCTTGGTTAGCAGGAACGATATTGACAACCTCAACTTTATCGCCCACGATAGCTTTGGTGAACTCATACATCGGCTCAAAGGTTGTCACAATTTGCGGCTTGCTGTCTGCTGCTTTTTGACAGGCTGTCAACAAGAGCAAAACAGGAATAAGTAATAAGAGAGTATATTTTTTCATAAAGCTAGTATAATATAAAGTCGAAATAATGTCAACCAGTTAAGTATTTTTGTTTTAATTTCTATTTTCCAAACGCTTATCAAGCTTTTCTCTCAGTTGAGTTTCTAAACGGTCACGTTGCAGCAATCTTTGTTTTTTAGCATTGACGGCTCCTTGTAAATAATATTGTAAAAGTAAGCTAAATATAAGTGAAAGAGCAAGAGTATAAGCTAAAATACTCGCTTTCAATTTTACTCCTCTAAAAATCTGTATAAAAATGTACGACTGCCTCCTTTTTCAAAAAATAGAACAATTTTTATCTTCTGTCCTTTTTGACTTATCTCTGCTTTTTTCAAATGGTGGATTATCGGTTGATAACCTCTGCCATCTGCATTTGTTTTTCGAAAATCTCCTCGTGAGGATAAACCAAAGCGCAAAGGAACTTTTTTATTTACATAGAGATAGTTACCCTCTACTCTGTCCAATGTTGTTCCCTCAAGCTCAGCTCGCATCAAGTTACAAAATAATTGCCAGTCTTGCGTATTATCCACTGTGGCTTGTTTCACTTCTTCATGAAAAAGCCTTGTCATACTTAGAAACAATAAGAAAGTACCAGATAATACCAATAAAGCAATGAGTGATTCCAAAAGTGTGAAGCTAGAAAGTTTTCTTTTTTTCAAGAGTAATAAGTACCTTTCCAGATTCCCAGACAACGATTTTTGAAGTGCTTTCCTCAATAAAAACTTCTACATCATTTATTTTCAAACGCTCTTCTCCTATATCTACCGCCATAAGCGCCACATTTAATGCCTCTATTTTTCTATTTTCTTCATGTGTTTGTTTCTTGACTTGTATAACTTGATCCAAAACAAAAGTGACTAAAAAAATGAGTAGAGTCATGGCTACCATGCTTTCCAACAAAATATAGGCTTTAAGAGATTTTTTTCTTATATTTTCCACTTCCAATTTCCAATTGATAAGATACTGTTTTCTCCTGATAAGGCAAATAGAGGGATATTTTCTGTAAACTTGAATTTCCTGCATTTTTATCAAAAGTAATGGAGAAATCATTGACTTCCACTTCCTCCGGTATCCTTAATTCTTCCTCCCGACTACGCAAATAACCCTTTATAGACTGTAGGGTCTGACTTTCTCCTTTTAGACTTGCAAGATACTGTGTATCCTTATACAAGCGCTCAAACTGTAAAACAAAAATCTCAGCACGTGCAACCCTTATCCCCTGCCTTACAGAACCTGCAAAAACCATAATAACAAAGGAACATATGAAAAGAACCAGCAAACTTTCTAAAAGAGTGAATCCCTTAATTCGGTACATGACGTTTGGCATTAGGATTTTTTGCATAATAGTCATTGTAGCTGTCAGCTTGTTTCTGCGTAATCAAACCAGAAGAAACAAGTTTTCCTAAACTTGGTCCCTCTTGCTTATCCAACTGATAAAGCTCCGCTTGACTTTCAACAACCTTCACAACAGCAGTCTGACCTGTATTTTCTATATTTTTCTTTTCTTTAGCTAAGTTAGGAATGAATAGCAAAAGTAAAACGCTAATAATAAGCAAAACAACTAGCATTTCGATCAGAGTAAAAGCCTTTAGAGTTTTATTTCTCATCCTTATCTCCATCTTTTCTACATCATAGATCCCATATTATTATATATGGGGAGTAACATTGCGACATAAATTAAAATAATCAGTACTGCGACAATCAGAAAAACCAGAGGTTGAATAAGTTGCATCGCCCTTTCTATTCTTTCAAAAAATCTGGACCAGCTTTCTTCGGAAAAAACGATCAACTCCTGACCTAACTTTGACTTAAGTTCTCCATACTCAACAATCAATGATAGTTCCTTTGTAAATATCGGATGAACCCTCAATGCTTCTTCAAACTTTTTCCCGCTGTCCAAAGAATAAAGAAGATCTAAACCAAACTCTTTGAAAATACGACTTTTCTGTTCCTGCATGATAAAACAAATTTGACGCAAATCCACTGCCTGAGCAAGCAAGTTGCCCCATTCTCTTGAAAAATAAGCAGTCAGATAAAGCTGTACAAAACTCCCTATGATGGGCAGTTTCACAAGCACTCTCATATTTTCTAAAGCTGTCTTTTTTCTAAAATAAAGCTTACAGATTAAGAAAAAAATAACGGATATTAATATACTGGATAAAAAAAGTAAAGGTAAGTTTTGAATAATTTTAACGGCTAAACTCGAGTTTTCTTCCAGTTGGGGTAATAAATAATTTTTCAGTCCCAACATGATGAAAGCCAAGAAAACTAGAAGAATTAAGGGATAAGTAGCAACTTGAATCAACTTTCTTCGAATGTTCAAAACGCGGGTCAGATTCTGTTCAACTAAACCTAACGTAAGTTCAATGTTCCCATGTGACTCTGCTAAAGACAACTGTGTCACAACATCTCCAGAAAATTTGAGATCATCTAAAATGCCTGAAAGACTCTTTCCTCTCAATAATCCCCTTCTCATTTGAGAGGTAAACTGCTTTTCCGTCAAGCCAGAGCGCTCAAGAAAATCAATAATTTCTCCGATATGAAAACCGCTCGTGAAAAGATTGTTCATTAACTGAATAAGTTTAATTTGTCTAGCTAGGCTCAATTTTTTCGTGTGAAGCTGTAGCAGGTGAGATAAATCCATCTGTAACCAACTGGTCAATCTGCGCATTCCAGAGTTCCGGCTGCCAATCTTCAAATTCTTTTTTTCATAAACAAGCAGTCCTTTTCCTGCAATTAATCGTTGATAAATTACTCTTTGAAGACTGGAACGCAATTCCCAATCCGTTAAACCCAGTTCTTTCAAGCGCGCAACTACGCCTGAGATGGAGCGCGCATGAACCGTTGAAAAAACAGTATAACCTGTCAAACTCGCCCGTAAAACTGCTTTAGCAGTCTGACTGTCACGTATTTCTCCAACAATAAGCAAGTCGGGTCTATGACGAAGTGACAGCTTGATTAAAGCATCGTAGTCATTTCCGATTACCTTATTCACTTGAAGCTGTAAGAACTCTTCCTCCACAAGCTCTACCGGATCTTCAATGCAAATAACTTGTTGATTTTTAAAATACTGCCGCGCACATCTATACATCAAGCTGGTTTTACCTGAACCAACGGGGCCTGAGAAAAGATAAAGTCCCCTTCCACCCATCATATTTTCAAAGATATCATTATGCCAGAAATCTAATTGAACTTGTCTTTGGTGTAAAAGACGTATGACCATGCTCTCCTGCCCCTCAAAATCACCAACAGTGGACAGACGCAGACGCTGTTCCCCGCTGCCTAACATATAAGAACAAGAGCCTAACTGTGTGCGCCTACTTTCTCCGAGATTCATCCCGGATACAAACTTCATATGAGCAATCAGAGCTTGACCCTGCTCAAGGGATAGATCTTGCTCAAATCTTCTTTCGGTTGCTGTGCGAAAATAAAGTTGGTAGCTTCCCCGCACAGCTATTAAATAAAGATCGTGCACCTTTTCTTCTACTGCTTGATGTAAAATTTTTTTCGCCAAATCCTGTATCATTCTCTCTCCCCTTAGATAAACCACACTGATTAGTACGAAAAAACTAGTGCATTGTCACAATATTTTTGAAAAAAAGAACACAGCTTGCTGTGCTCCACATTGCATATTTCCCTTCTGATGTACTAAAGTAAAACGAAATGAAAAAAACCTGTTCAAAAGACAGGCTCAAAATTTTCAATTAGAATTTTTTACGTTTACGTGCAGCTTCTGACTTGCGTTTAGCTTTTACAGAAGGTTTTTCGTAGTGTTCACGTTTGCGGAGCTCTTGAAGAGTTCCAGCTTTTGTTACTGAACGTTTGAAACGGCGGAGAGCGTCGTCAAGCGATTCATTTTTACGAACGATAGTTTTTGACATTGATTTCACCCCATTTCATTTTCATATTTACTCCCTAAAGAGCACTTTTAGCATTCTATCAAATTTTTCTTAGTTTGTCAAATTCTTTTACACTATGTTTATATCGTAAATCTCCGTAGACAAAAAATAATGACGTATTTCTTGAAAAAAGGGATAAAAAGCTGAATTTGCTTCCTTACATAAGCTCAACACTACTGGTTTATGCCTTTTTATATCTTACTTATCTATATTCTTTCTCCAACCGAATAGCTAAACCTGTATAGTTTGTGAAATAATTATCAACACCTAAAGAAATTGCTTTTTTAATATACGCTTCACTATTCAAGGTCCAAGCACTCGCAACTTTATTTTGTTTATGCACCTTATCAACATTATCCTTGTTCATGATGCTCCAGACCATACAAATCGTATCGGATACTGGGGACTTCAAAGCTTTATCAAGCTCTGCTTGAGTTTCTACTATTTGCATTTTAGGAATATTAGGAGCTATAGTCTCTATTTTCTGTAGAACATTTTCTGCAAAGCTTTGAGCGACGACATTATTTTCTAAACCATTTTGCCGAACCATATTCATAAAAGGAAGGGCCTGGTCTGCAGTTCTAAGTTCGACAATGTAGTTTACCTTGTTCCCATATCTCTCAAATACTGACTGAAGGGTGTGGATTGGTTCTCCATTGGCTACTCTAAGTTTCGAAATTTCAGAATCAGTCATATCTGAGTATAATCTATCTACTCCCGTCAAGCGTTTAGCTGACAAATCATGTGAAACATATAAAGTTTTATCTTTTGAAACAACAATATCTTGTTCAATATTCTTTGACCCTTGCTGTATTGCTAAGTCGTAAGCCGCAAATGTATGTTCCACACGTTCTGCACTTCCTCGATGTGAAATGACATATTTCCACGGATCAGCAACTGGCACATGAGGTTTTACTATTGCAACTTTATTATAAAATCGATAGATGAACGCTGCCATCTCGCCTCGTGTAATCGATGCATCTGGTCTAAATGTGGTCGGTGTATAACCTGTTGTGATTTCTTTAGAATATAGCCAACCTATATCATTTTTAAACATGTTGTTTTGCGTATCTTGAAAAGGGGACTCATACTTCCCGTTCTTTGGTGCCTTTCCAGATTCTTTTGCCATTCTATGTAAGAAGGCCGCCATTTGTCCGCGGGTTACATTTCCATTTGGATTATAGTGTGGTATCGTACCATTTGAAATATTTGCTGCTGTCAACCACAGGATTTGATTTTTATATTGGTTGATATCCGTATAAACATTGAATGGAGGTGTATAGTCTGGAGCTCCAGCTAAACGGTGGAGAAATACGGCCATCTCACCCCGCGTAACGTAATAATCTGGTTTATATGTAGTTGGTGTGTAACCTGTGGTAATTCCAACACTATAATTCCAGTTGATATAATTTTTGTAAATAGAGTGAGAGATGTCTTTAAATGGAGAAGAACCTGGATTTTTTACTGCTAATGCTTTTAAGTCAACTGGAATCTTAGGTAGATTTTTCCCCCTATCTAAACTATACTCAGATCGTTCTTCGGCTTGTTGCTCTGGCTTAATTTCAGTTGCATTAACCTTTCTCTCAGTTTCACCACTGTTGTCTGAAACTTCTTCAGTATCTGAGCGAACAGTTCCTGCAACAGAACTACTCGTGTCTTTACTGACTGGACTTTCATCCATATATTGGGGAACTTCACTCTCTGGCAATTCTACTGAGCCGCCATCGTCAGCTCCCTCTATTCTCTCTAAAGAACTGTGAGTAGTGATTTCACTAGCTCCTGCAACGACACCTTGTAAAGAGGATAAAAACACTGTCCCCAGCATTAAAATCTTTTGATATTTTTTCATACTTTCTCCCACAGACTCTCTTATTCATTGTCTAATGACTAAACTATTCATACTCATCCTAACATATTTTCTAAAATTCTGCTTCCCGTTAGGAGGCAGTCAAATACAAAGATTACCGTTCATCATCTTTCTATAGCTTCCCCACAAACCTTGTCGTAAATTAATTACATTTTTACAGGAAAAAAGAGGACAGTGTCCCTATCCTCCTTAAGCGTTAATACGATTATCTTTTCCAAAGCAGAAACTCTCGAGAACTGCAAGGCTATATAAAAACAGACCAAATCTGTTTTTATCAATTACTGTACTGAATAGTTAGGAGCCTCTTTGGTGATTTGCACGTCATGCGGATGTGACTCTTTCAACCCAGCGCCTGACATTTCGATGAATTGTGCAGATTCATGTAAGGCAAGAATATTCTCCGCGCCAGTATAACCCATTCCTGATTTCAAGCCACCAACCATTTGGAAAATGATGTCTGTAGCTGTTCCTTTATAGGCGACACGTCCCTCAATACCCTCTGGTACTAATTTATTTGCTTCATTGACAGCACCTTGGAAATAGCGGTCACTTGAACCTTTCTTCATCGCCGCAAGCGAGCCCATGCCTCGATACGTTTTGAATTTACGGCCTTGGAAGATTTCGAATTCACCTGGTGATTCGTCTGTACCAGCAAGCATTGAACCAAGCATTACTGCATCTCCACCTGCTGCCAAAGCTTTCACAATGTCGCCTGAATATTTGATTCCGCCATCAGCGATGATTGTTTTGCCATATTCACGCGCAACTGCTGCCGCATCGTAGATAGCAGTAATCTGTGGAACACCAACACCTGCTACGACACGCGTTGTACAGATTGATCCTGGGCCAATACCAACTTTAACGACATCAACACCAGCTTCAAAGAGTGCACGTGCACCTTCACCGGTAGCAATATTTCCTGCAATCAACGTACGATCTGGGAAGTGTTCACGAATTTCCTTAATCTTACGCAAGACACCAGCAGAGTGACCATGTGCAGTGTCAATAACAATAGCGTCTGCTCCTGCTGTGAAAAGTGCTTCTGCACGGTCAAAAGTATCAGAAGTTACGCCAACCGCTGCTGCAACCAAGAGACGACCTTGGCTATCTTTTGCTGCGTTAGGGAACTCAATCACACGTTCAATATCCTTGATTGTAATTAGGCCTGCAAGTTTACCACTTTCATCGACCAATGGCAGTTTTTCAATCTTGTGCTTTTGAAGAACTTCCTCAGCTTCACGCAAAGAAGTTCCTACAGGGGCTGTAATCAAGTTTTCAGAAGTCATAACATTCTTGATTTCTTGATTGTAGTTTGAAACAAAACGCAGGTCACGGTTTGTCAAAATACCCACAAGTTTACGATTTTCCAATGTTTCAACAATTGGTACACCAGAAATACGATAAGTAGCCATCAAGTTTTCAGCTTCTTCAATCTTATGCTCAGGCGTTAAGAAGAATGGATCCGTGATAACGCCCGACTCTGAGCGTTTTACTTTATGCACTTCCTCGGCCTGATCAGCAATACTCATGTTTTTATGAATAACGCCAAGCCCACCTTGACGCGCCATTGCAATCGCCATTTTACTGTCTGTCACAGTGTCCATAGCAGCAGAGATAATCGGAATATTCAATGTCAAGTTCTTCGCTAATTTGGTACGCATGTCCACCTCATTTGGCAGCACATGTGATTCTGCTGGAATCAACAATACATCATCAAAAGTGTAACCTTTTTTCAAAAACTTTGTTTCCCAATTTGACATTAAATTTATCCTCCAAATATATATTTTTACTATTCTATCACTATATTTTAGGGATTTCAATGATTTTTTACTAATTTTAAAAAAATTTTTTTAAATAATTTTCATTGCTTTGTGCTTTTTGGTAGAATAAGTAGTGATAGAAAAACTAATAATTAATATAGTAATGAGGAAAAAATGATTAACATAAAAAAAGCAGCCGTTTTTACCGGAATATGTTTCAGCATTCTTGCTGGCCACACAGTCAAGGCAGAAATTGCTGAAGTTCCGGTAGATAACCACCCAATGGGCTACTATGCCGAAGTACAAACAGCCGAAAACCCTATGGCAGCACCTCTTGATGCTCAAGGAAACTTGGCTGCTGTTGATGAGGATGGGCAAACTGTTAAAGAGGAACTCTCTGAAGAAGCAGATATTCCTAAAAATGCAAGCCGTTTTCGTCGTTCAGTTGCCAGAGAAAGTGAACAAACAAATCTAAGAAATGCCCCTTCAGATCTTGTTTCCAATGATGCAAGCTTGCCGCGTAAAGATGCGGTTGATATTGCTTCTTGGCAATCTTGGATGACCCAAAGTGACTTCAATCAGTTAAAGGCACAAGGGGTTAAAACAGTCATCGTCAAACTGACCGAAAGTACAAATTATGTCAATCCCTACGCCAAATCACATATCCAAATGGCACAAAGGGCTGGACTTGTAATTGCCGTTTATCATTTCTCTCACTTTTCTGAGTCGGGCAGAACTGCTCAAGCTACAGTAAACAATACAGCTCGAGCAGAAGCAAATTTCTTTGCTTCAATCGCTAAACAATATGGACTTCCAGCGAGCACTGTCATGATTAACGATGCTGAATATGTTCCAGCTGGCAGTGTCGGCAGTATGCCTTACTGGGATTGGACGATTGCCTCACAGAATTTTGCAGATCAGCTTAAAAAACAAGGCTTTGCTACCACACGTCATTACACTTCAAAAGCTTGGGCTGTTGACGGAACCGGTCAAATGGAGCCAAAAAAATTGGGCGCAAAAAATCTCTGGATTGCCCAGTATCTTTACGGAAAACCTAGTGCCTCTAATCTCCAAAATACACAGTTTGGCGCATGGCAATATACAAGCCAAATGTACTTTACAAACTTTAGTAAACGCAGCCCTTTGGATGTAAGCATTGATTATGCAAATATTTTTAGCAGCGGAGAGCTTCCAAGAATTTCAGTGAAATTTGTTCATCTTCCTGTTAAAAATCCAGGTTCTTCTCCATTTAAAGACATCTCTCACTCCATTTACAAAAATTACATCAACTGGAACTATAGTGTTGGGATTACCACAGGTTACACACCAACTACATATAATCCCGATGCAAATGTCACTCGCGGAGAGATGTCTGTATTTCTTCACCGTTTAGCTGGAGCTCCAGGCTATACACCTCCATTCAATGTTTATACGGATATCAACCAGTATAAAAACCAAATTCTTTGGTTGACAGCAGCAAATATTTCAAATGGTACGATACCACACTACAATCCAAATGGAAATGTAACCCGTGGACAAATGGCAGCCTTCTTGCATCGTACAGCTAAAGCTATGGGGAAAGCACCAGCTTCAGGAACCTATAGCTCACCTTTCACAGATATAAACAATAACATGTTCAAAAATGACATCAACTGGTTGAAGTCAAAAGGAATCACAACAGGCTATACGCCTACCACATTCAGACCTGATGCCAGCATCACTCGTGGAGAGATGGCAGCCTTTATCAATCGCTTTTACAATACTTTACGATAATAGAAAAAACGCTTAACCTTGGCATGTTTGTGCACATGGTTAAGCGTTTTTACTTATAGGAACCCAAAAGCAATTTTTAGTTCTACTTTTCTTCTTGCTATAGATAATAGATGCCAAACAAGGTAGCAAAAATTAAGATAAAGTTAGAAACAAAAGCAAGCCCGACAGTCAAATATAGGACTGAACGTTTGGACAATATTTTGAGTGGAAGAGCTGTATTAGACAATCCTAAGGCAAGTAAGGGAATAAATGGCGTAAAATACCTGCCCTGCTGACCATAGATTGCCCCTGCCACGATGTTATTAGGTGCAGGATTATAGCCTGCTCCCAAAAATGTCAAAAATCCATGATAAACACCTAAAAAATTGGCTAGAAAAAGCCCCAAAGCTCCAAAACTTAATAATTTTGATTTTACAAACTTCTCCTCGGACAGCATAACAAGCACTAGGAGAATATACCATGCTCCTGCTACCCAATAAGGCATGTAATTGTAACCTGGGTAAGGTGAGACAAGCAAGCCGATAAATATATTATTCGTTGAAAGACCCGGTGCTAGATTCACCATGAAATTAATAATAATGCGGTAAGCTGAAAACAATAAACTAGGTTTAAAAGTGAAAACAGCAGCCAAAGCCAATACCAGCAATGCCGTACCGGTAACACTCAAAATCACAAGACTTCTGCGGTTCAAGTTAAGAAAACTACTTTTTCCTAGCTCTTTACGACGTTGAAGAAATAATACAAAAGCAACGAGTGGAAAAAGAGCCACTAAAATCTTTATGTTTGTTTTTGTCCCTATCATAACAAAAACTGTCGTGGCAAGCATCGCAAGTGCGTACTTCCAAGTCATACGTTTAGCTTCATAGACATTAATCGTAATCATGAAGACCAGCAATGCT
The DNA here is from genome assembly GCF_042849115.1 of Lactococcus muris. Taxonomy (NCBI): domain Bacteria; kingdom Bacillati; phylum Bacillota; class Bacilli; order Lactobacillales; family Streptococcaceae; genus Lactococcus; species Lactococcus muris. The sequence continues at coordinate 122,202 of NZ_BAAFQO010000003.1, read as the reverse complement.
GCAATATAAGAAAGTGTATCATAAGATAAACTTGCCGTCGTAGCTACGATAACTGGTGTCAGGGAAAGCGCCATAAAAAGTAACTTCCCTCGTTTCAAGTACTTAATAATCATGCAAATCGCAAAGCTAGCAACTAAACTAGAAACCAAACGCCCAACGACGACCATAACACCAACAGATGGATAAATATGATAACCTAGCCAGACACCAAAAGCCGGGATGGCATGACCTAGAAAGTTAAAGTTTAAGACCGGCGGGATAGAACTTGTTCTTGGAATTTTCTCTATCGGCATTTTTACAATTTGATTTTCAAAGTACTTTTCAAACCAATCGCCCCTCTGATAGGCAGCTTCCTGAACATCCGTACCTGTTCCTATGGGTTCACCATAGGCAGACAAATCATTGCTGAGATGTGCAATATTTGAACTCACCGAATAATGCCATTGGCCATCCGGTTCACTAAACAAAGGCATCCCGATGGAAAGAACACTACTGATTATCACCGCTACAACAAAATAAATTTTATGGAGATTTTTCTCAACCTTATCAAATTCTTTAGTTTTCATATAATCTCCTTACAAATATTTAATAACAGCAAAAACAGAAACAGCACCTATAAGGATAAAAGCCACAACACTAATAACTATCTTTTTTAGCACATCTATTTTTCTTACAGGAGCATCACTAATCAATAACGGATGGTATTCATTTTCTCCTGCCGCAAAATCTGGGATACTCCCATTAAGTGTCGGCAGAGCCGTATTGGATTTTGAAACCGTGCTTTCACTGATTGAAGTTCCATTCTTTGAAATTCGAGTAGAATAATCCACATCAAAATAATGAATCTTATTGTTCTCTGTATAGTTTTGTGCGGCCTTAATCTGATATAGAAAATACTTTTCACCCTTACTCAAGCCATATATTTGGATAAGGGAGCGATTGATAGCTCTGTTCTTGTCTAAGTCAAAGTTAAACCGAGTCGTAGCCAGAGGGATTGCTCCACTCCCTGATGCAATCGTGTATCTTTGTCCTCCCTTAATGACTTCAGCAATGGAAGAAAGATTGCTGTCTAAGTCTTGCACTTCTCTCCAAGAACCATCGGGTGAGTATATCTCTTTTACCTCTCCTCTCTCGCGCCCCAAAACATATTCTGCACCGGAAGCCAAAGATAATTTTTCACCGTCAATCATCGCAAAATTAATACCCGAAGTAACCAAATCAGGAGTGGTCGCCAGCTGGATACCATTTCCATTTTGAGTCGTGGTTGCCTGCAAACTTAGATTGAGTTCAAGCGGGTTTGCCGCTGAAATCAATGCTTTATTCATATGTGTCTTGACTATGACCACAACATCTTGATTCAAACCCTCACTAAACCCTACCGTTGCAGCAACAACAGGAGAGGGACCACTTGCAGTATTTTCATCAAAGGCAAGGAGATTGGGAGTAATTTTTACCTCAGGATTTGAACTCTCGATGGAATCCACAACAAGTTGAGAATTGGCAGGCAGGGACAACGTCACTGAATCTGTCGTGTGTAGCAGATTCCGGTTGATGATAAGATGGTACTCCAAACTCTGATCCAATGAGACAACATACTGACCAAAAGTGGTTTTCTCCTCTGGGGTTACACTTTGCAAATTAAATTTCAAGTCTGGACTCGTATTCTCCAAATCAATGGAAAAAGTTTGATTGTTGTTCTGCACATCAATCAACTTGACATAGTTCAACTGGGCATCTAAAACAGCCGTTAATCCTGCAGACAACGTTGTCTCTGCAATTCCTTTTTGATTGGTAAATTTATTTGTAAATTTGCCTGGCTGATAAAAAGCTACTGGAGATTCTGGTACATCTGATGTCTCTAAGTTTAACTGCTCAATAATAGCTTTCCCATTAGAAACCAGAATACTATTCATTATTTTTCTAGCATCTGCATCATTAAGTATAATTCCTGGGCCAAACTTCAAACCATTATCAAAAAGAACTTCATCTCCTTGAACTTTCATCCATTTTGGAGCACTTTGAAGAAAGGTCTTCCATGCTCCCCCCTCAAGAAAGCTTTGTGAAAACTCCCCCTTCTTGATTTGCTGCATAGCAACCTCAACATTCAAAGCACTGAAAGAAGTATTTATGACAGGTGTCCCGTTATTGCTCACTTCAATTCTAGTCGATAATTTCTCTACTTGTGCAGCCTGTGCTTTTACTGGGGCAAATAGCATGTTCAAAAAAAGGAGGCCAAAAAACGTACAAAAAAGTATGTATGGCATCTTTCTTTTTAATATGGGTAGATTTTTTTCTAACATGAGCTCTCCATTTTTACCTACGAATTATTCTTCTTTTTCTTGATACATTTCCCAAAGGTCTTTTTTTATTTTAGAAGAAGATGTTTTTCCACGTGGAAAATACATTATTTTCAAATTTGGAAACTGTTCTTTAAGGCTATCAAATTTGCCCCGCCAGTCATCTCCCATGGCAAAAATATCGACATCGAACATATCAATATAGAGCGCTTTATCATCCCATGACTGTTCTGGCACAACCAAATCAACGTAGCGTATTGCTTCTAAAATATATTTTCTCGTATCATACTCCTGATAAGCTCGTTTTTGTTTTTCATTCCAGTTAAACTCATCCGTAGAAACCATAACAATCAAGCGATCGCCAAGATTACGCGCATTTTTAAGCATATTGATATGACTCTCATGTATAATATCAAATGTTCCTGCAACTAAGACTGTTTTCATTCTTTTTCCTTTCAATTCCTATACTTAAAATTTATATTTAAACTTCCAGTACCGGTAAAACAACCAACCAAATGGGAGTAATGACTGAACAAGGGCTTTCTGACCACTTTCTTGAACAATCTCTTTTCTACTCTTATGCGCAACGTAGCCATAAGCAATGTACAGGAGAGCATTTCTTAAGCGAACTTTTAGAGTAAATTCATCTGTCATCGCCATCTTTGCATTGAGCATGGCTCCAAGTGGATTATTGATGAGTAGCATTCTGCCAGAACTTGTATAGCCATCTTCAAGATACTCTGTGATATAGATAATCTTATTAATGAAGAGTGAGTCGCCCTTTTTAGCCATTTCTTTCCAAGCCACTCCTTCACTCATGAAGCGTTCGCTAGGGATATCTGGAAATGGGCTTGATTTCATAATTTCAGCATCTATGATTTCTGCCTTATCTCCTTTTATCCCCATATTATACCTGACCTCATTGAAATTTTTAATGAGATAGTTCTCAGGAAACTCTTCCCCTATTACCTCTGTTTCACTGTAGCCTCGTAAAAGGCTGATTCCCATAAGCTTGTTTTCTTTTACAATATTCCATGAGCTAAGAATTGTTTCCACTGCATCAGAAGTCAAGTAGTCATCACTGTCTACAACAAATACAGCATCAGTAGTAACCGCTTTAGCTCCTGTATTTAGAGCCCTGTGCTTTCCACCGTTTTCTTGCTTAATATATACAATCTTTATCTTTTCTTCTTTGATAAATTCGTTGATTAGCTCTTCTGTATTATCACTGCTTCCATCATCGACTACTAACCATGTGAACTCCAGATTGGTCTGCCCTGTTAAACTTTCATAAAGCTTGGGTAAGACATATGCTCTATTGTATGTAGGGGTCAGAATTGTCAAACTATATCCCATGTCAAATTCCTTGTGTTCTGTATATTCTATTCATTTCTCTTCCTAAAAGGTGGACGACTACTTTGAATCCAAATATTTTATAAATGTATTTTATCTTTTTGACTGTGGGATGCCCCTCAATATTTAAGATAAATTTATATTGTTCCAAGTTTTTTATTATTTGGAGACTCGCCGTTTTATCTTGTTTCTGATATTCTTTAGCTTGCCCTAAGAGAACTACATATGGATAGGCCAAATAAGATAAAAAAGCTTTTTTTATTTCTTTATTTTCTATTTTTGAAGCTCTATCGAAGTTAGCAACCAAAATTTCTTCTAAATCCTTCATACTTTGAAGAGAGACTCTTTGCGAAGTTTGACTCACTCCTGTTTTAATCCAAGTGTAAAAATGATAATTGTACCAGTCGTAGCTTTGAGCTACAGCAATTAAATCTGCTGTAAAAGCTGTATCTTCATTTCTCATTCCTACTGGAAATTCCAAATGATATTTTTTTATTAAATCATTTTTGATTACCTTTGTCCAAACAGCTCGAACCAATTTATTCCCTACAATTAATTCTTTCAAAGCGACTTCTGTAGGTTGTTTTAATACTCTATCTCTTGAAAAATTAGATTCTCCTACATGATCTACGTTTCCATTACGTTCAATTGCAGAATCAAACATTAAAACATCAGCCTTAGATTCTAGAAGTTGGCTGTTTATAGCCGCCAAACCATCTTTAGTCGACCATAAATCATCATTATCCATAAACATAATATAGTCGCCCGTGGCTTCTTTTAAACCTGTGTTTCTAGACTTTGATGTCCCTCCATTTTCTTGATGAATGGTTTTCACTCTGGAATCAGCCTTTGATAGTTCATCGCATATATTTCCAGAATTATCTGTTGAACCATCATCTATTAAAAGAATCTCTAAATCTTGATGTGTTTGCTGAGTAATGCTGGATACGCATTTTTCGATATACTTTTCCGAATTATAAACTGGGATAATAATGCTAAATTTCATGATTTATCCTTCCAAAACCATTTATAGTATTCATGATTTACTCTCTCATTTTCTGGGGGTAATTTCATATAATCGCCATACTGACGGGAGAGATAAGCATCATGATCTTTCAGTTTTCGAGAAATCAAATGCTCAAATTTTACATCTTCATATTCTTCCCAGATTTTTTTAGGAAAAATTGCATTTTTATAACCAGTATACAGATATGAGACTAGATTGTTATCTGTATTATTGTATTTTTGCATAAAGAGATCTAACTGTTCAGCTAAAGTTCGATATTTTCCACGGTATTTGAGATGCTGCGGCATCCACAAAATCAACTTCCCCCAAAAATAAAGTTTTCTGCTTGCACTGGCAAAGTCTAAACCATGAGGATTTGAAGCCGTTAATCGAACGGCTTTTTTCAAGAACTCTTTTTTAAACTGCTTTCGTTCTTCCGCATCATCCGGTAAAATATCCATCGGAAAAATATCTAAAAACACTCCTGTTCCTCTATTCAAATTATCAATTTTACTTTCAAATGTTGTACGTGTATCATATAACTTTGCAAAAGGAAGATAAGTTTCTCTGACTTTATAGTAAAGAAGAGCATATCTCTCATCTGGGAGTTTTTCCATCAAAATCTTAATGAGGCGTTCATAGTTTGATCGTGTAAGCTCGATGTCAATATCATCATCCCATGGAATATAGCCCCCATGACGCATAGCTCCAATCAAAGAGCCGCCAGCTAAAGTATATTCAATACCATTTTCTCGACAAATAGTATCGATATAAGCCAGTTGGTCAAGCTGTATTTCACGAAGTTCTTCTTGAGTTATCTCTTTCATTTTTTCTCGTCCAATTCTTTGAAAACTTTTACGAAAGCTTCTGCTGATTGTTCCCAAGTAAAGTTTTCTACCACATTCTTAGAGACTTTTTTCTGTATGCGTCTCATCTCTTCTTTATCCGCAATGATTTTTCTCAGCGTTTGAAGTAGTGCAGATTCACTGTTTTCGATAATAAAGCCATAACTTTCATCTGGCATAATATCTCGTGCTCCACCGACAGTTGGAGTTGCAATTACAACATTCTCTAGCATGGCTGCCTCAAGCATTGCTGTCGCAAAACCTTCACTCCGAGACATCAGAACAAAAATATCCGATTTCGCATCTAACTCTAGTACGCCCTCATAAGGGAGTCGTCCTAAAAATTTTATATTTTCTTGTTGATACTGTGTCCGAACATCCTTTAATAGTGGACCATCACCAGCTATAATCAGTTCCAAGTCCTCTCGTTCTTTTGAAAGCTTTTCAAAAGCCGAAAGCAATATTTCAACGCCTTTCATCTGTGGAATCAATCGCCCAGCATAGGAAATAACAATCTTATCCTGGACTTTTTCTATCTTTTGGTTATTATACTCTTCAATGGAGACTGCATTAGGAAGTGTACCTTTTGCATGTATGTTAAAAGTTTTCAACCATTCAGAAGCTTCCTTGGATACACCATAAAAAAGGGAAGTATTTTTCTTCACCTTCTTTATCAACCAATGCTCAATTTTTTGTAAAAATAAATCTAAAATGGGCTGGTTCAAGGTAAGGTAGGACGAACCATGCTCGATAACGATTGCTTCTTTTCCTTTTTTCTTTGCCAGTTCAGTTCCTAACAAGGCAGGAAGGTGAAAACGAGTATTGGCGATATAATAATCAATGGGTTCAGATGAAATTTTCTTTATTAAAGAATGATATAAGGCGTTCTTTTTCAAAAATGGATATCTGTTTTTCCAAATATTTTTTACAGGAAGACGATAAATTTTTATTCCATCTTGTACCTCTTCGTTAAGCAAATCATCACTATGCTGAGTCGTCACTATAATGACATTATAGCCCCGCTCGTGCAGTTTTTTACTAACATTGTAGGTATAGCGTTCGACACCACCTAAATGAGGCAGGTAATATCCATTAAAAATCGCAACTGTTTTATTCATTATTTTTCACCAATTGTTTTATATTTTTCAAATCGCCAGAGAAGTACAAGAAAACTACAATCAAAGCTAGCCAAATACTTCCTCTCACAAGAAGGGTAACAAAGGAATTTAAAATATTAGTAAAATCTTGTGTGAAATATAAAACTGCATAAAGTAGTATTCCCAGAATGAAAGGTTTGATGAGATTTCGTACTATTAGACGAAACTTCCCTTCAAGTGCGCGACTCATTAACAAACTTCCTGAAATAATAAAATTAATGATATAAGAGATGGAAACTGCAATTGCCACAGTATCTATTGAACCAAAGGAAATTCCAACTATGATGCTTATGCAAATAGTTCCTAAAGAAACTATCCCATTAAAGGATTGGATCCTCACAAGATTTCTTGCCTGCCATATCGCTGGCATCATCTGTGCCAGCATCTGTGCCCATATACTCAAACTTAAAAATTTCAAGGGCACGACTGCTCCGCCCCATTGATTCCCAAACAGCAAGTAAATGATGGGTTCAGCATTGAGTGAAAAGAAAACAGATACCGGAATAGCGATAAAGGCGAGGATTTGACTAATTTTTAAATATGTATCTCTTATTAAAGGGACATTTTTTTCATGTTCGGCCAAAATAGGTTGTAAAACAGGATTGACGACACTTAAGAATACAGTTATCGGAAGTGATAGCAATTGATAACTTCTTGAATAATTTCCTAAGGGCTTGGCGCCAAAAAACTTACTTACAAGTAGGTTATCGAAGTTACGATAAAAGTAGTTTAATAATAAAAAGCTCGTTTGATATTTTACAAATGAAAAGATTTTCTTCATTGGGCCAAGATGCATTGACCTTGTAAACTTAATATCTACCAGTCGTAAATTCAACACAAGTATGATTGCTTCAATCATCGTAAAGGTGATTACCAATGAATATATCCCAGCATGCATTAATGCAGCAGTTATACCCATTACCCCGCTAATTATGCTTGCCCCAGCCAATCTAAGGCTGATTGCCTTAAATCTCTTTTCCTTACTGAGGATACCATTAGGCACTTGGTTCATCGCTGCAGTAAGAATTATAAGTGACATTGACCAACTGATCGGAATATAGATTGGGTCGTTGAAAATTGTTGATAATGTAAAGCCACCAACAACTCCGAAAAATAGAGAGGTAATCACGCCAATTAAGATTGTATAATTAAAAATCACTCCATAATCTTCAAGCTTCAACTCTTTATTTTGCACAATTGCTGGTGCGATAGCCGTACCAGTTAAGAGTTGGAAAAATAAAATTAACACTTGTACCGTAGTTACTATCCCTATTTGCTCAGGGGTCAATAGCCGTGAAAGCACCATATTGAGGATGAGTTGTACAACTACGGTACTGTACTGAGCAATTGCCGTGAAAAATATTCCTGATTTAAACTCGTTTTTCATTTGTGAAATTCATAATCTAAGTATTTCTTCATTCCACTTTCGAGATTATACTTTGGATTATATCCTATTTTCTTTAATTTTTGGATGTTACTGATTGAAAGTTTAATATCGCCTTCTCTTGGTTCAGCATATTTGACATCTACCACTTTGCCTAAATTGCTTTGGGAAAAGCGAATCAAATCATTCAAAGTCGTCTTTATTCCAGTCCCAACATTGTACACTTGGCCTAAAGATTGGTCAGATGTGGCAATAAGAAGCAGCGCTTGGAGAACATCATCAATATAGACAAAATCTCTTGCTTGCTCACCATCGCCAAAAATTGTCAAAGGTTTCTGGTTTTTCAGGCGATCCACCAAAATCGAAATAAAACCTGAATATGGGGAATTAGGATTCTGGTTCGGACCATAGACATTGAAAAAGCGCGTTGCACTTGCCGGAATTTTGTAAAGGTTATTATAGACCATGACCATTCTTTCCGAAGCAAATTTATCAACCGCGTAAGGTGTTAGAGGACGAATGATGCTTTCTTCCTGTTTTGGAAGAGTCGGTTCATCTCCATAAACCGCTGCACTTGAAGAAAAAATAAAACGTTTGATCGATTTTTTATTTTTCCGTAGAATCTCTAAAATCGCCATTGTACTATCAAAATTGACTTGATGAGTTTCATATGGACGAGCAACTGAATCCGCTACAGAGGCCACTGCTGCAAGATGAAAGATATAATCAAAGTCATTTTCGTCAAATACTTTCTCAAGCAGATCTTTATCCGTTACAGAGCCTTTTATTTTTATTAAATTACTCGAGCTATTTAGGTTAGAAAAATCTCCCATTGAGAGGTCATCAATAACCGTAACCTTGTTGTTAGGAAGAAGCTTATTAGCCAAAGATGAACCAATAAACCCTGCCCCACCAGTGATTAAAATATTATTGTTTTGAATCATTCTTATTTTCCACTTCTTCCACATTCTTCTTAAGTAGTGATATTTCTTGAACTAAATTTTTTATTTGCTTTTCGGCAGATATTAAAGACATCTGATGTTTCAAAACAATTATCAGTAAAATACTCACCAGTATAAACAAAGATAATGCTGTAAGAGTTTGAATACCAAAGAAATGTGCTACTTCACTTCCTACTTCTGGAAAAAGCGCTCCAAACAGAATAACTAACGCTAGAACCAGCCATTTCAACATGTGTCGAATTTCTGCTCTATCTTTTCTAACAAGATGAATCGTATAAAAAAAGAATGAAACTGCTAGAATAATCGCTAATATTCGTAGTTGTAACGGCATCATTTTCTACCCTTCCCTAATAGTGACGTTGCTAAAATGGACAACGAAACACTAATCATATAGTTTACACCTTTTAAAAGGCTTATGCTAGATGTCCCCGTAGTTCGTTCAAACATTCTTACCCCTACTTCTTTTACACGAATATTTTTGGCAAAAAGATGCATGTAGCTTTCTGGCTCTGGATACTGCCGAGGATACCTTTTCACAAATTGCTCAATAACTTTTCTATTCCCTGCACGATAGCCACTGGTAACATCCATTATACGTATCTTTGATGTGAAACGAATCAAAGTGGACAAAATCTTAATTCCAATTTGACGTGTTCTTGAAGACTTAAACTCTGAATTGCTCTCATCAAGGAATCTTGAACCAACAGTAAAATCTGCTTGGTTATTTATAACAGGGTCTATCAGTTGCGGAAGTGATTCGATATCATGTTGTCCATCACCATCAAATTGGACTGCGATATCATAACCCTTTCTATAGGCATACATATATCCTGTCTGTACAGCTCCACCAATTCCAAGGTTTTGAATGAGTTCAACATGATTAATCTTGTTCTCTTTCAGCACTTCTTCTTCGTTATCTGTCGAACCATCATTTATGACTACATAATCTAAGTCATAAAAAGAACTTTTAATATAATTTTCTACTTTTTTGATATTCTCTGCAATGCCTTCTCCCTCGTTATACGCAGGAATGATTAGAAGAATTTTTGCTTTGTTAGTCAAATCTATGAAATTCCTCTCTTAGTCTTGGATTTGTCTTTTTCACTTGTAACATTAATTTAATCAAGTACTTCCATCTGATTCCAGAATCTCTTTTCAAAAGACCTTTCAGAATCATTTTAACATATTTTCTTTTAAGTTGACAGAGCAAGTCGGGCTTATAGGCTTTGTAAAATCGATATTCGCTGCTAAAAATACTATGAAATCTTTCCTCTGACAGACTGGATAAATCTTGAACTGATAGCTTATGGCTAAGCTTACATTGCAACACCTTGACCTTTTTATGACTCGAAATGATTTTTGAAAAGATCCAATGGTCCAGATAGTCAAGAGGAAACTCTTTTGTAAAACCACCGATTTGTTCAAGGAAAGACTCGTTCAGCGTTAGCGTACTGGATATTCCAGAAATATCTTGGTGATAGACACCCGCTTCTCTTGGGTAGAGGAGCATGTCCAAAGTCTCACTTGCTGTGGGAGAAATCTGTGTTGTGCCATCATATATTTTCGCGCAGTAAGCAACGATGTCACTCTCTCTTTCTTCACCTTCTAACTCAGAAAACAGAGTAAGCATATAGCTTTCTGTAAGTAAGGTATCATCGTCCAGCAACATCAGCCATTCGTCTTTTGACAAAGAGAGAGAAGTCTCATATGCTATACGGGTCCCTCGTTCTTTAGGATTAGGATTATAAAGATATGTGAGTGAATGAAAAAGAGGGGAAAGCTTTATCTCTGAATAGTCTATAGCTCCGTTATCAAATACAATGACATTGAGCTTTTTTTTGATTGCATCACTAAGTTTGACAAGTGATGCAAAAGATTCTGTTTCCGTGAATTTTTGGGCATAAGCGACCAAACAAATTGTTATATTCATATTTATCGTTTCTTAAATTTCAAGAGCACTCTTTTAACCGTTCTCTTTATTTCAGACTTAAACGAACTTGAACTGTCTGCATTCACTGTGAGTAGATTTTCTATATGTCGCACGGCTTTCTTCTCACTGCCTTGGACTTTTTCAGCTTCTTCAATAAACGTTTTATAAACAAACTCTATAGAATATTTCTCTCGTACTTCCGAAATTTTATTGATGCTGTTTTGCTTTTGCTCTGTAAAAGTTTCTAGGCTCAAGCTCATTTTTTCAGATAAGGCTTCAATATCTCCTAAAGGATACATCTCTCCTTCTTGAAAAATCTTGTATGCAGACGCGTAACCCGGGTTGTCCGATATGATAACAGGAAGTCCCTTGAGTAGAGCTTCAATATAAACCAAACCAAAGGTCTCCATAGCCGAACTGCTGACAAAAATATCCTTATCTGTAAGTTCTTCCCAGGGATTATCCAGATGACCGGTCAACTTCACATTTTTCAAATTATATTTCTTAATATAATTTAAGCACTTGATTTTGTAGTCTTCATCTCCGGCACCGATTAAAACAAGATCAACATCCGTTTTTCCAGACTGGTGATAAGCTTTTAAAAGTTCCAATTGATTTTTACGTTCGGTCAAACGCCCTACTGACACAAAACGAATATTTTCTCCTTTTTTTAATGGCGAGGCATCCACTTCGCTATAAGGAATGAACTGCTTAATGTCTTTTTCTCCAAAGAGAAGATTCAGTTTTTGATTCAGAAGCCCTGTCACACTGTAGATTTCTTTCGAATACTCTGCTATAAAATCTATCTTATCAAGATAATAAGCAAACTCATTTTCTGGAAACTCATGGATTAACCAAAAATGAGGAATTGACTCACACGCAGCAGCAAGCGCGCCTTGAAACATATTCACCGTATTAGTAACCACTAAATCTATGCTGTTTTCCTGAATCAGTTGTCTGATTTGCGCAATGTTTTCGCGATAATAAAAGGCACGAACCTTAGCATCTTCTGGAAGCCCTCCTGGTGCATCTTCCCACCACCATTTTCCTGCTGGAAGAATATAGGTATCGATACCCGAAGCCTTAAATTTGTTTTGGTAACTTGTTTTATCCTCCCCTTGATAACCTGGTGCAACATTTATCACTTTGTTCCCACGTTTAACTAACGCAGTCATCAGATAAAAAATTGAGATTTCTGCTCCATTATCAAAGGTACCTGTTGGAGAAACGAATAAAATATTTTTCATTGTTCTTTCCTCGTTATTCGAAATGCAATCATGGTCAGCCTCTCATTCAGCAAGACAGGCTCTGTAAGAAAAATTGATTGAAAAGCACTTAAATTAAGTCTTCCCTGCCCCAAACATTATTCGCTTATACTCTTGGTAAATTCATCTGTATGATCTTTAGCTGTGCAATGTTCTAAAACAAAATCATAGGCATTTTCGGCAATTGCTTTTCTTTTTTCTGGACTTTCGATAAGTGCTGCTAGTTTTTCATACCATTCATTTGGTTGAGCCAAGAGACCCGTTCTTCCGTCTTCAATCATTTCTTCAAAAGATCCTAAATTACTTGCTAGGGTTGGAATCTTTACAAGAGCAGCTTCCAGCCACTTGATTTCTGATTTTGCCCGATTGAACACATTATCCACTAGAGGAGCCAAGTTAATATCCACTTGACTAATAAGTTTCGGCAGCTCTTTCCAATCTACATAATCATTCATTTTGATTTGTCTTGAAAATTTTTGCAAGTCCTGTGGGAGATCGATATAACCGACCAAGTGAAGTTCTACATTGGGATATTTTTCTAAAATTTGAACAATCGCTGGTTTAATCATTTCAAAATTTTCATTGTGTGTGATTGAACCGGAGAAGTATCCTATTTTAACTTTTGCGTCTTCTTTTGAATAATCTTTGAGTGCTTTTTGACTGAGGCTCACCAGTTCTTCGCTGGCAAGGTTTCTATTTAATAATACATTTGAACTGTAGTTTTTCAGCTCCTCTTTAAGATCACGAGTCGTTGTTATCACGCTATCACACAGCGCCATCATCCTCCCATAAGAGTGAACGCCACTGTCATACGCGTGTTTCTCTAAATCAGAGAGTTCTTGCGTATAAGTCAGCAAGTCGGTGTATTTTGTATCAATAACAAGGTCATCAATATCATAATAAACAGGCTTATTATACTTTTTAGCAAGCTGACATAACTTTTCTAGTTCTTCTGAGTAACCCGTACGATAGATAATGATATGGCTTGCATTTTCTGCATAACCCATCTTAAAGCTTGAAGCATTTACTACCCACACGTCAAAGCCAAGCGATTTTAACTGTGCAGCTTTATTTTCAACACGATAGCGTGTACACTGTGGAATAGCATTTTCAACACCATCAATAATCAGGATATGCTCTTTGGGTTTTGTATTCTTGATATCCTCCATTATCCCATCAATAACTTCTGAGGGATAGGAAGTACTTGACTTTATATAATCAATTAAGGCAGGAACTTCTGTTTCTCTTGTTATGCCTTGCCAGGCAAACTTGTCGTTATCGTAATTTGAAAATGCTGTGTATTTTACTAAAGGAACTTTGAAATCTTTCAGCATGACAAGTGGATGCATATACATCGCACTGTCACCATTGTTGTTACTTACTGCACCATGCTTAAACCCTAAATCTTCAAAATGTTTTGTAAACACAGTTTCATGTTTACCAATCGCTTTATTTCTCGAATTTGTATCGTCCATATTTTTCCAGTATTTTATGAAACCTGGGTAAGTGAACATACTTTTTTCAATAACGAGGAAATACGATTGGAGATGAACTGGAATGGTTTTATATTTGTTATAACCCGTAAAATCTTCTTGGGGTTCGCCATAGGAGATACCCCAGAAGTCCAATTTACGCTCAGCCATTTCCCTAAAGGTTATTTCCAAGTCCATAAAGGGCCCAACATTTGTGTCATTAACAAGTAGCAGTTCATCGTATTGTGAAAGAACGGTTTTTTCTAGCTCCAAAATGCCCTGTCTAAATGCTGCTGTGTCATATCCCTCATTTGGCCGGAGAATTACTTCTCCAAAGCCCTCCAAGATCTTTTGGTCTTCTAGGACGAGAGAACCATTGACAACAATGACGATTTTATGCGACAGTCTAGCCAGAGCCTCAAGAAAAATCAGCTTGTACTCCTGAAGCTTTTTACCGTTTGAATAAATGACGTAAACAAGGACACGCTTAGGATTGTGATAGTTGTTGTTTTTGCGTGATTTATTGCGTAAAAGACTTAGTATTTCTTTTTTGATTTTGAGAACTGGGTGGAATTTTAACCCTAGGGCTTTAAAAATCCTCTTGGGCATTTTTAGCCACAAGTTTGGATGACGTAAAACATGAGAGACACGCTTAATATTTTTCACGATAGCACTTCCCAGTCTGTAACTTTTTGACTGGGTGATGTTTTGTATATGTACCTCTTTGCTCTCTATCTCCCATTCTTTACGTTGGAGTTCTTGCTCCAAGCGCCTTATTAATGCAAGACGTTCATCCGCAACCTCTGCCATCTCTCTATAGTTGCTCGCACTAACTATGAGGTTTTGCTTGATTGCCTGTGCGTACCTGTCTCCAAGGACATCTTTATATTTATTTAAAATATAAAGATAATCATCAAAATACCTGTCCAAATCATCCCTTTGGCTCCGTGAAGCTTCCAGTACGCGATAGTTTAACTTAGTTTCTCTCACAAAATAAGCACTTGCACCGTTGTTGAGAAAGAGGTTGAGCCAAAAATCATAATCTTCTAAACTTCGCAAATTCTCATCAAATCTCGCATTTCCAATCGCCTGAGTTTTTACTAAGGAAGACATGTCAATAACATTTTGCACCAATTCATCATTGAGAGAAAAGTCTAGGTTTTCATGCAAAATATTTCTCTTTTTTTCAAAATCCCAGAGTTGACAGTAGGCGATGTCTACATCACCATGTTTTTTTGCCCCTCTGAGCAAGATTTCGATATGGTCTTTGTTTAAAAAGTTATCACTGTCGACAAATAAGAGATAATCACCAGTAATCCTATCCAGAGCAGCATTTCTTATTTTTACTACGCCTTGATTTTCACCTGAAAAATAGCGCGTTTCTGGAAAGGGGGATTCTGGAAGCAGTGAAGAAATAATTTCTCCAGAATGATCTGTTGAACCGTCATTAAAAATAATAAGTTCAATATTTTGATGAGTTTGCTCAAAGATACTTCTTATGCACTGTTCAATATATTTTTCATGATTATAGCAAGTGACTACAACTGAAATCTTATCATTCATAGGTATACTCTTTCTTTAGACAACTCCTGTTGGTTTTACTCTGAGAATAAAGCCTCGGTAGAAGACGATAAGGAGGTAAAGAATCATTATCGTAATCGTAGAAACTTTGGAAATGTTGGCAACTGTTTTTTCTGAAAGTTTGATGTTATATTTTGCTCCCAAATTCTGTAGGGCTGGGAGGAAAAAAATGATAAAGGGCTGCAGATAACGACCAGAGAGTTCATCAAATGCCGAAAGCGTCCTCTGTCCAATATAGATTCCTGCAAATATCCCTACCCAGTTGATGAAATAAGTCATACCAGAAACCCAAGTCGTCCATTTGGAATAAACCTGTCTAAACTCTCCCATGGCTACCCAACAGAATAAAAGAATCCAGATAATGTTGAAAAAGTCTGGAAGATTCATTGGGGTAATCATCCACATTCTGCGCGCATTGGTTCCCATTGTTGCAAAGTTGAGATAGTTATTAAAAAAGACTTTTGTAAAATGAACTAAGCCAAATTTTTCATTAAAAACGACAAGAGTCCCAACAATCAAGAGAGTAACTATAAAGGACGAAACCCATTTTGTTGCGCTCTTCATCTTTTTGAGGTATGCAACTATAGGTCTGTAAAACATGGGGAGACCGACTAGAGCAAAAAGTGAGAAAACATAATTCTTCTTTGCGAAAAAGAGGAGCAAAATTGTGGTTAAGGTATAAAGACGCTGTTTTCTGCTTAATTCTTTGAAGCTCTTGATTTGAGTCAATTCTAAGAAATTGAGCGCAAACATCGCAAAGACGATAAAGCTAAAGATATCATAGCTTGGGCTGGCAATTTTCATAAGGTAAGGAACCGTGAAAAGCATGACCATAAGCCATTTCCCTTGCTTACTTTTTTGGATGATAAAATAAAAACAGAGGGCGAAAAAGAGAAGATTAGCCAATCTGCCCCCATAATCCATCACTCCGATACTCGGATAAATCAATCGCGCAATGAGTACACCTACCGAAGCTGGAAGGTGCATAAGATTGATAGGAACAAAGCTATTCCCATTACTCGTTAAATTAAAACGAATACCGTCATTCCCCAAGTCAACTTTTTTGAAAATGGTATCCTTGATGCTGATATCTGCTGTACTTCCTGTAACCCCTCCAATAGCCTCATTCTCCATCACACGGAGGCTTGGCTTAGACATCACTTCGGGATGAGTAGATGAAAACTGACTATAGGCATAACTAAGATGATAGCCTTCATCTCCTGTTGACAGCGGCGGAGTAAGAAAGGTAACCAATACACCAAAAATGAGCACAACTATGATAAAGAATTTTTCTGCTGGGAGTTTTAATTTTTTATTTTTAGCTATGTTCATTTTTTCTCCTTATAACCTTTTTTTCAGCTTGGCGAGCAATGAGTAGATATAGTTTATTCTTCTGTATGGAAAAGCTTTTAATAAGGCTTCTTGTTTTCCTTCAAGGTCAGTAATAGGCTGATATTCTTCAATAAGCTGCGCGTGATATTCTTGACTTAAAATTCTGTTTAGATTTGCCAATTGATGCTGCTTTCCTATTCCTGAGTAGTAATCTTCAAACTTAAAGTCTCCTCCGACAAGTCGATCTGATAGATTCATGTGGAGGTTGGGAATACCAAAACTATCCGCCACGATCAAACCGTGAAGAGACGAGGAAAAAATAAGCTTACACGATGTAATATCGGTAATGACGGCTTGCGGTGCCCGCAAAACATCAATAATTTTAAATCTTGAGTCTGCTGCTAACTTTTTAATGAGTGGTTGATCAGCTTCCTCGAAGTGAGGGATGATACCTATTTTATCTTCCTTGACCTGGCTTTCTTCATACACTTTATTTACAAGAATTCCCGGATCGCCTAGAGGAAGTGGTGGAAGCTTCAAGTCCTGTTGTGTCAACTTACCGCGTACTGCATGAAATTTTAACTTTGAAAAATTTAGCGATGAAAACTCATGCAAAGGATAGGTTTCCTTGATGGAGCCTACTCTTGCTTGAAGCGGATAGATTGTACCACTTCCCCAAATGTGCATTTTTTTTGTTGGGCGGTTGTGCTCTAAATCAAGCAAAATGTGTAGCAGACTGCCCACAGAAATCATATCAGCCTTCTTAATATCTGATTCGTAGACGATTTCAATGTAGGAGAATAAATTTTGGATAATTTCAGGACCAAGTTCGTCACCAAAATTTGGTTTTCCGCCTGGAGCTTTCCATGAATAAAGTTTGATTTTCTTTTTTGGTATCATTTGATTTCTTTTAAAAGTCCGTAAGTTCGCTTGTCTGAAGAATCTCTGTAAACAAAACTGAGCATTGGTGAAGCAGTGAGAAGTTCAGTTTCAATAAAACCATCCTCTGCTACGCGTTGCTTCATCCGTATCGTTGCCACTAAACCAAACTCTGTATTGTGGAAGTTCCTCATTGGGATTTCAATAGTATTTACAGTATGAATGGGTAACGAACCACTGTCATAAACAATGCCGCCACGTGTCACATCATGAAGACTATAGGAAATAAATAGGTCCGACCTATCAAGGGTTTTATCGTAAAGGTCAACATTTAAATTTGCTGTAAAAAACTCATCCGGTTTTGAAAGGGAGAGGGCTGAGGTGGGTTCAATTGTAATTTTTGCGGCCGCTTCTTCTACATCGCCACCCTTCAAGTTATTTCTTGCGAGATTATCTTCAGAATATTTATTGGTAATGTCTTGGATATTTCCTTTTTCAACAACACCTTCTTTAATATAAATGGCTTTGTTACAATATTTCTGAACAGCATTCATATCATGTGTCACTAAAATTGTTGTCTTTCCTGAGGCTTTACGCTCCAAGAAATAGTCGTTACATTTGCGTTGAAAAGCCTCGTCACCAACAGCAAGGACTTCATCAAGAACAAGGACATCACCTTTAGCTTTTATAGCAACTGAAAAAGCCAAACGTACCTGCATCCCACTCGAATAGTTCTTTAGCTTTTGATTCATGAACTCATGAAGTTCTGAAAATTCAACAATATCATCGTACATATGGTCGATTTCTTCTGTTGAAAAGCCAAGCATTGCACCGTTCAGATAAACATTTTCTTTACCCGTAAGTTCAGGATTAAAACCAACACCCAGCTCTATAAAACTGACCAGTTTTCCATTAACAGTTACACTCCCTTTCTCTGGGGTGTATATTTGGGAAATGATTTTTAAAAGCGTCGATTTTCCCGAACCATTACGACCAACAATGCCAAAAAAGTCGCCTTTTTCGACGGTAAAGTCGATGTCTTTAAGCACGTGCTGTTCTTTGTAACCCTTAATGCCTCGCATACGGTTCACCAAGGTGGTACGGAGACTCGTACTTGCTTCTGTTGGGAGGCGGAAGTATTTACTTACATGATCTATTTTTACTGCTACTTCTGACATTTTTTCCTCCTTAAACTATTTCTGCAAATTTATTGGCGTTTTTATTAAATACCCATAATCCTAAGCCAAAGATAAGTACAGAAAGAACATAGGGAATGGCAATTACTAGGGGATTATCCCATAGTTGCCACAAGGTAGGATTCGTATTGTTACTAAAGGTCAAGACATAGCGCATGTCTTGAATAATTTGTGCCATTGGGTTGAGCATTTGAATCTTTGCCACATCCAGATGATTCGTTGAAATTTGTGTAATAGGATAAATAATTGGTGTACCATAAAAACCAGCTTGCATGATGACTTCCCAGATGGGTCCTAAATCTCTAAAATAGACAAAGAATGTCGAAAGCATAAAGGAAATCCCTGTGGTAAAGAGTACAAGCTGAAATAAAAGAGGTACAACAAAAATGACTGTCCATGACATCTGTACACCATTAATCAAAGCAAATATGGTAACCACAGCAAGTGAAATCATTAAATTAATGAAAGCATTTATTACTACTGAAAAAACGATAACAGATTTTGAAAAGTTGACTTTCCTGAGCATGTCACCACGACTAACGATGGAAAGCATTCCCACCCCCGTTGTTTCACCAAAGAAACTCCAGATTGTAATCCCCAAAAGCAGTGCTACTGCAAAATGAGGGGTCCCTTCCCCAAAACGCATAAAACGCACGAAGACTAAATACATAATCAAAAAGAGCATGACAGGTTTGAGTATAGACCATAAGTAACCAATAGCACTTCCTTGATAGCGCAGTTTAAAGTCGGTTTTAATCAGTTCTTTGAGTAGAATTTGATTTCTACGGCTGAAGAAATTCATTTGTTTTTTCCTTTGTATGCAAATTTTGTGAGGATGAGTGTACGGAAAATTTTAGTGTGATATCCCTTGTTTTTCCGTATGTCATATTGATAAAGCGTTTGACGTCGCTTTTCTTTTGGCATGTCCAATAATTTAACGTAAGCTTGGATTAGCTCTCTATTGTGTACTGACATATGGGCTAATTGCTCTTTTAAGAGTTTCTGTGCCTGTTTTTGACTTGATTCGATAAGCCACCAATATTTTTCAAACCAAAGATTAGGATGCAACCACTTTTTCATGCGTTTCGTCCATGTCCTTGCACCCAGAACATTCGCATCATGTTGACGATAAAGATGAGTTGGTTGATCAATATAAACCAGTTTACCAATAGCCGTTACAAGAAGCGCCAAATACCAATCGTGCATGATGACATCATCGGTAGTTTTCCACTCTTCTGCTAGAGCATGGTTAATCATACTGGCTCCACCTGTAACCGTGTTCTCAGTAAGTTCCTGGACCAATTGTGTATTCGCATGATCAGATTGACTACGAATCATGCTTTCTGATAAGACCGTCAAATCTTTGTCGACGACTTTGAGGTCGGTGTAATACATGGTCGGTATACTGTTGTCATGATTTTCTGCTTCTCGCAAAATAATTTCTAATTTGTTAGGCAGCCAGTAATCATCCTGATCAGCAAAAAAATAAAAATCTGCAGTATCAGCTTTTACCAATTCATAGAAGGATTGAATGACACCGACATTTTGAGCTTTGAGTACTTGGATACGGCTATCTTCACTGGCAATACGATCAATAATTTGAACGGTAGTGTCTCTTGACCCATCGTCACGGATGATGAGCGTCCAGTCTTGAAAGGTTTGTTTTTGAATGCTTTCGATTTGCTCTGCAACAAACTTTTCACCGTTGTAAGTTGACATTAAAATATTAACTTTGGGCATGTTGAAAGGTCTCTTTCAGTCACTTATTTTATAAATAAAGTTTCATACTGGGCACAAATGTGATCCCAAGTGTACTTTTCTTCAATAATGGATCTCGCTCTGTATTTCAAACGTTGACGCGCTTCAGAGGACATCAGCTCAACCTCTGACAAAACGGTTAGTAAATTTTCCTTGTCAAAATAGAGGACAGCATCCTCTGCAGTTGTTCGATTAAAATTCACCCCAAGAACGATATTTACTGGTGTTGACCACATGGCTTCCAGAAGCCCTGGATTGGTTCCACCAACTTCGTGACCATGTAAATAAGCAAAGGCCTGCTCACGAATATAACGCAATTCATTTTGATCATAAACAGTGCCAACGAATTTAATTCTCGGATCTTTGTCAAACCCCGTTTGAGCACGAAGTTCCTCATAGTAAGGATTTCCTTCGTAATTCGTAATAATGACTAAATCTCGCGTGGTCTTACTTTCCATAAAATTGCGAATCAGCAATTCGTAATTATTTTCAGGCACAAAGCGCCCCACAATCAAATAATAATCACTGACCCCATATTTTAGCAGAGTTTTAGATTCTGTCAAATCTGATTTGAATTTTTCCGTTCCATAAGCAATAACATCACTATTTACTTGCCCATATTCTGCACGTAGATAGTCAAGAATCCCTTGATTATCACTAATAATCAAGTCTGCATGACGGACCATTTTTCTCTCGGCAAATTTAAGATATTTACGCACCGGCGCAGACCACTTTGTTCGGCGCCATTCAAGACCATCTGGATTAACAAAAAGCTTACCGCCTATGCCATGTATTTTTCTGGCATAAGTTCCGATAACTCCACCAATAGTGTTACCTAAAATGTAGAAAATAGGTTTTTCTATTCCCTCTTGTTTAATGATTTCAAGAGATTTTCTTATAGCTAGAATATCATATGCAATAACACGAGCAGCACCTATATTAGGCACATCAATCACAAAGCAATCGGCCCCTAAATAATCAAAATGTCCATCAGAAAGACTCGTCAAATCCGAATTCTCGCTTTGACAAGCTACATGATATTTAATGTTTTCATTTTTTTTATGTTTGACGAGCTCTTCCACAAAAGTTTCAAAACCGCCATATTTTGCAGGAAGTCCACGACTCCCTATGATAAAAATGTGTTTTATCATAATATTGATAGCCTCTCAAAACGAGAATTCTGCCGTTTCCGACAGAATAGCGCTTTATTTCTTATTAATATCTCCTTTTACACCTGTTTTATCTGGGCGTAAATCACCTTTCGCAAGCATCTGAGCTAAAGCTTCTTGCCATGTTGGAATGTCAAAGCCCGTCGCTTTTGTTTTCTCTAGGCTCATTGTCGAATTAAAAGGACGTTTGGCTTTTGCTGGGAAAGCACTTGAATCAACAGGTATTACCTTTGTATCTGTATCCTTCAAGATTTCTGATGCAAAGTCAAACCAAGTGACATCCTCACCTGCTGCGGCATCGTTTGTCAGGTGGTAGTAACCCAAGTTGACATCATTGTCAACCAAGTAAACCATAAACTCTGCCAGAGTACGCGTCCATGTAGGACGACCATGTTGATCGTTTACTACTGTCAAAGTATCGTGTGTTTTCGCCAAGTTCTGCATTGTGAAAACGAAATTATGGCCATAGTTACCAAAAACCCAAGCTGTACGTATCGTATAGAATTTCACACCAGATTCTTCCACGGCGCGTTCACCTAAACGTTTCGTACGCCCATATTCCGATTGAGGATCAGTTGGATCATCAACCTCCCATTCTTGACCAACTGGTAAATCACCATTGAAGACATAGTCTGTTGAAACATAGACAAGTGTCGCTCCAACACGAGCGGCTGCCTCAGCCACATGACGTGTACCGTCAACATTGATTTTTTCATTCAGTGCCTTGCTCTCATCCTCAGCTTTATCTACAGCAGTGTATGCAGCACAATGGTAAACCAATTCTGGCTTGTTTTCATCAAAGAAAGCATCAACTGCAGCTTTATCTGTAATGTCAAGCTCGTTGACATCTGCCGCAACATATTTCACATCACGTTCATCTAGAAGATGGCGCAGCTCTGTACCAAGTTGGCCATTTCCACCAGTAATTAAAATCATATCTATTCCTTTATCTTAGAGAACTTGTTGGCTTTCAGCATATTTCGCTTCTACTGCAGCTTTATCTGCCTTCCACCAGTCTTGGTTTTCTGTATACCAATCAATTGTGGCTTTTAAGCCTGATTCAAAGTCAGTATGTTTAGGTTCCCAACCAAGTTCTGTGCGAAGTTTTGTGTTGTCAATAGCATAACGTAAATCATGACCTGCACGGTCAGTTACACGATCATAGGCGTCAGGTGCCTGTCCCATTTCTGTTAAGATTTCTTCCAAAACTTCTTTATTGCTTCTCTCACCATCAGCTCCGATAAGGTAGGTTTCACCCATACGCCCTTTAGTCAAAATTGCCCAAACGCCTGAAGAATGGTCTTCTGTGTGAATCCAGTCACGCACATTTTTACCATCACCATAAAGTTTTGGTTTGATGCCTGACAAGATATTTGTGATTTGGCGGGGAATGAACTTTTCAATGTGTTGGTAAGGCCCATAGTTATTTGAACAGTTTGAAATTGTAGCCTTCAATCCAAATGAACGTACCCAAGCGCGAACAATCAAATCAGATGCGGCTTTTGTTGATGAATAAGGACTTGAAGGATTGTATGGTGTTTTATCGGTGAATTTCTCACCTTCTCCTTCTCCATGACCTGGCAAATCTTCACGGTAAGGCAAATCACCATAAACTTCATCTGTTGACACATGGTGAAAACGCAAATCGTATTTACGTGCCGCTTGAATCAGTGTATAGGTTCCGATAAAGTTGGTATGGATAAATTCATCTTGTGACTTAAGCGAGTTATCATTATGGCTTTCTGCCGCATAATGCACGATAGCATCTGCCTTAGAAGCAACTTGATCCACAATCTCTGGATCGGCGATGTCGCCAACTACAAGTTCGACACGATCTCCAAGAATCATGTCGATATTGGCACGATTTCCTGCATAGGTTAATTTATCCAAAACAGTGATATGTACGTCTGGATGATTGTTATAAACGTAGTGTACGAAATTTGAACCGATGAATCCAGCACCACCAGTGACTACGATGTTTTTAAATTCAGTCATTGTTTTTCCCTAATTATATTTAATAAAGTTTTGCTGTAAACGATAATGTTAGATGTTTTCTATCAAGAGAACACTTTTTATCCCTTCCAAAGAAGAACTTTCTGTCCTCCTCTTTTTCACAAGCAATCAAACTCCTAAACCTCTGCTTGACACTCACTCTAACCGAGTAAATCTGCTGTCAACGGTTTTACATCTGCAAGCATAGGATGATGTTTATCCGCTTCACTCACTTCAGCGTTCTCAAGGTCTTCCCACTCGATACCTAGAGTTGGATCCGCATAGTTTACAAAAGCATATTTTGGCTTAAGTTCCAAAGCCCAGTAGTCATTCACTAAATAAGAGTAAGAAACTGCGTCACTTAAAACTTGGAAACCATTAGCAACGCCACGTGGTACAAAAATGCCCTTACTGGCATCAATCACCGTTTGATAGACATGCCCAAAGCTGTCACCTTCACGAAGGTCTACCCATGAGCCCAACACACGTCCACCATCTGCTACAGATATATACTTATCCCAAGGTTCTGCGTGCAAACCACGAAGGACATTCTTACGTGAGAAAGAAACATTATTTTGTAATTTTCCTTCTGCGAAGAATTTTTCTGGGAAACCTAGAGGCAACATTTTTTCTTTTTGAAAGTTTTCTTTAAACCAGCCACGATTATCCCCATGCACAGGAATGTCAAATTCTAACATGCCTGGGATTGCATCGATTTTACGTGCTGCGAGTTCTTTTCCGAAAAAGTTCTCTGCCATTTTATTTATCACCTACCAATTTAAGCAAATACTTGCCATATGCATTTTTCTTCAGAGGTTGTGCAAGTTCACGCACAGCCTCTCCTGAAATGTAGCCCATACGCCATGCAATTTCTTCAAGGTTGGCAACCATGACATTTTGCATACGTTGAACTGTTTCAATATATTGCGCTGCTTCGAGCAAGCTTTCGTGCGTACCTGTATCAAGCCATGCAAAACCACGTCCCATAAGTTCTACAGAAAGATCCCCTCGTTCGAGATAAGCTTTGTTCACATCTGTAATTTCTAGCTCGCCACGTGGTGAAGGCTTGATGCTTTTAGCAATCTCTACGACATCATTATCGTAGAAGTAGAGGCCTGTTACAGCGTAGTCAGATTTTGGTACTTCTGGCTTTTCTTCAATCGAAACAGCATTCATGTCTTTGTCAAATTCTACAACACCGAAACGCTCTGGATCAGGCACTTGATAGCCAAACACCGTTGCTCCTTTTTCTTTAGCTGCAGCTGCTTGAAGCAGCTTAGACATGCCTGGTCCGTGATAAATATTGTCTCCCAAGATAAGAGCAACAGAATCATCTCCAATAAATTCCTCACCAATGAGGAAGGCTTGAGCCAAACCATCTGGACTTGGCTGAACAGCATACTGTAGATTAAGACCGAATTCAGAACCATCTTGCAAGAGTTCTTGGAAACGCGGTGTATCTTCTGGTGTGGAGATAATCAAAATATCTTTGATTCCAGCCAGCATCAGTGTAGATAATGGATAATAAATCATTGGTTTGTCATAGACGGGCATCAGTTGTTTACTTGCTGCACGCGTCAATGGATACAAGCGCGTCCCCGAACCGCCTGCTAAAATAATCCCTTTCATGAGTCACCTCACTTTTTTCTATAGTTAATCAGCATAATTATAGCATATTTTTATTCACATTTCACCTCAACTCTTTATTGCATAAAAGAAAAAGGCTAGACCTATCTTCTCTAGACCTTTTATTTGTAATTCAGCTTGATTACAACTTTTTAAAAATAAAGCTTGAACTTTTCAAGAGCAGATACTGGGCAACCGGTGCAACAAGGAGAAAAGGTAAAAGTAGAAGTAAATGCCCAAGACTTGGCCAAGCCAAGTTGAGAAAGTCCGATCCTACAAGGAGAGCAATCAAAAAAGAGAGCTGTGTAAGCGTGAAAATCCATAAGCGATAGCGTTTGATTGGCCAAAATATTCTATGCTGCATCAAAATATAATTCCAAGCAGAAAAGAGTACTGTCATCATCGCAAGTTCCGACTGCGAAATCCCAATGGAAGCACCAATTCCTCCAATAAGTGTTGCTCCAACAGCGATACTTAATCCAACAGGAAAGGAGCGTTCAAATAAAAGTCGTAAAAAACTTCCGCGTACCTGTGAAAAATCTGATTCAAAACTAAGGAAAAATGACGGAATACCCACAAAAAAGGCTGTCAAAACCGTCAATTGGATAGGCTCAAAAGGATATATATTCCCCACAAACAAGGTCAAAACTGTCAATGCAATTGAAAACATCATGCGCACCATTAACAAAGAACCCGTCCGAGTCAAGTTATTAATCACACGCCGTCCTTCGTTGACAATATAGGGCATGGCTGAAAAATTATTATCCATAAGTATCAGATTAGCCGTTTGTTTAGCCGCTTCACTTCCCTCACACATAGCAATTGAACAATCCGCCTCCTTAAAAGCCAAAATGTCGTTAACGCCGTCACCGGTCATTGCTACCGTATGCCCTTTTTGTTTAAGAATTTGTACCATTCTTTTCTTCTGCTGAGGCGACACGCGCCCAAAGACCTGAGCGTTCTCCACTGCATATTCTAATTCTTCATCTGTCTTCACTTGGCTTACATCAACATACTTCTCTGCATCCGCTAAAGAGACTGACTTAGCGATGGCAGAGACCGTTACTGGATCATCACCTGAAATGATTTTACATTCTACTCCTTGCTTTTTAAAATACGCCAACGTCTGCTTGGCGTCATCACGTAATATATCAGAAATGACTATCAGTGCTTGAGCATGCAAATCTTCTGGGAGGAAATTTGTCTCTATTGGCTCTTTTGACTGAGCCAAAGCCAAAACACGATAGCCTTTCTCGGCATATTTTTGTGCCTCGCTTTGCAAACGAGAATTTCCTTGAGGAAATAAAAATTGCCAGGCCCCCAGATAATAGGTTGCCTCTGTAAACTCAACAGCACTGTATTTCCTTTCCGATGAAAAAGGAAGGACATGCAAGGCTTTAAGCTCCTTTGAGGGAGCGAAATGTTTTCTCAAAGCCTGAGCTGTAGCATTTTTATCTGGGAGATTTTCTAGTAAATTTCCAACAACAGGATTCAGATATTCTATAGGCTGTTCTGCCAGCCCCTCAACATGCTCAACCCGCATTTCACCTGTCGTGATTGTCCCCGTTTTATCTAGGCAAAGAACATCTACACGCGCCAGTGCATCAATCGTATGCAGTTCCTGAACCAGTACTTTTTGTTTCACTAAATTAATGACTCCTAAAGTCAAAGCCATGCTGGTCAAAAGAATCAGTCCCTGTGGAAACATGCCTTCTAAGGCGGCAACTGTTCCTAGTACAGCTTGTTTATGCCCCGTACCCACAACATAAAACAGCTTCAGGTAAAGCAAAATCCCCAGAGGTATCATGATAAAACTAACGATGCGTACTACTTTGGCTAAACTGTCACGCAACATGCGCTTTTGCTTCTTTATTTTTTTTGCTTCATGAGACAGTTGATGAATATAGTTGTCTTTCCCCACATGAATAACACGTGCAACCGCTGTTCCACTTGTCACAAAACTTCCTGAAAAAAGTTCCGCACCTTCTTTTTTAGTCAAAGCATCCGCCTCACCCGTTAGTAAAGCCTCATTCACTTCAAGCTGTCCCTCTATAATCTGACTGTCACAGGGAATTTGATCCCCCAAACCCAGAAGGATAATGTCACCAAGTACCAATTCTTCTTGTTTTAGCTCTATCTGTTTCCCTTGACGAAAAAGCTTTACCTTGCTTGTATTTAACAGAGAAAGCTTATCCAACAAGCGACGAGCCTTGATTTCCTGATGAAGACCAATCCCTGCATTGACTGCAACAACAATGATAAAAAGCGCATTTCGATAAGAACCTACAGAAAGGACTAAAACAAAAAGAACTATGTTAATTGTATTAAAAAAGGTCAGCAAATTACTGGCAAAAATTTGACCATATGTTTTGCTGCTTTCATTTTTTGCAACGTTGATTTGTCCTGCTTCTAAACGTTTCTCGACTTCTTCTTGAGTCAAGCCTTCATATTTAAATGACATAAGTTCTCTCCTCACTCTAAATTTATCCTAACACAGATAGGAAAGCAAATATCTTACATTATTGAAATATAAAAACTCGCCACATCACGGCGAGGTTCCTCTGCTTATTTTGTTGGGCGTGCCATAGATGATTGAACGTTAAATCTGCGTTGAATAAGAAAACGAATTCCCATCACAGCTGCTCCAAGAACGATTGTAACATAAGGCGTAAGAACGATATTGATCGACTTAGGGAGTAAAGCGACTAAAACAGATACACCTGCCCAAGCCACCATTGCCAAAGCAAGCATCGCAAAGCCCTTCCCTTTTTTCTGTGCTCTTTGCGCACTGTAAAAGTACTTATACATCCAGTACATCACCAAACCGGCCAAAGCAGATGAGGCAAGCGTTGTTAGAACCCCATAGACACTGGCTTGAGGTTGAAAGAGCCCCATAAGCCCCATCACAACTGAAATTACTCCAAAGAAAAGGAGAGCACTATCTAGCCACATCAAGAAAGGAGATTCGTTTTTCTCTTTTTCCTGATGCTCCGCCTTGTCTTCAATTTTATATTGTGTTGCAAATTCTACAGGCGCGCCCAACAGTTTACGGGCAAGAATTCCTTCTTTTTGGCCTTCAATAATTTTGGGCAAGATTTCATTAAGGATTTCTTTAATTTCCTCATCTGACTTTCCCAGAAGCATCAGTTGTTTTGTGACACTGTGTACATATTCGCTATTTTTTGCAGTGAGTTGCTCGATTAGATTTTCCATACCTCCTATTATATAAAAAAATTAGCGAAATTTGGAAATAAAACTTGATTTTTTTAATAAAAAAATGTTATACTAATCTGGTATGTTATTTTGAGGGTTTCTGTAAGAATTATATTTCAGATCTGAATTTTTAGAGATGCTCTTTAAAAAAAGCATGAAATTTTTAAGGAGGAATCAAATCATGTCAAAAGAATGTTATTTTACTGGTCGTAAGACTGTATCAAGTAATAACCGTTCACATGCGATGAACCAGACTAAACGTGTAGTTAAACCAAATCTTCAAAAAGTTCAAATTCTTGAAAACGGTGAACTCAAAACTGTATGGGCTTCAGCTAAGGCGTTGAAAAAATTGCCTGCAGGCGTTGAGCGTGTATAAGTCGTTTAGATAAATAAAGCCAGTAAATAGGATATTTACTGGTCTTTTTTATTCTGTAAAAAGCTATAAGCGGTAACTGAGCGTTGAACAAATGCAAAAGAGAGGCGAATAAAAAGCGCTCGACTTCAGACTGCCTCCCTTTCTGATTTATATATGCTTTTTTAGAGACTTAAGCTATTTTCTTAAAGTTGGATAGTGTATAGTCTCTTTCCTGACACCTTACCAAGGTTGGCTTGTTGGTCCAACTGTAAACTCACTAATGTTCACATCTTCAGGTTGTTCAAGTGCAAAAGCAACGATACGAGCAATTGCATCAGGGCTAATACCGTGCTTTTCATACAGAGCAGCCATGCCCTCTGATGTCTCTTTATCTGTGATTGTATTGAGCAGCTCCGTGTTGATTGCTGCTGGATAAATGGTTGCCGTACGGATATTAGTGCCTTCCATTGCTGATTCCATGCGCAAGACCTCCATTAATTCACGGACTGCCCATTTTGTTGCACCGTATACACCACTATTAGGATAAGCTTTCAGACCAGCCACTGAACTTGTTGTGATAATATGACCTGATTTTTGTTTGACAAACTCGGGCATAACTGCTGCGATTCCATTGAGTACGCCTTTGAGATTGATGTCGACCATGCTGTTCCACTCGTTGACCTTAAGTGCTGAAAGTGGACTACTAGGCATGATACCTGCATTGAGGAAAATCGCATCAACCTTGCCGTACTTTTCTTTTGCAAAAGCAACGAGTGCAGCATTTTCCTCTGCAGAAGTAACATCGGTAACCTTGTAGTCAACTGAAGCACTTTGCCCTGTCAGTTTTTCTTTTAGCATTGCCAGACGATCTTCACGTCGTGCAGCAAGTACTAAACTTGCTCCTTTTTCTGCAAGAAGTTTCGCTGTAGCCTCACCAATTCCACTTGAAGCTCCAGTAATGATGACAACTTTATCTTTAAGTGAGTTAGACATTTGATTCTCCTTTTCTTAATTTATACATCCATTATAAACCTTGAAGTGAACTCCAAGTCAAGAAAAAGGTTATCAGCAACGAAAAAGTTCTAGCGATACCGCTAGAACTCCTGATTTTCAAGATTTTCTTCAATTGTGTTCATGACTTCATCATAATGTTCCAATTTATAAATCAAATAGTTGTACGCACGCTGTTTTTCCTCAATCTCCAGCTTAAGTTGAGCCGCTTGTTGTCGGAGGATTTCTTTACGTATTTCAACATCACCATTTTCAATGACTAATTTCATGTAGCGTGTCAGTGGTTCTATTTTCACCCCTGCATCACGCATATGCTTCACAAACTGTAAGGCTTGGATGTCACGGTCTGTAAAATGACGTAAACCATTTTCTTTACGCGCAATTTTTGGAATTAATCCAATTTTCTCATAATATCTGATGTTATCTGCTTTAATACCTGATAACTCGGCAGCTTTCTTTATATTCATAATCTTTTAATGCTCTTTGTGAAATAACTATATATTATGCCTCTATTATAGCATTTTTAGTATCTTTACTTCTACATCAAATAAAGTTTACTGAACGTATCATTACACCTAATGACGGACGCTGCGTTTTCCATTTGCTCTTTTTACACATAACTTCATCTCAATAACAATTAACCAAAGTAGAATAAAATAATTTATGAACAGCCCCTGTTAAAAGTTACGCGCTGGTTTTTGTCTTATTCTAATCCTGTTCAATTATTTTTTATATCTTTTGAAGGAATAAATTAAAAAGCACTTATGATAGAGATAAAAAAGGCCTTGTTTCAAGCAAGACCTATCTGGCCAAATAAAAGCTGGCAGCAATGCTATATTCTAAGAAGCTTTACTCTAAAGTCCGGCGGTTCTTATTTTTACGGTTTTTCAACCAAAAACATCTCACAAGTCCTAAGAGCTTGTACTGCCTCCCCTAAAGCTAGGCAGAAAACTCTCACGCTAGAGGTGCCTTCTCTCGTGTACAGTCTCTAAAATCCGGAAGTCCATGCACCGTCTTGGTCGCGGAGGATGAGATTAGCTGTTTGTAAAACTCCCGAATCCGTAATAGGGCTATTAGTAGCAATAATAAATGAACCTGCTACACCTACTCCAGGTATTATAACCCATGGATGAGTGGAGCTGAATAGTGTACGAAGCTGCCAGAGAGCGCTTCTTGAAGCCATGGTTGGAAAAGCCTTCCCCGGTCCCGAAAGATGATTGACTTCTGCTACAGAAAGGGCAAAGGCCTTCTTCTCGCCGTTAGGGTCAACTTCCGCAAAGTCATTTTTCAAAGCAGCCGTAAAGGCTGGATGTTCAAAGTCTAAAATAAAGGCTCGAGGTGTTCCTACAATTGGTATGGCTGCACTTACAGAATTTCCGTTGGGCGTTATCCATGAAGAGTCATTAATCATCGCATCTGGTCCTGTCCCTGTAAACTCTTTTTGCACAGGTTGAACTTGACGGCGAACAACACTCGGCAGATTATCATGCCAGTTTTTCATATTATTATCTAAAGTTGAACCATTATAGCTGTCTACACCCGCATTGGTATTCCATGCACTATTAATTTGATGAGCTGTTGTCATGACCAGATGATTTCCATCCCCCTTATTCTCAAGATAGCGGTATTGCGTGCCACGCATAGAGAAAATCTGTCCCGGCTCCATCTCACCAAGGATAGGTAAGCCATTACGCACTTCATCCACTAACTGCTTGGCAAGGTCACTGTGGTTTTCTGGGGCTTCCTCCCAAAGGGCAGACACATCACCATCTGTGTTGGCGACCATATTGGCAACGGCCTTAATCCCGTAATAATAATCTCCCCGAATCCCGCTCGTAGAAAAATTAGCCTGATCGAGGAGGAAAGAGGTCGCTTCCTCTGGGAAGAGCAGATTGGCCCAGTAAGCCCAACCTGTCTGGGGATCCACCACCCAGAAGTTCCCCACACGATCTTGCACTGGCAGGGCATTCCACTGGCTGAGCAACATGACCGGCTGGTCTTGGATGACGGTCTGGCAAGCCGTGTGTGTCCCGTCTTCTGTATCGGGCGGTGTCCCTAAAATCGAAGTAGCTGTGCTGCCGTTGGTCCAGTAGCCATCTGTCCCGTTTCCGGGATGAGTGACCCCTGTGGCATCTGCTCCGGCATTGGTTCCATCAGGACTGGCTGAAGTATCGGCCTCTTCTCCCGACTGGGTCCAGTCACGTCCGTCGCCTGCAGCAGCTGTCTTGTGGTTATCGCGGGCACGGTTAAAGGTCGGCATGAAGTAAGGAGCATTCAGCTGACCTGAGCCGTCTGTGGCTGCGCGGGGATTCCAACCGACGGTCCAGCGGGCACGGGCGTTGAAGACGGCACCCGGTCCGACACGTTGGCCGACTGTGTTGCCTGAGGCTTCCGGTGTCCAAGGGGTCCATGTGCCCGTGTCTTCCTTGATGGGTTGGACTGCGTTGCCCTCTGCCACCTCTTGTGGGTCAGCTTGGACTAAGGACTCGCCATTGATTTCCATGTATTCGAGGAGCTTAACGCGCACCAAGATAGGCGCATCGCCAAAGTTCTCCGCAAAGACATCCTTGTTGCCTGAGGCCCGGTCAAAGTAGTCGTGCAAGCGGCCGACTTCTTCAAAGTTAATATTGCCACTGCGGTCATTGATGGCCCTCTGTGTGAAGGAGAACCATGCGAAGGTGCCTGAGATGAGCAGCAGGACCGACAATATGGCTAAAAGGATTCCTAGTTTTTTCCTGTTTGTTGAGTGCATGTCACACTTCCTCTTTTCTTTTTATGTTCTAAGGGTTAATATGATATTCTTATGCATTTTAGTGCATGATAGGCTAGCGCACGGCAAAAAACGTCCCAGTCATCCGGAACGTTTTGGTGCATACGAAAAAGAAGGGGAATCTACCGCCTGTTTGTTGTGTTGTGTTGTGTTGTGTTGTGTTGTGTTGTGTTGTGTTGCCTGATTATAAGTCATTGGGGGTGTTTCTCCAAATACAATGGTATCTCTCGTCATATTTTAACATGTTACTTAATATTTATGAAACGTTATCATAATGTTTTGTTACATTGTTCTTGGAGAGACGACCATAAAAAAAATTAAAAACGCTCAGCCACGTACAAAAATGTCGTGATTGAGCAGTTTTAGTTAAAATCAGATAAGATTTTATTTCTTTTCCAGCCTCTTATACATTTTACCCTATCTTTTGAGCAACCACTTCAATCTCGATAAGTGCGCCCATAGGCAACTCTCCAACTTCAAACGCCGTTCTGGAAGGAAAACTTCCTGTAAAGTAGCTTTTATATACTTGATCGAAGCTTGCAAAGTCTTTGATGTTTTTTAAATAAACTGTCGTTTTTACAATGTTTTCTAATGAAGACTTGTTATCTTCTAAAATGTATTTCACATTATTCATCGACTGCTTTGTCTGCTCTTCTATACTATCTGGAAAGTCTATTTTATTTGTTTTACCATTGATAGGCAATTGCCCAGAAGTAAAAATTAAATTGCCTACTTCTGTGGCTGGGGAATAACTTCCTACAGCTTGAGGTAATTTTTCACTTGAAATTCTTTTCAACATACCGGCTCCTTCTTGTAATTTATGTCTCTTTTTTAATAAAAACGAAACACTCAGAAACAAATATAGTATACTACACCTCCCTGAAAAAGTAAAGGTTTTCATATTTCATGTTTATATATCCCAAGAAGTCGCATCATCTTTTAAGAATTTTACTGGAAGCCTTCTCCTAAAACAAGGGATACTCAGATCACTAATCAGGAAAAAGTGACTAAAAAGCCAATAAAACAACTGTTCTATTTTACAAAATTATGGTAGAATGAAGTGATACATAAATTATTATGGAGGAAAGTGCTGTGAAATTCAGCAGCACGCATATGAAAATGACCGTTACTATTAATACTCAACATGGTAATGTTGACATTGCAACAGACGTTATCGCTACTGTTGTTGGTGCAAGCACTACTGAAATTTTCGGCGTTGTCGGCATGACAAGTAAAAATGCTGTGAAAGACAACTTCCGTAATATCCTCGGACAAGAAAACTATTCTAAAGGTGTTGTCGTAACGACAGCAGATAATCAAACAACCATTGGTGTTTATGTCGTTGTCAGCTATGGTGTCAAAATTAGCGAAGTTGCCAAAAACATCCAAGAACGTATCCGTTTTAATCTGGAAAATCAACTTGGCATTGCAGCAGCTAAGGTCAATGTATATGTACAAAATGTGAAGGTGGTTGAAGACTAGTGTCAAATATTAACGCAAGTAAATTTCAAGAAATGATTCAGGCGGCAGCAAGTCGCCTTAACGAACAAGCTGAATACGTCAATTCTCTTAACGTCTTTCCTGTCCCAGACGGTGATACGGGAACAAATATGGGGATGACAATCACAAATGGCGCCAAAGATGTTGCTGAAAAACCAGCCGAAACTGTTGGTCAAGTTGCTCAAATTCTTTCCAAAGGTTTGCTTATGGGCGCACGTGGCAACTCTGGAGTTATCCTTAGTCAAATCTTCCGTGGCTTTGCACAATATGCAAAGGATTACGATGAACTTGACGGTATCCATTTGGCAAATGCCTTGCAAAGCGGTGTAGAAGTAGCTTACAAAGCTGTTATGAAACC
Organism: Lactococcus muris; assembly: GCF_042849115.1. Taxonomy (NCBI): domain Bacteria; kingdom Bacillati; phylum Bacillota; class Bacilli; order Lactobacillales; family Streptococcaceae; genus Lactococcus; species Lactococcus muris. The sequence continues at coordinate 87,791 of NZ_BAAFQO010000003.1, read as the reverse complement.
TGTCGAAGGAACTATCTTGACTGTTTCTCGTGGTGCTGCCGAGCTCGCAAACCGTAAGACAAACGAAACAGATGATGCTATAGCAGTTATGGAAGCTGCCCTTGAAGGAGCTAAGATTGCTTTAGCTAAAACTCCAGATATGCTTCCTGTCCTTAAAGAAGTTGGCGTTGTTGACTCAGGCGGTCAAGGTCTAGTCTACATCTATGAAGGCTTCTTGATGGCTCTCAATGGGGAATTTGTTCCTGAAAATCCTGAGCAAGGTTTGGGCGCTATGGAGCGCATGATTAACCTTGAACATGAGGCTGAAACCAGTGTGGCTGGTGCCTCTACAAGCGATATCAAATACGGCTACTGTACAGAAATTATGGTAGAGCTTGGTCAAGGACCAACAGTGCGCGAAAGTTATGATCACGATAATTTCCAAGCCTACTTGGCGGGGATCGGTAATTCGCTCTTAGTGGTTGATGATGACGAGATCGTAAAAGTCCATGTGCATACTGAAGACCCTGGTTTAGTGATGCAAGAAGGACTCAAATACGGTCGCCTCGTTAAAGTTAAAGTAGATAACATGCGCCTGCAAAACGAGGGCGTTGCTGAAAAGGAAAAAGCAAACAACATCAGTACCTCAACTTCTAAATCTGACTGGGGATTGATTGCTATTGCTGCGGGAGAAGGTCTCGCCGATATTTTCCGTGAAATGGGAGTCCAACACGTCGTTTCTGGCGGACAAACAATGAACCCTTCAACAGAGGACATCCTCAAAGCTATTGATGCTGTGAATGCCGAAAAAGTAATTATTTTACCTAATAACAAAAATATTTTCATGGCAGCTAAATCTGCTGCTGAAGTTGCAGATATTCCTGTTGAAGTGATTGAAACCGCAACCATTCCACAAGGTTTCACCGCTCTACTCAGCTTTGACCCAACAAAATCTATTGAAGATAACAAAACAAGCATGACTGCTGCTCTAGCAGATGTACAATCTGGTTCAGTGACACAAGCCATCCGCGATACAAATATTGATGGTATCGAAATACACAAAAAAGATACTCTCGGTATGGTCAATAATAAAATCGTCGCTTCAACCAAGAAAATGAACGATGCCATCTTTGCTTCTTTCGAAAAAATGATTGATGAAGACAGCGAAATCGCAGCAATCTATATCGGAGAAGACGGTAAAAAATCAAACGCTGAACGCATCGCCAAAGAGCTAGAAAAACGCTATCCTGAACTCGAGGTAGAGATTCATGAAGGAAAACAGCCTGTTTACCCTTATATCTTCTCTGTAGAGTAAATCCAATAAAAAAACTTGCCTTTAATTATGATAAACAGTGCCTGCTAAAATGGATACGGTAAAAATACCATAACTACCATTTAGATAGGCTTTCCGTTTTAAGGCAAGTTTTTTTATTTGTTTTCACGTGAAACACCGACATCCTCGGTCAAGAAAGTATCACAAACTTTCCACAGCGGAACTCTATACACAATTTCCTCGAAATTACAAGTGATTCGTGTTATACTTAGTGTAATGTCAAATGTATTTTACATTTCGCTGAAGGAGCCCGCATGAAAACACTGAATACAGCCCGAATTGGTCAAATATATTACATCGATAAAATTTTAAAATCCGCACATGCTGGAAAATTACGGGAACTTGGTTTTTCATCAGATAAAGAAATCGTCCTACTTTCTCTTGATGGAGAAAATGCTCTTTTAAAAATCGGTGACACGCGCCTAGCCTTAAGTAACTTCTACTTGCAAGATATTGTGATTAAAAATGAACAATCCGAAGAGAACTTATCTTCTCTTTCATCCTTGACTACTGGGCAGACCGGAGTCGTTCGCTTTATTGACTGTCAAGGAGAAATGAAACGCCGCTTAATGGATATGGGCATTACACGCGGTACGCACATTACCGTTCATAAGCTTGCCCCTCTAGGCGATCCTATGGAACTTCATCTCCGAGGTTATGCTCTCTCTTTACGAAAAATTGATGCCGAAAAGATAAAAATAGTAATCCCCAATCAAGAGGAAATATAGATGACCAAAATTGCCTTAATCGGAAATCCCAATAGTGGAAAAACCAGTATTTTCAACATATTGACCGGAAGCAATCAACAAGTCGGAAACTGGCCTGGTGTCACAGTAGAATGTAAAACTGGGCGTTATAAAAAAGACAAAACCATTGCTATTCAAGACCTTCCTGGAACTTATTCACTCTCACCTTATACCTTGGAAGAGCAGGTTACACGGAACTATCTTAGAGAAACCCCACCAGATATTCTCCTTAATATTATAGATGCTACTAATTTGGAGCGTTCTCTCTACCTTACATTACAGCTTATGGAGTTTAACATTCCTATAGTTATTGCTCTAAACATGAGTGATTTACTGGAATATCAAGGAAAGAAGATAGACAAAGAAAAACTCTCTTATATGTTGGGGGTACCTGTTGTACCCACAAGTGCTCTAAAAAATCGTGGCTTGGATGAGGTTATACGGATTGCTTGCCAGCCTTTGGAGATTCACCCTCTGGACTACGACCACCGTCTTGAAAGTGCCTTAGCAGAGATTGGACAAATTTGCCCTCATGCAGAGAATCGTTTTGAACAAATCAAACTCTTTGAAGGGGATACCTTAGCTTTAGAAAGTCTTAGTGATACTCAAAGAAAAGAATTGAATAATATTGTTGCAATAACCGAGAAAATAATGGGAGATGATCATGAATCTATCATCGTCAATGAACGTTATGATTTAATCGGACAAATTGTAGGCCTTGTCGTTACAAGTAATAGTAACGGGCGCCTTAACCTAACGGATAGGATAGACAGTATCGTCACCAATAAATGGTTGGGGCTCCCTATTTTTATCTTTGTCATGTGGTTGGTCTACTTCTTGGCTATTCAAGTTATTGGTACACCTGCCAGTGATTGGTTAAATGATAATTTTTTTGGCAGTTTTCTGCCCAACACGCTTCGTCAAATGATGGACTATTGGGCTATTGTTCCTTGGGTACAGTCACTTCTCCTCGACGGTGTCCTTGCCGGAATTGGAGCTATTTTAGGTTTTGTCCCCCAAATTTTTATTCTCTTTCTTTTATTGGGCTTTCTTGAAGATTCAGGATATATGGCACGTGTGGCATTTGTCATGGACCGCATCTTTAGACGGTTTGGTTTATCTGGAAAATCCTTCATCCCAATGTTAATTTCTTCTGGATGTGGCGTTCCTGGAATCATGGCCACGCGCACAATTGAACAGGAGCGTGATCGAAAAATCACGATTATGGTCACAACCTTTATGCCTTGTTCGGCAAAATTGCCGATTATTGCTTTGGTTTCTGGCGCATTTTTTCACTCCACCAGTTGGGTAGCTCCTAGTGCCTACTTTTTAGGCATGGCGATGATTATCCTTTCAGGAATCATATTAAAAAAGACCAAAATGTTTGCTGGTGATACCTCTGCCTTCATTATGGAACTCCCTACTTATCATCTGCCTCATTTTCCTACAGTCTTAAAGTATGCTTTTGACCGTGGTCTCAGCTTTATTAAACGTGCTGGAACTATTATATTTGCCCTTAATGTCTGTCTTTGGTTCTTGTCCAATTATAGTTTTACCTTGGCGCAAGTTGAACCGGGGGAATCAATATTGGCCACATTAGGAGGTTACTTGAGTATTATCTTTGCTCCTCTGGGCTTCGGAGAGTGGAAAGCAACTGTCGCAACCTTGACCGGCCTTATCGCAAAGGAAACCATCGTTGGGACGATGAGTCAATTGTATGCGCAGGGTGCAGATGCAGAAAATAATGGCAGAGCCATTTGGACAGCTTTACAAAGCAGTTATACCTCTCTTGCAGCTTACTCTTTACTTGTCTTTAATCTTTTATGTGCACCATGTATCGCTGCTATATCTGCTATTTATAAGGAAATGGGTGACGTAAAATGGACTTTACGCGCTGTTGGCTTTCAAACGGCTATTGCATATAGTATGAGTTTCATTATTTATCAGATCGGTTTTTCCGTCCTTGAAAAAACCTTTAATATCAGCACTTTATCTGCGCTACTTCTCATGATTTTTGGAAGTTATCTCATTTTCCGTAAACCAAAAATTACACTAAATAAGGAGGAACATTCTCTTGAACTTAGCTAGTAGTATTCTTTTAGTTATTATTTTAACCGCCACCTTCTTTTCTATTCGCAAAACAGTCCGTGGTAAAGGAGCGTGCGATGATTGTGCCACAACAACCTGTCCCGTCAAAGGTGTTTCTGCACTGGAAACATCAGCGAAAACAGAGTGCTGTGACTAGCAAAAAAGCCTTCTTAACTGAAAGGCTTTTTTAGGGTTCTGTGACACATCTTGTGGGATTTATTATGGAACTTTTTTTGCTTCATTAGTTTAAATAGCTAAAGATACAAGCATCAAGATTGTCTGGGTAAAAGAGAAGATGAGCAGGATTTTCACTGAAATAATGAATGTTTCTTTTTTTACCTGCCTTTGTAAGTAAGGTCTGGCCTGTTTTACGATAAAAGGTAAAAGCAAGAAGAGCATCAGCATAAGCGGGGAAATCAATCTTAGAACAACAGCAGCAACAATAGAAATATAAGCTACAACGATACTCATCGTCCACCAGCGCAACGCATTCTTTCTGCCAATATAATACACAATGGTGTAACGATGATTGGCTTCGTCTTCTTCCAAATCGCAGGTATTATTGGCCAACATCAGGTTTGAAATCAGCAATGTACTTGGCAAGGCAACGAGAAAGGTTGACCCCAAACTTTCAAAGTCCCAGATAAAAACCGCACTCGTATTAATATATACACAAATCAGAAAAATCAAATAGCCCATTGTTAAACCGCTCGCCAACTCGCCCACCGGTAAACTTGATAGTGGTTTCGGACCTGCAGAGTAAAAAATCCCTACAAAATAGCAAAAGAGTCCGAGCCAAAAGACAGGCCAACCCACCAGCCAAGCTACGATTAACCCTAATAACAAGGAGAGAGAAAAGAAGGACATGAGCAATGTACGTATTGTCTTAAGAGACAGATTTTCTCTCCCAATAATATTGGTATTTTTCTTATAATCTTCCGTGTCCACAGCCTTATGATAGTCATTATAATTGTCCCATATGTCTACAAAACAGTTGAAACAGAACATAGCGATAAAGTAGAGGAACAAAGGGAAGAAGTTGGCCGTCTGGTAATGATAGAGTGAGTAAGCCAATCCCAATAAAAAAGGAAAAACGCTGGCTGCTTTAGCTTTCAACTCAATGAGTTCAGCAAATGTTTTAAAATTCATTTTTAATAATTTCTTTGTAATAAAGTTTGAGTAACTTCCTTTAAAATCTCACGATTACGAGATTGGGGAAGTTTTTCAATTTCTAAAAGCGCTTGGTTCGTGAGATGTTTGGCTAAAAATAAACTTCCTGTAATGCCACCCAGATCCGCTACCAACTGCGAAAACTGGATACATTCCTCACGGCTGAGACCGTCTGAGGCTACCAGATAGGGTAAAACCTGTTCAGGTGCTTCCTCTTTTGCTAAAAGCAGAGGCAATGTGTAGATTCCCTGTCTAAAGTCCGTCAGTATAGGCTTATCAGCCTCCTCTAAACCTACAGTAAAGTTCAAAACATCATCATATATTTGGAAGGCCAAACCGATAGCCAAACCGATTTTTCGAGCTGACCGTTGCATCTGCTTATCTCCGCCTGAAAAATATGCCCCTTCCAAACAAGCCAGACTCAACAATTCTGCCGTTTTACCGCTTATTGCCTTAAGATAGTGTCGGATGCTGTTATCTGCATTAAACGCTGACTGCATTTGAGTCAGTTCACCTTGCAGTATTTTTTTCATTGACTTTGCATTTCTAGGTAAAAATGGCGTGTCTGCCATCGTCTCGCAAAGTAGTTCAAAATACACTGTATAGATAAAATCACCTGTATACACAGCAACATCTTTACCAAACTGAGCCTCCACACTTGGTAAACCTCGGCGTAAAGGCGAATCATCGATGATATCATCATGAATCAAGGTCGCTGAGTGCAGCAACTCCAAGCTAGCCGCTATTTTAAGCAAGCGCTCTTCGTCTTGGTTGCCCTCTTTTAATAAGCCAGAAAATAGAAAAAAAAGCGCTGGACGAACCATTTTACCTCCGCGTGTCGTAAACTTTTGCAATGCATCACGTATGTCTGCATTATTTACTGACAAACGTTCCGCCATCAAAGTCTGTACTGCGATAAGTTTTCCTCTAATTTCAGGATAGTCCTGCCAAAAATCTAGCACTTTTTCCTTCGCTCCCTAATATATCTATCATTTTTATGTCTCTATTATTCTAGCAAATTTCACCTTAGATTTCGATATAAACGACTCCAGTTTTTCTTACAAATGCTTAACGAATCTCAATAATGTTTTGCTGTGGCAAGCGATAACTTGCTTCACCTTTAGACTCTGATGTTCCAAGGACAACCAGCAGTTCTGGACGATAACGTTTATCAACTTCAAGAATTTCGTTCACACGCTCTGTACGATCAAAACCAAGAATGACATTTCCTTCATACCCTCTATTTTTGATGGCATACATGAGATTCATTGTCACAAAGCCTATATTCAAGGATAGGTAGCTTGCCTCCATCAGCTCATCCATGCTTTCAAACATTTGTGGATAACGACTATTAAAACGTTGCAATTGCTCGCTGTCAAGTTCTCCAGCTCCTATGCGAGCAATTTCGCTTGAGCGTTCTGAAAGATTTGTATCACTAAAAATAGCAATAACAGCTCCCGCTTCTTTAACCTGCTGCCCATTCTTTCCCTTAACTTCTGATAAAAGCGCTTGACGCTTCTGCTGACTTTCTATAATCACAAAATGCCAAGGTTGGATGTTATGCGCAGAAGGTGCTAAGCTCGCAGCAGAGATAATCTGTTTCACATCTACTGTCGGTATTTTTTTACCGTCAAATGTTTTTACAGCGTGGCGTTCTTTATTAATTTTTACAAAATCCATGGAAATCCTCCTTTCATTATTGTACCAAATTTGGAAATTTTTGGTATAGAAAAAGAGGCTCAAAGCCTCTTATTATCTTATTTGTCATATTCTCGCAAAAATTGAGATAAAGCAGCTAAGCCCTCGCGTAAGGTCGCTTCGTTTGTACAATACCCTAATCTTGCATAGCCCGGTAAGTCAAACCTATTTCCCGGAACTAAAAGAACTCCCTTGCTTTTTAGTAATTCTATGCAAAATTCTTCCGTTTTTTCTGGATCCAATTCTTCAAATTTTACAAAGCTTGTCGAAACAGACTTTGGATATATCATTGAAACCAAGGGTTCATTTTCAACCCACTCACGCAAGATTTCGAGGTTCTTATTTACAATTGCTTTATTACGTGCAAGAACTTTGTCCCGATGCTTTAAAACCAAAGTTCCCAAGGCATCATCAAAAACGCCACAGCAAATCATTGTATAATCCCTATATTTCCGAAACACATCGGTCAGTTTTTCGTCCTGAGTTGCTACCCAGCCCAGGCGCACACCTGGAACAGAGTAAGTTTTAGACAAAGAATTGGTGGAAATCCCTTTCTCATACAAGTCAGCAATGGGTACATAGTCCTCTGAGTCATCTAATGGTAAATAAACTTCATCAACTAATACATAAGCACCAACCGTCTTAGCCAAGTCTACTACTTCTTGCAAAAATGCACGGTTTAATGTCGTTCCTGTGGGGTTGTTGGCATTATTCAGACAAATCATCTTGGTGTTTGGTCGCATCATCTGGCGTAACTCTTCTAGACGAGGGTACCAATTTTCACGCTCATAGATCTGCCAGAAATCAACTTCTGCTCCCAAAGACCGAGGAATATCATAGAGCTGCTGATAGCTTGGGTATTCTGCAATAACATGATCCCCCGGCTCAATCAGGCTATACAGTACGAGATGATTTGCACCAGTTGCTCCATTTGTTGCTAAGATATTTTCTGCAGGAACATCAGTATAAAGTTTAGCCACTTCTTTTTTAAATTCAGGAGACCCCTCAATCCAGCCATAATTGAATTTCTCCTGCATAAGAGCCGACATAAAGCCTTGCCCCTTATCCGCTTCTAAATCTAATATCTCTTGCAGGGTCATAGATGAAATCGTTGACTGTGCAATATCATATACTGCTGACTTTTCCCACACATTAAGCCATTCTTCAACTCCAAAACCATTTATTTTCATAAGCTACTCCTCCATATCTCAAAAATCAATTATAGCATAAGTATATCCTTGTGACTCCAGTATTTTAAAGCAATCTTCCATAGGAAAGAATATTGTCTTTGTATTGTCATTTGGATGAAAAGTCATAATGTCATGCTCCTCAAGCATTTCTCGATCAAAGTAAACGTGCATATTATCCATTTTATTATCAACCAAACCATAAATAGAAACAATCCCTGGTTGGAGCCCCAACATGCTTTCTAAGCGTTCTTCTGATGCAAAATGCAGGCGATTTACTCCAAGTACCTCCCCAAGCTTGTTCATCTCCACTCGCTTACTGTCATCCATAATAACCATATAGAATTGCGTGGACTTTTTATTGGCCAAAACTAAAGTTTTCGACCTACACCCTTCATGTCCTTCGATATATTTATCTGATTCTTCTGTAGAATAACTTGCTGGATGTTCCACTATTTGATATGGAATTTTTAGTTTGGCCATCAGCTCTTCTACTTCTCTAAAATTTCTCATTGGCTCCTCCAAATCATAGGAAAAAGGCCACGTAAACGCAGCCTTTCACATTTTAATCCGCAACAATTGTTGTCCCTGAACCATTTGCCAAGAAATCTTCAAGATTTTCAAGTGAGGTAATCGTTGCAGCACGTCCTGTACGTTCTACAAAAGCCATGGCTGCTTCAACTTTTGGCTTCATAGAACCTGCAGCGAATTGTCCTTCTTCCAAGTAGGCCCCAATCTCAGACAAGGTAACCTTTTCCAATTTCTTTTGATCAGGTTTGTTGTAATTGACGAAAACATTGTCAACACCTGTCAAGATAACCAGTTCATCACCGTCAACGAGTTCTGCAAGTTTAGCGGCTGAGAAGTCTTTGTCGATAACAGCTTCCACACCTGTGTATGTCCCATCTTCATTGGCAACTACAGGAATACCACCGCCGCCTGATACTGTTGTCAAAACTGCAGCATCTAATAGAGGCTTAATTGCTTCTGCTTCGACGATACGCTCAGGTTTTGGACTTGCTACAACACGGCGATAGCCACGGCCCGAATCTTCAACAAATTTCCAATCTGGATATTGTTCCTGCATCTTATTCATCTGCACTTCATCATAAAACGGTCCAATAGGTTTTGTTGGGTTTTCAAAGGCTGGATCATTGCCATCAACAACAACGCGGGTTACAACTGAGGCAACTGGGATATGTCCTAAACCTTCCTTAAGTAGAGCCTTAGTGAAAGCCTGACTCATCCAGTAACCGATTTGTCCTTGAGTCATAGCAACTGCTGTGTCTAAAGGCATAGCTGGATTTTTTTCACTGTCTGATCCCAATTGTTGTAAGAGCAAATTTCCAACCTGTGGTCCGTTCCCATGAGTGACAATGATTTCTACATCGTTGTTTTTGATAAGTGGAATCAATTGACTTGCTGTAACTTCCAAGGCTTCTTGTTGTGCTTTTGCTGTCGGATCATTTGTCAAAATAGCATTACCACCAAGAGCAACTACAATACGTCTAACCATAAATTATTTTCTCCTATTTCTTATTATTTAAGCGCTTACTTTGCGCATCAAAGAATAAAATTTCTGATTAATCAAAAATTTCATCTTTTTTATTCTTAAATACCGAGCAACTCTCTTAAACCAAATTGATTGGCAAGAAGTCCATAAAGAGCTAGTAAAGCTGCAAGTGTGAACACAATGATGGCAAACCATTCTCTTGAAGAAATACTTCTGTTATTTTCTCGTTTCGCGCGAATATAGAGAACAAAGCCAACAACGTAAAGGATAGCGGACATCCATACAAATTCCCAACCGCTCAGATAAAGGGCAACAATCTGGAAGGCCATAGCGAAGAAACCTATTAAGATATTTCTCGGTGATTTTTCCACTAAACCAACTTTAAACATGTAGGCACCTACCAAAGCGTAGCAGACCATGATTACAGCCGTACAAAGATATACAAATACATTATAGGCATCTGAGGCAAAGTAGGTAATGATAATAAAGAGTTGTACAAAACCTTGAGTCAACAATAATGAATTGACAGGTGCACCAGCCTTATTTTCTTTCCCAAACCATGCAGGTAAAAGTTTTTGTGAAGCCAGTTGAGAAGTCGCCTCCACCGGAAGCATTGTCCAAGACAACCAAGCACCGAGAAGTGAGATAATCAAGCCAATAGCCATCAAATTCCCGCCCCAAGGGCCAACCATTTCACGTAGGATTCCAACCATACCTGGTTGTGGTATGCTTGCCAATGTTGCTTGATCCAAATAACCGTATGGCAAGAGTGAGAGCAAGATATAGATAACTAACAGGGTAAGTAAACCAATAATGGAGGCTTTACCTGCATCTGATTTTTTCTTGGCACGGTCACCCATCATCGCAGCGCCTTCAATACCAACGAAGACCCAAATCATGACCATCAGAGAATTTTGAATTTGTTCTACTAAGCCTGATGCTGTCATATTTGTAAAGGCCGCTGAACCATCTGCATTAATCGCTACATTTTGCCAAAAATGCTCTGTGAAAATTCCCGCTTTGAACATGACAATAGCAACAACTGCAAAAATTACGATTGGGATTAATTTTGCGATGAGAACGATAGCATTAATAACTGCTGCTCCTTCGACACCACGAATAACAAGTGCTGTTAAAGCCCATGAGACAACAGAAACAACAATTACTGATAAAACAGTTAAAGAACCGTCATCGTTGGCAAAGACCCCAGGAAAGAAATAATTGACCGAGGTCATCATCAATACAGCAAAGGCAACGTTACCTGCCCAAGCAGACAACCAGTACCCCCATCCTGATAAGAAGCCAGCAAAATCACCAAATCCTGCGCGAGCATAGTCTGAAACACCTGAAAGTTCAGGCTTATTTACTACAAGATAGTTCAAGCTCAAAACGAGCATTAAAATACCAAAACCGATAAAGAGCCACGAAATAACAACACCACCTGGTGTAGCGCCACGAGCTAAATCATTTGAGAGGTTGAATACCCCACCACCAATTGCTCCTGAAACAATAATGGCTACAAGGGCCATGAGCCCAATTCCTTTTTTATTTTCTACTTCCATATTACTACCTATTTTTTCATAAAGTCATATGCTTTAAAAAAGTCTTCAACACGATGATAATATATTTGGGATCTGACCTTTTCAAAACAAGAGTTATAGAGGGAGCTTAAAATATTTTTTCCAGATTTGTGCAAACTTCCCACTGGCATCAGCGAAAGTGGAAAGTCTGTCAAATCCGGAAAAAATCAAATTCAACACCAATTATTTGATACTTGGCACATCTGGAATGAAGAGATTACCCAAAGTTGCTGCCATAATTGCTTTAATTGAGTGCATACGGTTTTCAGCTTCCTCAAATTGACGGGCGTATTTAGAGCGGAACACTTCGTCAGTGACTTCCATTTCAGTCAAGCCATATTCTTCTTTGATTTCTTTACCATATTCAGTTTCAGTATCGTGGAAAGCTGGCAAGCAGTGCATGAAGATGAGTTCTTCATCTGGAGTTCCAGTCAATTTCATCATATCCATTGTGACACGGTATGGAGTGAGGAGCTCAACACGTTCTTCCCAGTTTGACTCACCCATAGATACCCATACGTCGGAGTAGATAATGTTTGCGCCTTTAACCCCTGCTTCGATATCTGCAGTTGTTTCTGGTTTTGCACCTGATTCAGCTGCAAATTTGCGCGCGATTTCCATAACTTCTTCTGATGGTTGGAGTGATTCAGGCGCCACGATAGTTACGCTAACGCCAAGCATTGCACCTGTTACGATTAGAGAGTTGGCCATGTTGTTGCGTCCATCACCAACATAAGCAAGTTTAAGACCTTTAAGGTAGCCAAATTCTTCCTTGATTGTCATATAGTCGGCAATCATTTGAGTTGGATGCCAATCATCAGTCAAACCATTCCATACAGGAACACCTGAGTATTTTGCCAAGTCTTCCACTTCTTTTTGTGAGAAACCACGACGTTCAATCGCATCAAACATTGACCCCAGAACACGTGCTGTGTCTTCAGTAGATTCTTTAATACCAAGTTGGATATCGTCCTTACCGAGATATTCAGGGTGCGCACCAAGGTCAATCGCCGCAGTGGTGAAAGCTGCACGTGTACGTGTAGAAGTTTTGGCAAAAAGCAAGGCGATATTTTTTCCTTCTAGGTAGTGGTGCGGAATGTTATTTTTCTTCAAAGCTTTCAAATGGATAGCGAAATCAATAAGGTATTGAATTTCTGCAGGTGTAAAGTCTTTTTCTGCTAAAAATGAACGTCCTTGGAAAACTGAATTGATTTTTGGTGTTTGCATTTATTTTTCTCCTCAATTAAATATTTTTTTGTTTTTTGAAATAAGATTATAATGGCATCTGCTTGGAGTTTTGAGTTCGAGAACTGTCAAGCTTATTGACAGTGTCTGTAAACCAAGCAGTTTTAAGTGAACTGTTTTAGATATCTTCACGCCATAGCGGTTGAGACATACAACGTGCTCCACCACGTCCACGTGCTAACTCACTTGAAAGAATTTCATGAACTTTGACACCATGTTCTTTGAGCAATTCGATAGTGACATAGTTACGGTCATAAGTGACAATTTCACCCGGAGCGATTGCCAATGTATTTGAACCGTCATTCCATTGTTCACGTGGTGCAACAATAGGGTCACCATTGCCGCATTCAATCAAGTCAAGTTCTGACAAGTCTAATACTTTCTTAAGTGCAGCTTTGAGATCTGTTAAGTGTTCAATTTCAACCTCACCATCCTTACCTGGACGCAAGATGAAGGCATTGATATTTCCAGAGCCGTCAAAGATTCCTGGGAATACTGTAAACTGATCGTGATTAATCATTGTAAATACAGTGTCCAAGTGCATCATTGCGTGGTTATGTGGAATTTCAACTGCAAGTACAGTGTCAAAGGTTGACAATGGGTTTGCGAAAAGCTCTTTAGCCAATGCTTGAATCGTCTTAGATGAAGTACGCTCAGAAACACCGATTGCCACAGTATGTTTGTTAAGAACTAGTTCGTCCCCGCCTTCGATACGTGTTGTATGGTTGCGGTCACGCCAGATTGGAGTATCTTTAAAGCGTGGGTGATGTGCCATAACGTACTCTGTAATCAAAGATTCAGGTTGACGTGCTGGGAAAGTCATTTTATTGATAGTCATCCCTACACCCATAGATGCTTGCGGGTCACGTGTAAAGTAGGCGTTTGGCAATGGATTGAGGTAAAAATGATTTTCAGCATCAGAACCAGCCATGTCACTAAGTACTGTACGTTGAAGGTCCAATTCGTTTTTACGAACACCTGCATAGATTTTATCAACCATTGCTTTTGTATCCATACTTGTCAAATACTCTGTCAAGCCATCAAGTGTACGCCCTGGACGATAGCCAGCCTCGTGCAAGAGACGTGCCAAGAAGTCTTTTTTAACACTTTCCGTTTGGAAAACATCTGCAGCAAGGTCTTCGATATAGACTGTTTCTGCACCGTTATCACGCAATGTTTGTGCAAAGAAATCGTGTTCCTTCTGTGCAATCTTTAGGTAAGGGATATCATCAAACAAAAGCTGATGCATTGTGTCTGGTGTGATGTTTTCTACTTCAGCACCTGGACGATGAAGGAGAACTGATTTAAGTTTCCCGATTTCTGAGTTGACATTGATTGCTTTTTCCATGAGATAAGCATCCTTTCTTAAGTAAATCTATTATAAATTAAAAATTGTAAAAGCGCTCCCAACACCTTTATTATAGTTTAATCTTTTTTTAAATGCAAATCAACGTTCATTATAATAATGCGCTTTCATTTTATAATTAATAATAAATATACAAAAAGAAACCAGCAATAGCACGGTTAAGGGCAGCAAGCGGTTCCTTTTTATTTTTATTTAATTTTCTTCTTTTTTTCTAATCTGTTTACTTCTGAGTTGTCCACAGGCAGCATCAATGTCTGTACCATGCTCTTGACGCACTACACAGTTGATTCCATTTTTCTTAAGAACATCATAAAATTTCGCCGTATCACCCTGTGTTGAGCGTTCATATCTGATGTGCTCTGCAACTGGATTGTAAGGAATCAAGTTGACATAAGCAAGTTTCTTTCTTGGTTTTAGCAAATCAGCCAATTCTTGAGCAATCTCAGGCGTGTCATTTTCTCCTGAAAGCATGATGTACTCATAAGTTACACGACGATTGGTCGTCTCAGTATAGTAATCAATAGCTTCAAAAAGTTTCTCCAAGGGAGCATTACGTGTAATACGCATAAAGCTTGTACGCAGTGCATTATTTGGTGCATGTAAAGAAATAGCCAAGTTCACTTGTAAATTTTCATTAGCAAATTCTTTGATCTTAGCAGGCATGAAACCACAAGTTGACACTGTGATATGGCGGGCTCCGATAGCCAAACCATTGTCATCATTGATTATGCGTAAAAAGTTCATCAAGTTTACATAGTTGTCAAAAGGTTCACCAATTCCCATAACAACAACATGGGATACACGTTCATCTTGACCTTTTTCGTCAAAATATTTTTGAACCAGCATAATTTGCGCAACAATCTCCCCAGCTGTGACATCACGCTCTTTTTTCAGAATACCAGAGGCGCAAAAAGTACAGCCCATATTGCAGCCAACTTGTGTAGTCACACATACAGATAAACCATAAGATTGGCGCATCAAGACAGTTTCAATCATCATTTTGTCTGGTAACATGAAAAGGTATTTAACCGTCCCATCTTCTGACTCTTGGACGACCACTTGTTCCAAAGGATTCATGATAAAGTGCGCCTTTAGCTTCGCAATAAAATCCTTCGATAAGTTTGTCATTTCCTCAAAAGTTTGAACACGTTTTCTATAAAGCCAATCCCATACTTGTGTAGCCCGAAATTTTTTTTCACCATTTTCGATTGCCCAGTCAATCAGCTGATCACGTGTTAAGCCATAAATTGTTTGTTTTTCCATTATATCTCCGATATTTTTAGCAAATCAGTCCTTAATCCATTTTTTATGTATATTATTCAATAGTTTTTTAGACACTTTTTGATATTTGTCTATTTTATTGTTTTTGAGCGTTCGCGCATTATAAAATTAGATTTAGAATGAGAAACTTTGTCATTTTTCTCATTTTCATTCATTTTACTGTTGATTTTCGTTGATTTATCGCGAGTTTCAAAATATTTTTTCTCATTTTTCTTCTGTTTTTTCTGACTGTTTCGATCTTTACTTCGATTATTCCGCTGACGAAGCCTATCAAATTTTGGATGACGCGGTTTATCTTCAAACACACGTTCAGATGTGTATGCTTCATCTTGTGAACGTACACGTCGCAAAACAAAATAGGCGCAACCATAATTACAGTATTCATTAATATAGTCTTCTAATCGATCTATTTTATTTTCAGACTGCATTTTTTTTCTACTGGTTGAAAAGAAACCTTTTAATCGCAGCTGTTCGAAGCCCCAGTCACCAACAATATAATCATATTTATCGAAAATATCACTGAAACGCTGTTCTAACTTTTCAGCATCAAACCCCTCACGGTAATTGTAGACCAAATGAAAAGTCTTCCCGCCTACTTTTACAATATCACCATTGGAAATCACATGCTCACCGGGAAAACGATTATAATTTAATTTTGATTCATCAACTTCTTTTGGCACGCTATCTTCCTTTCTGTTTTTTTTATTCTCTCGTTTTATTTATTTAAACATAGAAAAAACAACTCTACTTGACTTCCCCTTACGGATATCCTAGCGAAAGTACCTTCAATACTTCTCTTTGTCTTTCTTTTTATCCTGCCTCTGACTCACTGTCTCCAATCAGAAGTTAAACTATTATCACCAGCTAGCTCTTATATTTTTTAAGCCTTTAGCAAAAGGAACTTGCTTATACTTGAGCAAGGCATCAAGATTTGGCACAGACGGATAACTTTTTGATTTTTCCGCAAAAAAACGCTCGATGGCTGAAAACTTTTCCAGTTACGAGTGTAAGTCTTTCAAGCAAATATTGCACAACAAATCCATTTTACCATTATAACACAAAAACTCTATCTCCAATCGATAGCTTTTGAGCCTCTTCATTAGTGACCTGTGGAGCCAAAACCGCCTGTACGTGTGGTCTTAAGTGTTTCCTCATCGCCATCAGCAACTAAGAAAGGCATAAAGACCGCTTGAACAATTCTTTCTCCCTTTTCCAAAACAACTTCTGACTCAGTGATGTTCTTCATCTGAGCAAATATCTCGCCTTCATTACTTGGATTATTATAATAATCACCGTCAATAACACCAACTGAATTAATCAGAATCAAACCTTTTTTGCGTGGATTTGATGAACGATCGTAAAGATAGAGCACCTCTCCAGCTTGCATATAGGCTTTAAGTCCTGTTGGTACTAACTTGATTTCCCCCGGCTGTATAACAAGCTTTTCGGCCACAGACAGGTCATAACCTGCAGCTTGTTTCGTTGCGCGTACTGGCAATTCAAGTCCAGCATTTTCATATTTACTTACAATTTCAAATCCACGTGTTTTCATAGCTCTTCCTCATTACTTTTTTCAATTTTGGGGGACCTATTTTATGAATGGTAAAATAAGAAATACCATAAAAAGAATCACAACTGTTACCCCCGATAAAATGCGATTCTGCATCGGTACAGAATTTTTAAAATACTTAGGTGGAAATACAGGCGCCAAAAGCAGGCCTCCTACCGCACCACCGAGATGGGACCAAATGTTTACTGTACTTAAATTAAACAAATTGAAAAAGAGATTGATGGCAATGAGAACAGTGAAAGTCTTTCCAATCTGTTTGAGCAAAGGATGTCCAGTAAAAAAGCCAATTCCTGCAATCGCTGCAAAAAGACCAAAGATAGAGGTTGAAGCGCCCGCAGATAAGGAGTTTGGTGAAAAAATAAAGGTTGCCGCATTCCCAAAAATTCCTGAAAGAATATATATCAAACTGAAATTAAGGCTACCAAATACAGCTTCAACCTGACGTCCAATAAAAAAGAGTGTCAGAGTATTCATCAGAAAGTGCGTCCATCCGATATGGACAAAGATTGGTGTAACCAGTCGCCATAATTGAGTCGGATCAACCAAAATGGCTGGTGGAAATAATGCACCGGTATTAAAAAGATTAATTGCCGAGGTTGCAGCTAAACCATAGCGTAAGAATTGGTAAAGCCAAACCATCGTTGTTAAAAGTGATAAAACATAAGTTGCTTTATGCTTCATAAAGTCTTTTTTTATCATGTCAATGTTCATAAGTAAATGTGTCTCCTATGCGTATATCATGAGTTTCTGGGTTAAAGTCTTTTTGCTGGAAATCATAATATAGACTTGCAGTCTGACCAGAAAAATGCGCCAGATAACGGTCATAATATCCTGCCCCAAAACCAATACGATATCCCTCTTTATTCCAAGCCAAACCTGGGACTAAAATCAAATCAGGAACAATTTCTTGGTTCGACTTAGGTTCTAGTATACCAAATTTTGTGCGTTCTAAGTCATTTTTATTGTATTTTACGAACATCATGTGACGATTGGGCAAAGTCTTGGGTATAACTATTTGTTTATCCTTTTGTTCAAAAAGAGTTTTCAAATCAAATTCAAATTCCTGCGGCATGTAGAGCGCAACGACTTTTGCTGTTCTCCATTGTTCAGAAGCAAGAAATTTTTCAATAATTTTCCGACTTTGGTAGCTTTTATCAGCAAGATCAAAACTTTTCAGTAAATTTATCATCTCTTGGCGAATTAGCGCTTTCTTTTCCATACTTTATATGGTATCATAAAGCTGTAAGTTTTTTTCAAGTTAACGTTTGTGCTTTTTTGTTACACGCTTTCCGACGATAAGATTTACCAAACTAAAGAAAGGATGTATTCAAATGGCACAAGGAACTGTAAAATGGTTTAACGCCACTAAAGGTTTTGGCTTCATTACAACTGAAGAAGGCAACGATGTGTTTGTACACTTCTCAGCTATTCAAACTGATGGCTTCAAAACACTTGATGAAGGTCAAAAAGTGAACTTTGATCTTGAAGAAGGTCCACGCGGACCTCAAGCAATCAACGTTACTAAATAATTCTAATTCTTGGCACCCTTGAGGTGCTTTTCTTTTATTCTAAATTAAGATATTCTAAAAAAGACAGATAGACTATTGTTTAATACATATAAAAAGTTTACAATGTATAAAGCAAAGAATTTAGGAATATTATGAAAGATTTAACAAAAGGAAACATCCTCAAAGGTTTAATTACCTTCACCCTCCCCTTGCTCTTGGGAAACTTTTTTCAAGTGCTCTATAATACTGCAGATACACTAATCGTTGGTCAAACTTTAGGGAAAAATGCCCTTGCTTCTGTAGGGGCTACAGGCTCCATCAACTTTTTAATTGTTGGTTTTGCTCAGGGCATGACCGCTGGACTCACGATTATTACTGCGCAACGCTTTGGTGCCAAAGATGCACATGCTGTCAAAAAGTCCTTTGTGACAGGGCTGTATTTTACGATAGCTATCTCGCTCTTGCTCAGTGTCTTATCGGTCCTATTTGTGGGGCAATTACTCCAACTTATGCAAACTCCTGCTGAGATTTACGAAGGTGCACATACTTTTTTGAGTATTATGCTAGGTGGACTTACAGCGACCACACTATATGCTTATTATTCAAATGCGCTCCGTGCCTTAGGTGATTCCAAGACACCACTCTATGCACTTATCGTCGCCAGTATTTTAAATATAAGCTTTGAGTATTTCGCAATCCTCGTTCTCCATTTAGGCTTAGCAGGGGCAAGTGCAGCTACGATTTTGGCCCAATGTATCTCTGTACTCTATCTGGTTTTACACATTAAACGCAAGGTGCCTGAGTTACATCTTAATCGCAAACTCCTTGCTTACAATGCACAAGAAATACGTACACATGCGCGCTTAAGCATCCCCATGGGATTTCAATCTAGTATTATCGCCATTGGCTCTATTACGCTTCAAGTAGCACTTAACACTATGGGAACAAATGCTGTCGCCACTCAAGCTATTGTTTCTAAGATTGATCAAATCGCGATGCTGCCAATGATGTCGATTGGGCTTGCCATGGCTACCTTTGGAGCCCAAAACTATGGTGCAAAACAATATCGACGAATAAATCAAGGGCTTTTCCAAGCTCTACTCATTGCTGTTTCTTGGGCGATTGGCTTTGCCATTCTTTTAGTAAGCTTGAACTACTACTTCACTACTGCTTTTATCTCACCAAACCAAACTGCTGTTATCGATATGGCTAGACATTATTATATTGTAAATGGTGGCTTCTACTGGCTACTTGCTATTCTCTTTGTCACGCGCTCAACACTACAGGGATTGGGCAATGCGCGCATTCCGACGATTTGTGGTGTGGCAGAGTTAGTCATGCGTGCTGCAGTGGCTATCATCGGTGTTAATCTCTTAAATTATACCGTGATTATTTCATCTAATCCTGCTGCTTGGATGGGATCAACCGCTATTTTAATCCCCACAACTATTCGGATGGTCCGTCGCTTTAACCGAGAAAACACACAAGAAAAAATCGTTCTTCCTTGAACGATTTTTTTATATTAGTCTTTATCCAATTCTTGATAGAGCAGTTTTTGCGCTACTGTCGGATTAGCTTGTCCTTTTGTAGCTTTCATGAGCTGACCAACTAAAGCTTTAGCTGCATTTTCCTTACCTCCACGATAATCCGCAACAGATTGTTCATTTTTAGCAAAGACTTCATGAATAATTGGCAAGAGTACAGCTGGATCAGAGATTTGAACCAAGCCGGCCTTTTTAACAAAAGCTTCTGCTGAGCCGCCATTTTTAGCTAATTCGAGGAAGACTTTCTTCGCAATTTTAGATGAAATTGTCCCATCCGCAATCAGACGCAACATTTCTGTAAGATTTTCTGGAGTTAATTGAATATCTTTAAGTTCCAAATGTGCTGTGTTCAAGTATTGTGCAACTTCTCCTTGAAGCCAGTTGGATACCAATTTGGCATCACCACCACATTTAACAGCTGCTTCAAAGAAGTCAGAGACATCTTTTGAAGTTGTCAACTGGCGTGCATCATATTCACTGAGGCCCATTTCCTCTACATAACGCACACGACGCGCTGCTGCGAACTCAGGAAGTTCTGCACGAACTTCGTCAACCCAAGCTTCAGAAATTTCAATACGTGGCAAATCTGGCTCAGGGAAATAACGGTAATCCGAAGCCCCCTCTTTAACACGCATCAAGATAGTTTCACCTGTTTTATCATCAAAACGGCGTGTTTCTTGACGAATTTCGCCACCAGAACGAAGAATCTTCGCTTGACGCTCAATTTCGAAGGCTAAGGCTTTCTTCACATTACTGAAAGAGTTCATGTTTTTCACTTCTGTTTTAACACCAAACTCTTCTTGACCATAAGGACGCAATGAAATATTGGCGTCACAACGCATTGAGCCTTCTTCCATCTTCACATCAGAAATACCTGTGTAGAGAATCAACTCACGTAAGGCGGTCAAATAAGCATAAGCTTCGTCGGCACTGCGCATATCTGGCTCAGAAACAATCTCAATCAATGGCACCCCTTGACGGTTCAAGTCAACATAAGAGTAGCCATCTGTTCCATGCGTATTTTTACCGGCATCTTCTTCAATATGCGCTCGCTCAATACGTATAGTCGATTTTGTACCGTCTTCAAGTTCAATTTCAATAGAGCCATTGTAACCGATAGGTTCATCCGCTTGCGAAATTTGGTAAGCTTTAGGATTATCAGGGTAAAAATAATTTTTACGATCAAAATGCATACTCTTTTGAATTGACATATTCATGGCAAGAGAAGCTTTCATCCCTGCAACGACAACGCCTTTATTCAAAGTCGGCAAAACACCTGGCATTGCCCAATCAATAACATTGGTATTCACATTTGGTTCAGAACCAAATTCAGCTGGAGTTGGGCTGTAAATTTTTGAGTTCGTGTTTAGCTCAACGTGGACTTCAAGTCCAATGACTGCTTCAAAGTTCATCTTATTTTGCCCCTCCTTCTGTAAAGATAATTGGTTTTTTCTTATGGTAATCTGTCGTTGCTTCAAATGCTGCTGCGACTTGATAAATTGTTTCTTCATCGTAACGCTTACCAATCAATTGCATCCCAACAGGTAGACCTTCAACATAGCCTGCTGGAATCGAAATCCCTGGTAATCCCGCAAGGTTGACCGGAATTGTGAGGATATCTGAGAGATACATTTGAACAGGATCTTTTGATTTTTCATCGAAGCCAAAGGCAACTGTTGGAGCCGTTGGGCCAAGAATCAAATCATAATCCGCAAATACTTTATTAAAGTCTTCAATAATCAGTGTACGCACTTGTCCAGCCTTTTTAAAGTGCTTATCGTAGGCACCTGCAGAAAGACTAAATGTCCCCAGCATGATACGGCGTTTGACCTCATCGCCAAAGCCTTCTGAACGTGATTTCACATAGACATCCTCAAGATTTTCGATATGCTCTGCACGATAACCATAGCGGATACCATCGAAACGTTGCAGGTTTGAGCTGGCTTCTGAAGAAGCAATGATGTAGTAAACAGCTACCCCATACTTACTATGTGGCAAGCTCACCTCTTCAACAATAGCCCCTAAAGATTCTAAGTGTTTCGCTGCCGCCATAATTTGCTCTTTAACTGCTGGGTCAATCCCTTCGCCAAAATACTCTTTAGGCAAAGCAATCTTCATTCCTTTGATGTCTTGACCAATTTTTGAGGTGAAATCAGGTACAGCAAGCTCTGAACTTGTAGCATCCTTGGTATCACTACCAGAGATAACATTTAAAAGTTGTGCATTTTCTTCAACAGTGGCTGAAAACGGACCAATTTGGTCAAGTGAACTAGAAAAAGCAATCAAACCATAACGAGACACACGTCCATAAGTTGGTTTCAGACCCACGATACCACTGAAAGAAGCCGGCTGACGAATCGAACCGCCCGTATCTGAGCCTAATGACAGGCGGACCTGTCCACTTGCAACAGCACTGGCTGATCCCGAAGATGAACCTCCAGGAACTTTTGTTTGATCCCATGCATTACGAGTCGGTTTTACGAAGGATGTTTCCCCTGAGCCTCCCATTGCAAATTCATCCATGTTTGCTTTACCAATAATAATCATGCCATTGTCATAAAGTTTTTCAACGACAGTCGCATCATAAGGCGGAATAAACCCTGATAAAATCTTGCTTGCTGCAGTAGTTTCAATATTTTTAGTCACAATATTGTCTTTAACTGCTAAGGGAATACCGTCTGTGAGTTTTGTTGCATCAATCCCACGCGCATCAATGGCAGCTGCTTGTGCTAATGCTTCTTCATCTAAAACGGAGATAAAACTTCCCACCGCTGCTTCACGTGCATGCACATCTTCCAAGGTCGCACGTGTTAATTCAACAGCAGAGATTTCCTTTTTGACTAAGAGGTCATGCAACTCTTTAATTGTTTTATCATTCAATGCCATTACGCATCACCTCCATCAGTCAACATCGCAGGTACCTTAATATAGCCGTCTTGTTTCGTAGGTACATTTCGCATGAGTTCGTCACGATTATCACCTGCTACAGCAATATCTTCACGCATGCGGTTTAAGTTGTCCGCAACGCTCATCGTAAACTCTACATTTTCTGTATTTACTTCCTCCAGCTGTTCAACCATTTCAATGATTTTACCCAACTGATTCGTCACAGCATCAATTTCGTCTTCCTCAAATTTGAGCTTTGACAATGCTGCCACATGCTCCACTTGCTCTTTTGTAATCTTGCTCATGTTATTTTCCCTAACTATTAAAGATTTTCATTCTCAATTATAGCAAATTTCTAAAAAAACTGATACAGCTAGGCTTTACTGCCCATTTTCACAATGCTTCATAAAGTTATTTTTACTGCACAACTGGCCCATTAAAAAGGAACCGCTTTCCTGCGGTTCCTCTTCAGATATTTTGAGATAAACTTCTTTCCCAAAAGTTTTCCCCAACTATAAACTGTCTTTAGAAATTACGACCTTCAAGTTTTGTAAAGAGACCTTGATTCAGAACTTTAAGATAAGTTCCTTTCATGCCTAATGAACGACTTTCAATAACACCTGCAGATTCAAGCTTACGGAGTGCGTTAACAATAACTGAACGAGTGATTCCAATCTTATCAGCAATTACTGATGCAATAACATGTCCTTCTTCACCATCAAGTTCTTCAAGAATCGCTTTAACCGCTTTCATCTCTGAATAAGAAAGTGTGTTAACAGCCATATTCGCCATGGTATCTTTACGAATATTATCTTCCATTTGTTCAAGCTTAAGGTTAGAAAGTTGAACTCCGATAACTGTTGTTGCAAGCTCTGCAAGAACAAGGTCATCATCATCGAATTTTCCATCTGTACGCCAAAGGATAAACGTTCCTAAACGCATGCCACTACCATAGATAGGAGCACATGTTGTCAAACCATTAGGATATTCTCCTAAAAGTTCTGCAGGAAATATTGACAATGGCTCATTGATTGTGATGTTTGCTAAGGTATCATAAATACGAATAGCCGCACGTGCATAATCTTCTGGCAAATGCTTTTCTACATAGAAAAGTTCATTAACGCGGTCATTGTTAACTTCATATGGTAGTGAAAAGCCTAAAAGTTTTCCTTTTGTATCAATAATACAAGCATTACAGTCGATAACGTTGGCTAAACGCTCCGTCATGTTGTCATAAGGTAAATCCTGCTTTAGGTCAGTCACACCATCTTGCAGAACTGACGTAATTTTGCGGGTTTTTTCTAATAATGTAGCCACGGTTTTCTCCTATTATATTATTTTCTAAATAAACTCTTAACAGATTATAGCACAAAAAAATTCAAAAAACAACAGCAATAGTCAGAAAATTCGCTTTTTTCATTATAATAAAATAAGACATACAATATGTACATCTTATTTCTTTTTATATACAGAAAATTGACTAACATTACTAATTTCTACTTTTTCATATGAATCTTGAAGCGTCCTCTGCACTGAATCTGAGAGTTCTTGCCCACTTTGAACAATAACATATTTATTCTCCGCATTTGCAAAGACTAGATCAAAATTCTGATGAAACCCTATAGGGTAGTAACTTGGAAAAACGCCCAGACTTGCGACACGCTGTGCCCGCAGATTAATATTCTTATCCCCTGCTATAGCCAAAACTCTATCATCTCTTGTCGTATCGGCCTTCACATGTTGAGCAACTTGTTGCTCCTCGGAGAAGACTTGACGATTCATCCATTGTGAAACAAAAGGTGCACCTATGACAAAGAATAGAGCCAAAATTGGAGCAAAGAGTTTTGCTCTCATGTATTGTTGCAAAACATTTCGACGTTGGTTTACAGCATCCTGTAATGTGTCACTGACAAAAAGCAGGAGTAAAGGCAAGAGCGCTAGGAGATTTGAACTTTCAAATACTGGGGATAAAAGTACAAAAACCAAGACGGCAACTGAACCAATGAGCAGTAAAACTTGCCAAACAAAGGTTTGCCCTGATTTTTTAATATTTAACATGCCATGAACAAAATTAGTTGCTAAACCAAATACTAAAAGAAAGACAATTGATTTTAAAAGAGTCAACCACAGATTAGCTGTAAAGCCTAAGCTGGTAAGAGGAATAATGATGGACTGCTCAATTGAGGTGTAGAGAACTTGCGCATTTAACGCATAGAAGGCTACCGTGTATCCTACCAACAGTACACCAAACAAGGTTGCCAGCAATTGATAGAAACCACGCCCAATTCTCTTGTTCCTAATATTAAAGATGAATAAAGCCAATGCTGAAATCACCCATAGAACGGTCATAACCGGTGATATAACCAAAGCAAAGGCACCGCTCATCCCAAAAAAGATAAAAGCTTCATCACGAACATCTTGGCGCAGATAGCGGTCTAAAAACTGTAAGGCCCACAAAGCAAGAGGCAGAGCCATCAAAGTTGGGGAAGTCCCTCCCTGAGCCAAACCTGCAATTGAAACCAAGGTAAACCCTGCGGTAATGCGCGCAGCTAAACGACTGTGTGTCCGCTGTAAAATCAACCGATAAACTTGTACACCACTTATAAACAAAGCAAAGAGTTGGAAAAAGTAGAGCAACCACGTGGTTTGAGCGAAATGTCCAATCCAATTAATTAAGTAAAAGACTAAACCTCCAGAACCCCAGAAATCATTATAAGGAACCAAACCTGCCTGCATGGCCATTCCTGAATAAAGGTATTGAGATTGTACTCCAACAGATTGGAAATTAAAAAGCGGTAAAGCATAAAAGGTCAAGCTAAGAGCAAAAGAAACCAGAGCAATAAAAAACCAGTCAGCCGCTAAAATTCTCGGTGCCTTTTCTCTTGTTCGTGTAAAGCCTCCTTCTGCCTTGTCACGCCGTGAATAAGAACCGGTGATTTCAACAGAGTCATCAAACGCTTCCTCGCTCTCAAATCCTTCAAATTCTTCGGATTGCGCCATTACTTTTGTCTGTTCATGCCTCAATGTGCGTGAACCATATCTTTTTTTCATGATTATTTCCTTCAACGAGTAATTACTAAATTATAACAAATTTTCCCAAACTACTCAATCTTCCTTAGAAGAACAAGGCCAAAATTCCTGACATTAATGTAGCAATACAAGAAAAAAAGGGCTTCACCCCTTTTTTATCAATAAACTTCGTCGTCTTGATTTTCCATGAAATTATTGAACACTTCTTCAATCATATCCCATTCAGCATCAGATTCTTCAGCAATAGGCTGTAAATCTCCTTCAGTACCGTCTTCATTTTGTGTAAATGAATAAGCTTGAATTTCAACTTCACCATTCTCATCCTCTGTGCCATCAACAGGCATAACGAGAACGTAATTCTTACCAAACTCTTCTTGACCATCGATAGTAATCAAGATTTCAAAAAGGCTTTCATTCCCGTTATCATCAATAAGAGTGATAAAACGTTCTTCGTGTTCGTGGTCATGTGTATGTTCTGACATAATACTTCCTATCTTCTAAAATAATTTATGGGCATCAAGATAGTTTTGCAATATCAAGACTGCCGCAAGTTTATCAATTGATTTTTTACGGTCCTTACGACGGACACCACCATCAATCAATACTTTTTCTGCCTGCATGGTTGTCAAACGTTCGTCCTGGTACTCCACGGGTACACCAAACTCTGAGGCAATTTTTTCGCCATAATTTCTGGATGCTTCGGCTCGAATACCTTCATCGTTATTCATATGCTTGGGTAAGCCAAGTACAATTTTCGAAGGTTTATACTCCTTAACCAGTTCTGCTAAGCGCTCAAAACCAAACTCACCTGATTCACTATCAATTTTTATTGTCTCAACAGGTTGAGCCGTCATACCAAGTAAATCGCTGACTGCAACACCAACGGTTTTTGTACCGACGTCAAGCCCTAAAATTCTGCTGTACATTAGAGTTGTACACCGTGTGCTTTTAGGTATTCTTTAATCAATTCTTCAACAATATCATCACGATCAAAGCGACGAATCTTGTTGCGCGCATCGTCGTGACGTGGAATATAAGCTGGATCTCCTGACAAAACATAACCTACCATTTGGTTGATAGGATTGTAACCTTTAGCATCAAGTGCACGATAAACATTTACAAGTGTTTCGCCAATTTCTTTTTTACTTGAATCATCAAATTCAAAGCGGACTGTTTCATCTGTAAAACTCATGGTATGTACCTCCTTTGGGATAGGTTCAAGCAAATTGCTTAAAAATCCTTTTAATTAACTTTTCCTAATAATGCTCCTTAATTATACACCATTTCCCCTACGAATTCAATCTATTTCAACTCCTTGCTTGTCTGGAACACTAACATCCTTAGTTTTTTATAAATTTACTGCAAGATAGGAGTTTCTTATGTGACAACCCTTCACGGTAAACTATTCCCTGCAGCCATGTACAAATCGTACCACTCATCATGACTTAAAACAATGTCGCTTGCTTCCGTGACTTCCTTAATACGACTCTCTGTCATTGTTCCGATTATCGTTTGCATCTTTGCTGGATGACGATTAATCCAGGCGATAGCAATTCCTGACGGTGTCACGCCATATTTTTCAGCATAAAAGTTGAGTTTTTGGTTTAATTCGGGGAATTTTTCATTGTCTACAAATGGGCCGTCAAAGAAACCGTATTGGAAAGGAGACCATGCTTGGATGGTCATTTTATTTATACGTGAATATTCTAACACTGAGCCATCTTGCATATGACTGGCCTGATTTGGAATATTTACATTCAATCCTGCATCAATCATTTCCGTATGCTTCAAACCAAATTGCAGTTGGTTGAAATATAGAGGCTGCTTAACTGCTGTTTTAAGCAGTTCTATCTGCATCGGGTTTTGATTGGAAACACCAAAATAGCGTACTTTTCCTGATTTTTCTAGCTCATAAAAAGCCTCTGCAACCTCTTCTGGCTCCATTAAAGTATCCGGACGATGTAGAAGTAATGTATCCAAATAATCTGTCTTAAGCCGCTGCAGCGAACCTTCCACAGATTTAAGAATATGCTCTTTTGAAAAATCATAAGCCACTCCCGGACGAATTGAGCATTTGGACTGGAGATAGATATCCTCACGTCGGATAGATGTCTGTGCCAAAGCTTCTGCAAACACTGTCTCACACTGGCCATCTCCGTAAATATCTGCATGATCAAAAAAGTTAATGCCATTTTCATAAGCTGTCTCAATGACTTTTACAGGATTCTTTCCTGGCTCTATAATACGCATACACCCCAAGATAACCTGCGACGCCTGCATAGCCGCAATTTGAATTTTTTTCATCAACAAAAACTCCTCTTTATTTTACAATAGATTCATTATAGCACAATAAAAGTAAACGCTTAACTTTAAGCTGCTTTTGTTACCATATCTTTTGCTTGAGCAAGGAGAGGCACAATATCTTCCTCTTTCTACAAACCGTGTTTCAGATGAAAAATTAAAAAGCTGTCAAAGACAACTTTTATGCTGTGAATCTTGTGAATCATTTTTAGCAAACATTACCGCAGAGTTGGCAGAACTAAAAAACCTGCCAGCCGGCAGGAATATTTTTTTACAATTAAACTGTAAGTGAAGCACGTCCTTTACGACGACGAGCTGCAAGTACACGACGTCCGTTTTTAGTTGCCATGCGTGCACGGAATCCGTGAGTAGTCTTACGAGGTTTTTTATGCGGTTGGTAAGTACGTTTCATTTATTAAATCCCTGGGCTACTTCACTTGGGAAAGTAGCTCCACCGTTCTTGCGGTGTTCCTTTCTTTCATTTCTGTGCTTAAAGCATACTAAAATATTCTACACTAAATACTCTCAAATGTCAAATTTCTTTTGTCACTGTAATATAACGATTGTATTCGCTACCGTCAGAGTGGCTTGAAACACCGTCTTCCTTCGAAATGATAGTATGCACAATCTTGCGTTCGTTAGATTGCAAGTCGTTAATATACACTGTTTCCCCAGCACGTGCACGTTCTGCGGCACGATGCGCCAAGCTTGTAATATATGCTTTACGCTTTTCATGATAATCACCAACGTTTACAGCGATGTTTACACGTGTACTTAGGATACTGTTTGCATAAGCTTTAGCTAAGGTTTGTAAACTTTGTAAAATCTTGCCATGTTTGCCAATAAGGAGTGCATCTTGATTGGAATTAAGGTTGAAAACGATAAGTGAACTTTCCTTTACAACGTTTACAGTGATAGCTATCCCCATCTCAGATGTAATATTTGTCAGATAGGTGGAAATTTTATCGGCAAAGTCTGACTCTTCATCTGTTAACCCCAAGGGCAAATCTTTTGCTTTTTGCCTAACTTTTTCTGGAATTTCAACTTCTGCAACAGCTTCCTTACTTTGCGCAAGATCCGCCTTGACCTCTTCAATGATAACTTCACGCTCCTCAGCTGTAAGCTCACCCTTCTGCTCTTTCTCAGCTGCACGTACAGCCTTGACAATCTGACTCAACTCAAGCGTAGCTTCCATGGCTGATTGTGCCTTAGGTACACCAAGGTCAACAGCATCAATCCCGCGTTCAGCCAAACGATCCGCTTTGCGAATGGTTTCTTCCTTGATTTCTTCTATATCTACGAGTGCTCGTTTTTTTCCAAAACCTAGAAAACCACGTTTTTCTTTTTGTTTCACATGAATATGCACATTTTCACGTTTTAGACCCAATCGGTATAAACCGCGTTCTATTGCCTCTTCAACTGTTCTTCCAGTAAAAATAGTCATGATTTAAAACTCCTATCTCCTGATTTTACTTCTTATTTTTCAAAGCTTTCTTCAATGCTTTTTCACGCGCTTTTACCTTATCCTTTTCTGCTTTCACCTTAGCTTCTCGCGCTGCAATTATCTTAAAAGGATTAGCAATGAGCATCGTTTGTAACACTTGGAAACCATTTGACACTACCCAATAAAGCGCAACACCACTTGCAACATTGATAGCAAAAACAAAAATCATCACTGGCATAAGAAATGTCATCGTACTCGTCATTGCATTTTTTTCAGGTGCCGCTTTCATTGTTAACCATGAGCTAGCAAAAGTAAATAGCGCTGCCAAAATTGGCAAAATGTAAGTCGGATCTTTGTCTCCAATATTAAACCAGAGGAAAGTACCATGCTTTAGGAAATCAACCCGTGTCAATGCTTGATACAAAGCCCATAATATTGGCATTTGAATCAAAAGAGGTAGACAACCTGCGTAAGGATTAACTTTGTTTTTAGCATAAAGTTCCTGAGTTTCTTCCTGAACCTTACGCCGAGAATCCACATCTTTACCTGGGTACTTCGCTTGTATTTTTTTTATTTCAGGCTGAATTTCCTGCATTTTTTGGCTTGACTTAATTTGAATATTCATTAAAGGCAGAAGTGCCACACGAATAATCAAGGTGAATAAAATAATGCCAACGGCTGTCATGCCACCAAATGACAAGAAACGAATG
This sequence comes from Lactococcus muris, assembly GCF_042849115.1. NCBI lineage: Bacteria > Bacillati > Bacillota > Bacilli > Lactobacillales > Streptococcaceae > Lactococcus > Lactococcus muris. The sequence goes on along the minus strand of NZ_BAAFQO010000003.1, from coordinate 57,612 downwards.
ACCTGAGCGAATCCATAAACTATCTGTTCCCAAAAGCTTGTTGAATGTTGTGTGACTTCAGAGCGCCCACAGGCAGCCAATAAGAGTAAAGAAGCACTTGCTATTGAAAGCAAAGTTATTTTCTTTTTCAATCCTTTTCTCCATCTTTATAAATTTTAGATAATTTCAATACATGTTTGAGATTCTTTTTTACTTCTTTAAAACTGAGTTTTTCTACGCCTGGGCGTGCAATGACAACAAAATCTTCACCTTCTAAATGTGATGAAAATTCAGCAACTGCATGCCTTATTAAGCGTTTCACACGGTTCCTTGTAACAGCATTTCCGATTTTTTTACTTACCGAGATTCCTATACGAAAATGCTGTTGCTCAGCATAAAGTTTATATATAATAAATTTCTTGTTGGCAAAGCTATTTTTCGCTAAAAATATTTGTTCAAAATCTTTCGAGCGTTTCACACGATAGGTCTTTTTTATAGCCAAGCCACTCTCTCCCATACTAAAAATTATCTCCACTATTTTAACACAAACTAGAGGAAAAGTCACCCCTCTTCATGAAAGCGCTTTTCAAAGTTGAGTATTCTTGCATATCGCTACTAAGAGAAAACAAGTCATGCTAGAATGGAAGTAAATAAAAGACAGCCTTAACCAGAGAGCCGATAAAATGTACTTCATTTTGCTTCCCTAAACACAACGGTTCCCTGAATCAATCCCCTTTGATTCCTAACTGCTGCCTTTCCTCCCTGCACACTTATTGGTTCTTGTAGGGAGTTTTTTGATATACGCCTCACTCTGTGATTCATATCTCTTCCAATCAAGCTGTAACAAATCAAATCATACGGTGATTTTTTTACTCAAAATTTGGTATAATAATGCAGATGAAAAAAAGTACAAAGAAAAAACTAACTATTTGGAGCTCCAGTATTATAGCTCTATTACTCCTTATTGACTTGGGGGCTACCTTTTATTTTTATAACATTGCGTATGTTCGAAACGATATCCCGACCAGTCAAGTTGAATCTTCAAGTAAAAATTTTCCTCTTGTCAAAAAATTTGATCAACTGGAAAAAACAGACCTTACAATAAAAAATGACGGACTCAAACTCAAAGCCTGGTATGTTCCTGCAGAGAAAAAAACAAATAAAACCGTCATCGTTGTTCATGGCTTTCGTCAAAGCAAAGAAACCATGCGCCAATATGGACAGCTTTTCCACGAACTAGGATACAATGTGCTCCTACCGGACAATCGTGCTGCAGGAGACTCAGAAGGGCAGCTCATTACCTACGGTTTCCATGATAAAAAAGATGTTATAGCCTGGGCCAAGAAATTGACTGATGAAAATCCTAAGACTAACATTACTTTGTTCGGACTTTCCATGGGCGCAGCAACTGTCATGATGGCCTCCAATCAAGAAGAACTCCCAGATTCTGTGAATAGCATCATTGAAGATTGTGGTTATAGCGATGCTTGGTCTGAAATAACCTATCAAGCTAAATCTACATATAATATTCCGCCCTTCCCCCTTGTTTACAGCCTCTCAGCCATGAATAAAGTACGTCAAGGTTGGTTTTTAAAAGAAGCCAGCGCAACTCAAGCTCTTTCTGAAAACAAACGTCCCATCCTCCTCATCCACGGAGATTCTGACACCTATGTGCCAACAGCTATGCTCTATGATAATTATAAAGCCGTTAAAGCAGGCACACCAAAGGAAATGCTCCTTATCAAAGGAGCAGCACACGCCAAAGCTTTCGAGACAAATCCGTCCCTTTATCAGCAAACAATTGAAAAATTTCTAAAAAAATATAATGGTTTATAACCTTTGCGATAGCTGATCAAAGATAAGCTGTCACGATAACTTCTTGAAAATATTATAGGAGCAGGGGATAGCTTCCCTGCTGTTCCATCCTAAAACTGTACAAAATTACTTCCCTCCGCTAAAATATCTACTTTTCCATAGAAATGAGCTTCACATACTTAGCGTAACGAATTACAGTTTATTCTTGCATTCTCTTTAGCAAAATGGTACTATATTAAAGTACCAATTCGCGGAAGTGGCGGAATTGGCAGACGCGCAGGATTAAGGATCCTGTGGCCTATCTTGGCTGTGCGGGTTCAAGTCCCGCCTTCCGCATTTCACTAAACGTCTATTATCTGGACGTTTTTTTCTTTTCCCTAAAAAAACTAAGGCTATCATTTCTTGAAACATGCCCACATCCAACTTCAAAATCAGCCATAAAAATGGTATAATTAATGACATCTGAAAAAATACCTCTACATGTCTGGAAGTAAGGAGATTAGAACTACCATGATGAATATGAAAAATATGATGAAGCAGGCTCAAAAGTTACAAAAGCAAATGCAGGCTGCTCAAGAAGAAATTGCTAGCACAACCTTTTTAGGGAAATCGGCGCAAGATTTAGTAACTGCTGAATTTTCTGGCGATCGTAAATTGACCAACCTCACAATAAAATCTGATGTTATTGATCCGGAAGATCCTGAAACTTTACAGGACCTCGTTACAGATGCTGTAAATGATGCCCTGACTCAAATAGAAAAGACAACTGAACAAAAACTTGGTAAGTTCTCTAAAGGACTCCCTTTCTAATTTTAAAAGCCTCTTAAGGCTTTTTTATGTTGTACAGTAGGTTTTGAAAGCTTAAAACAAAAAACGCTCAAAATGGAACTAGAAAATGCCATTTGAGCGTTTTTTCGTAGGGCTGGTAAAATTGGTTAACTTTTGTCCCAGCTTTTATCTTATTATTTTGTATATTCTTCAACCAGAGCTACAACTTCTTCCATTGTTGCACATTCTGTAAGAGCTCTGTTGGAAAGTTCTTCCATTTTCTTCGAATCCAAACGTTTCATCAATGAACGTGTTTGAAGAACTGATGTTGCTGACATTGAGAATTCATCAAGTCCAATACCCATGAGAAGTGGAACGGCAGTTTGATCGCCGGCCATTTCACCACACATACCAGCCCATTTGCCTTCTGCATGTGCTGCTTTAACAACATTGTTGATAAGGCGAAGGATAGATGGGTTGTAAGGTTGGTAAAGATACGAAACTTGCTCATTCATACGGTCTGCTGCCATTGTATATTGAATCAAATCGTTTGTACCGATTGAGAAGAAATCGACTTCTTTTGCAAATTGATCAGCCAACATCGCTGCTGCTGGAATTTCGATCATGATACCTACTTCGATATTTTCAGCTACTGGAACACCTTCGGCAATCAATTTAGCTTTTTCTTCATCGTAGATTTTCTTAGCAGCACGGAATTCCGTAACCAATGCAACCATTGGGAACATGATACGGAGTGTACCATGAACTGATGCACGGAGAAGTGCACGAAGTTGCGTACGGAACATTGCATCACCACTATTAGAGAGTGAGATACGTAAAGCACGCCAACCCAAGAATGGGTTCATTTCTTCTGGCAAGTCAAAGTATGGCAATGTTTTGTCACCACCGATGTCCATTGTACGGACAACGACTGGTTTACCATTCATGCCTTCAAGAACTGCTTTGTAAGCTTCGTACTGATCTTCTTCCGTTGGGAAGTCTTGAGCATCCATATAGAGGAACTCTGTACGGTAGAGTCCAATGGCTTCCGCACCATTGTCGTTAACACCTTCAACATCTTTAGGTGTACCAATGTTGGCAGCTAACTCAAAGTGTTTGCCATCAGCTGTAACCGTTTCAGCATCTTTAAGAGCAGCCCATTCAGCTTTTTGTGCAGCATAAGCTTCACCAGCTGCATGGAACTCGCTTTGTTGCTCTGGAGTTGGATCAAGAACAACTTCACCTGTTAAGCCTGACACAGCCATAAGTTGACCTTCAGAAACAAGTTCAGTAATATTATTTGTACCTAATACAGCTGGGATTTCCAACGTACGTGCCATAATTGCTGAGTGAGATGTACGTCCACCAATGTTTGTAACAAAGGCTTTAACGTACTTCTTGTCAAGCTGTGCAGTATCTGACGGTGTCAAGTCTTCAGCAACAATGATTACTTCTTCGTTAATCAAAGCTGGACTCGGCAATTTCACACCAAGAAGGTTTGCCATTACACGTTTTGTAACGTCTTTAATATCGGCAGCGCGTTCTTGCATGTAAGCATTGTCTTCCATGCCTTCAAAGATAGCAATGAACATGTCAGTGATTTCTTTAAGGGCTGCTTCAGCATTAACTTTTTTAGATTCAATAGTAGCTTTGATTTGAGCGGTCATATCTGGATCTGCAAGGACCATCATGTGTGCATCAAATACGGCTGCGGCTTCTTCTCCGAGGCTATCTACTGCTTTATCTTTAATAATTTGAAGCTCGCTTTGAGCAGCAGCAAGTGCTGCTTCAAGACGAGCTTCCTCATTTTCGATATTCTCAACAGTAACTGTCTCAAATGACAAGTCAGGTTGAACAAGCAAGTATGCCTTTGCTACGGCTACACCTGATGATGCAGCGATACCTTTAAGCATAGTTGTCATTATTCAGCAAGACCTTCCTTCACCATTGTTTCAGCGATTGTGTTCAATGCGTCGTCAGCATCAGCACCTTCAGCAGTGATAGTTACATCAGCACCTTGACCAACACCGAGTGACATAACACCCATAATTGACTTAAGGTTTACAGATTTACCTTTGTATTCAAGGTTAATTTCTGAAGTGAATTTAGAAGCTGTTTGAACGAGCAGTGTAGCTGGACGTGCGTGGATACCAGTTTCTGCAACGATGTGGAATTCTTTAGATGCCATTTTGGAATCTCCTTATTTCAAATTTTATTCGATGATGCCGCTTTGTTCAGCATATCTATACTATTACATTATACTATAAAGTGAAAAGGTTTGCAATGATTATTCCATTAAATTATATTTATCATTCAATCTTTTTCATTTTAATTCTAAACTTCGCGTCTTTCTGCCTCATAAATTTCGTGGATTAACTTTTCTGTTTTTTCCCAGCCTAAACAAGCATCTGTGATAGATTTTCCAAATACTTCAGGAGTATCTTGACGACCATCTTCCAGATAAGATTCAATCATAAATCCACGAACATAACGCTGGATTTTTTCATCCCAATCACGATTAACTAAAGTTTGCCGGACAATCCTAATCTGCTCCATATATTTTTTCCCAGAGTTATCATGATTCGTGTCCACAATGATAAACGGATGTTTCAACCCCATTTTTTCATAGTTTTCGATAACTTCTTGCAGATTATCTGTATAGTAGTTGGGGATATTCTTACCATACTCATCTTGTCCTCCGCGTAAAATAGCGTGTGCTAATGGGTTTCCCTGAGTTTGTACCTCTGCACGACCAAAGAGAAAATCTTGCTCATGCTGTGCTGCATATATCCCATTAAGCATCACTTTGATATTTCCAGATGTTGGATTTTTCATGCCTGTTGGGGCATCTATCCCCGAAGCTACAAACCGGTGTTGTTGATTTTCCACAGAGCGCGCGCCCACTGCATAATAAGAAACCAAATCATCTACTAAAGGGAGATTTTCCGGATAAAGCATCTCATCTGCAGTTGTCAAACCTGTTTGTGTAATCACCTTATAGTGCAAGTCTCGGACCATACGTATGCCATTGATCAGATCTGCTTTTCCCAAAGCATTAGGCTGATGAATAAGTCCCTTATAACCTTCCCCATTTGTCCGTGGTTTTGCTGTATAAACACGCATAACCATAAATATTTTATCTTTTACTTCTTCTTGAAGCTTTGCCAAACGATGCGCATATTCGAGGACTGCCTCTTCATTATCAGAAGAGCAGGGACCAATGATTAATAAAAGTCTTTGGTCATCACCTTTGATGATTGCTTCCAACTCTCTATCTCTCGCTTCTTTTCGCCTATGTTGATCGTTATCAAGGTGGCTCAACATTTTGATCGCATCAACATTTATCTCTGGGCTTATTATTTTGAAAGACATCTTTCTCCTTTCAACTTATTAATCTTTTATGCGTTGCAAACCTACAAAAACAAACACCCTAAACCAGGGTGTTTCATCTATTTTATCACTTTTTTGACTAAGCGGTGTAAACGCGACCGTGACAATTTTTATATTTTTTACCTGAACCACAAGGACACATGTCGTTACGCCCTACCTTGCTAAAGTCAATTTCTTCTGCAGAAGCCTGCCTCACATTTGTCATGTTTGCTTGTGAAACTGTTACAGTTACACGTGGTGTTTGCTCTTGAACTGCCGTTTGCGGGTGAATTTGAGCTTTCATCATCAAACGTGTCACTTCAAATTCAATCGCACCAATCATGTTGTTAAACATCTTGTAAGATTCTTCTTGATATTCAACAATCGGATTGTTTTGCGCATATCCGCGAAGACCTACTGATTGACGCATTTGATCAAGGTGATCAATATGCTCAGACCAGTTATTATCTACCACACGAAGAATAACTGCACGTTGAAAATCAATTTGACGGCCTTCTTCTCCCAAGCGTTCCATTTGGCTAGCATAATGTTCTTTGACTTTTTCAAAGAGGAAATCTTTAATTTCTTGTACACTCTTGCCTTGGAGATCAGACAGACTAAATGCATCTGCAGAAAGCATCGTGTTCTCAATTGTTTCATAGAGATTAAGTAAGTTTGCTTCTTCTTTCAGATCGGCTGCTGCTGCATGACCATCAACTTGGCGATCAATAGTACGCTTGAACATACCATATAGCGCAGGAGTCATATCCTCAGTTGCCACAATTACTTCATGGCGCTGTGCATAAATAACTTCACGCTGCTCACGTATAACGTCATCATATTGCAAAACTTGCTTACGCGAATCGTAGTTGTTTCCTTCAACACGTTTCTGTGAACCTTCGATTTGGCGTGTAATCAAACCTGATTTAATTACAGCATCATCTCCACTTATACGCATGCGGTCAAGAAAGGCCGAAACACGCTCAGAACCAAAACGTTTCATCAAGTCATCTTCAAGCGAAAGATAAAACTGAGAGACACCAGCATCCCCTTGACGCCCAGAACGGCCACGGAGCTGGTTGTCAATACGTCGGCTCTCATGTCGTTCCGTACCAATGACTGCGAGCCCCTGATACTCTGGATTCGGATGGTCCTTAACTCCAGGACCAAGCTTAATATCAGTACCACGACCGGCCATGTTGGTCGCAATCGTTACTGCGCCTTGCTGTCCAGCATTCATAATGATTTGTGCTTCACGGAAGTGATTTTTAGCATTCAAAACCTCATGAGGAATTTTGGCTTCAACCAATTTTTTCGAGATGACTTCTGATGTTTCTACGGCAACTGTACCAATCAAAATAGGCTGACCTTCAGAATGACGCTTTTTCACGTCGTCCAAAACAGCATTTAATTTTGATTCAATCGTTGGATAAAGCAAATCTGGATGGTCTACACGACGTATTGGACGATTGGTCGGAATTGGGATAATTTGAATATTATAGATTTCACGAAATTCTTCTTCCTCTGTTTTAGCTGTCCCTGTCATCCCTGCCAGTTTTTTATACATACGGAAGTAGTTTTGAATAGTGATGGAAGCCATTGTCTTAGATTCATCTTGAATTGGCACCCCTTCTTTTGCTTCAATCGCTTGGTGTAAACCGTCTGAATAGCGACGACCTGGCATCGTACGACCCGTAAACTGGTCGATAATCAATACTTCTTGTTGATCATCAACCATGTAGTCAATATCATGAAGCATGATATAATTAGCGCGAAGTGCATTGTCCACAAAGTGAGTCAAAGCAACATTTTCCATATCATAGAGATTTTCAATATCAAAGAAACGCTCAGCTTTGTCTATACCTTCATCTGTAAGTGAAATGGTCTTAGATTGCAAATCAATCTTGTAATCATCTCCCTCTTCATAGGCCTCACGACCAATCAGAGTTTTAGCAAACTGGTCTGCACGGTAGTAAAGTGCAGAGGAGCCCTCCGCTTGTCCTGAAATAATCAACGGCGTACGCGCTTCATCAATCAAGATTGAGTCCACTTCATCGACAAGTGCATAATTAAGCGGGCGCTGTACCATATCCTCAAAGCGCGTAACCATGTTATCACGTAAGTAGTCGAAACCAAGCTCTGATGACGTTGAATAAGTGATGTCGCAATTGTAAGCTTCACGTTTTTCTTCTGGCGACTTAGAGTTAAGGTTCAACCCTACTGTCAAACCGAGCCAATTATAAAGCTCACCCATTTCAGTAGCATCACGTGTTGTCAGATATTCATTGACTGTAACAACGTGCACTCCTTTACCAGAAATAGCATTCAAATAAACAGGCATAGTTGCTGTTAAGGTTTTACCTTCACCGGTACGCATCTCAGGAACGTCACCATTGTGGAGTACAATCCCCCCCATAATTTGCACGTGGAAAGGGAAAAGTCCCAGCACACGTTTGGCTGCTTCTCGACAGACAGCAAAAACCTCGTACAACATATCATCAAGGCTTTCGCCTGCTGCCGCACGTTTTCTAAATTCTTCTGTTTTTGCTTGCAACTGCGCATCTGGAAGGGCAGCCATTTCTTCTTCGTATGATTCGACTTTTTGAGCCATTTTATGTAGCTTTTTCAGCTCTTTTTTGTCGTTCTCCACTAACTTTTTAATAATATTTGACATGTATTCTCCGTTACTATCCTAAAGGGATATTTCCCCTATTTTAGCATTTTTAAAGGTTTTTTCCAATAGATAACATAAATTTCAAAATACTTTTGTATCATTCCGCAATGTATTTGTAATTCGGGTCGATTTCTTTATCAAGCTGCGCAAAAGCGGATTCTAAGCGGCGATTCACTTCTTCAATTCCTTCGGCATTTGCTTTTTTAATATCTGAAATATCAATAGGCTCACCAAAATTCAACTGTACTTTCTCACGTTTGAAAATGCCTTTCATTGATAAAGGACCTTGATAGACAGCTGGAACAATGCGAACTTTAGCCATCTTAGCAATGATGGTCACACCACCTTTTAATTCGCTTGAATGACGTGAACCAGTTGGAAACATAATGAGAGACTTGTCTGACTTTTTCAGCATCTTCACTGGATATTGGATAACTTCACGCCCCGGATTTTCACGGTCCACAGGAAAGGCACCACATTTTTTTATCCACCAAGCAAAAAAAGGATTTTTAAAAAGTTCTTTTTTTGCCATAAAGATAAATTGCTTTGGACGCGTTGCAAAAGCCAAATAAACAGGATCCAAGACCATGCGATGTGGCGCAACTAAAATGTAGTTCTCGGACTTATCTGGGATACGTTCCGTATGGTGATATTGGGCTTTACCATTGAAGATAAAAAGTAAAAAGCGAACTAAACCGCGTAAAAATGTATAAAACATAACCGATATGATACTCCTAGCAAAATATTTAGCTTTTATAAATTTTATACTATTTAACGAGATTTAGCCAGTCTAAAAAACCAAAGCTTCCTCAAGGGATTTTGGGCTATACTTTTTCTCTTTTACAAGCCAAGTTCTAGGTCCAAGATGGTCTGAGGGCTTTGGAGATGAATTGTTTGCAGGCCACTCTCTTGAGCACCCGCTATATTTGCAGCATTATCATCAATAAACAGAGTTTCCGAAGCCTGTAAACCAGCCAAGTGTAAAACTTCTAAGAAAGACTCTTTATCAGGCTTCCTTAGGTGTAAACCATGCGAGTAAAAAACTTTTTCAAAATAAGATTCTAAACTTCTCCCCATTTGCTCCAAGCATTTTTGCTCAAAACATTGGGCATGTATACTATTCGTATTTGAAAACAGGAAAATCTTATATTTTTTTGAAAGTTTCTCAAGATAGCGCATACGCTCCCTGTTGAAGTCCTTTAAGAGCAAATTCCAAGCTTCTTCAATTACTCTGTCCTCTAAATCTAGTTGACTTTCTTGTCTCAGGCGTTCACAAAACTCAGCTGGCGTAAGCAAACCCAACTCTAGCTCTTCAAAAAAACTCGACTGCTTCTTTAAAGTGAAATACTTTTCAAAGTCTTGAATCCCAAGGTTCTGAAATTTCCTGTTCATTCCTTTAAAATCTAAATCAAGAAGTACTCCCCCAAGGTCGAATATTATATTTTTGAAAGTCACAACTTCCTCCTGACTTAATCTACTTACGCGCATTCTTTGTATCTATGAGTATTGTTACAGGTCCATCATTAACAAGAGTTATATCCATATCTGCTCCAAATTCTCCCGACTTGGTAGGTACAATGCTGTTAAGCTTTTTATTAAACTTAAGATACATAGTCTCTGCGTAAGCAGGATGCCCTGCCTGAGAAAAGCTTGGACGAGTTCCTTTGCGTATATCTGCATAAAGCGTGAATTGCGAGATGGACAAGACCTCACCATGAATATCTTGAACAGACAAATTCATCTTACCAGCCTCATCTGAAAAGATGCGCATTTTACTTATCTTACGGACAGCGTAATCAAGGTCAAATTCAGTATCCGCATCCTCTACTGCCACAAGAAGCAAGAGTCCTTGCTTAATTTGGTTTCTGATTTCACCTTCTATTTTAACTGAAGCTTCCTTCACTCTTTGAATTACTATTTTCATAATTTTATTTTATCAAAAAAACTATCCAATGGATAGATTTCTTTTATCTTTTTATACTTCATTAGCCATTTGTTCGCTTTACGCTGTAAACATCTGGCGTCATTTTAATTTTATCAACAATCAAAGTGAGGTCCGAAAGATTTTTTATGCCAATCGACAGGTTAATGTTAGCCATCTTACGATCCTTTGTTGGATGAGCGTTTATTGAAATTAGGCTCTTTGTTGTATTGGACAATACTTGAACGATGTCATTGAGCAAATTCGGACGATTAAAAGCATAGACATGAATATTTGCCACATATTCTTTAGTCAAATGCTGAGAGTCATCCCACTCAACGTCAATCAGACGTTTCTCATAATCTTCTTGACCTCGAACATTTTTACAGTCTTCTCTGTGTACAGAAACACCTCGACCTTTAGTAATATAGCCAACAATCTTGTCGCCAGGAACAGGGTTACAACATTTACTGATGTGAATCAACATGCTGTCAACACCGGAAACGCTCACGCCTCCGTCATGGCGAATTTTCATGACGTTTTTGTTTTTGTTCTCGCGTTTAACTTCACCCTTCATCAGTTGCTCTGATTCGGCTTTAAGTTTTTCTTTTTCAACCTTTCGCCGTTCATTTTCTGTCAACCGATTGAAAACTGAAGTTGCCGATATTTCACCAAAACCTACTGCTGCAAACACTGCTTCACTGTCACGATAGCTTAACTTTTCAAGAACCTCATCCAGATGCTTTTTATCTAAATATTGATTAGGTGTAAAGCCATTTTCTGCCAGCTCCGCTTGCAGCATTTCACGTCCCTTATGAATAGAGAGCTCTTTATCTTGACTCTTGAAAAACTGTTTTATCTTATTGCGGGCCTTGTTAGTTTTAACAAGCTTGATCCAATCTCGACTCGGACCAAATGACGTTTTTGATGTGATAATCTCAACCTTATCACCAGTTTTAAGTACATAGTTGAGTGGCTGCATCCGCTCATTAATCTTTGCTCCTACTGCATGATCACCAACTTGTGTATGGATAGCATAAGCAAAATCAATAGGTCCAGACCCTGCTGGCAATTCTTGTACAGCACCTGTTGGAGTAAAGACGTAAATCTTATCTCCTAGAATGTCTTCCTGAACAGCCTTTACAAATTCTTCCGCTGAATCTCCTGACTGTTCCTGCAACTCTACCAGCTCATTAATCCAGTTAAGAGTTTCAGAAATCTCATGAACATCAACTTTAGATTTACGCCCTTGTTTATATGCCCAGTGCGCAGCTACCCCGTATTCCGCTATTTGATGCATTTCATGCGTTCTAATTTGGAACTCCATTGGTCCCTTAGGACCGTAAACTGTTGTGTGAACTGACTGGTAACCGTTGGCTTTAGGGTTTGCTATATAATCCTTGAAACGTCCCGGCATTGGCTTCCACAAGTCGTGAATGTAACCGAGAGTAGTGTAAACATCACTTGTCGAGTCTGTCAAGCACCGAATAGCAATTAAGTCATAAATTTCATCGAAACGTTTTTTCTTATCATGCATTTTACGATAAATTGAATAAATATGTTTCGGACGACCGTAAATTTCAGCATCAACGTTGGCACCCTCCATGCGCTCGTTTAACTTCTCAATGACCTCGGAAACTAAATTTTCACGTGTCGCACGTTTTTCATTCATCAAACCACGAATACGGTAAAATTCTGTTTCATTGAGGTAGCGGAAAGATAAATCTTCAAGTTCCCATTTAATGCTCCCGATACCTAAACGATGCGCAAGCGGTGCATAGATAGCCATCGTTTCACTCGAGATACGTTTCTGCTTATCGGGACGGAGGTTTTTCAGCGTACGCATATTGTGAAGTCTATCTGCAAGTTTAACCAAAATGACACGAATATCTTTGCTCATAGCCATGAGCATTTTACGGTGATTCTCTGCAAGCTGCTCTTCATGCGATTTATATTCTACTTTACCAAGCTTGGTTACACCATCAACAATATTCGCTATTTCTGAGCCAAATAACTCCTCTAAGTCTGCTTGTATAAAGTTTGTGTCCTCAACAACATCATGCAAAAAACCTGCCGATACAGTGGCTGCATCAAGCTGTAACTTAGCCAAAATTCCTGCGACTTGAATCGGATGAATGATATAAGGTTCTCCACTCGCACGATATTGCTCCGCATGCGCTATAGAAGCACACTTTAAAGCCTTACGCACCAGTAATACATCTTTTTCATTCATATATGTGGAGGCAAGCTTAACCACTTGGTCTCCTGTAAAATTTGGTTCTGAAGGCATATTTTATTTACTGTGAAGTAGCTCCACTTTCCTCCTTTAATGTATTTTTACTATTTTACCATATTTAAGGTAAGAAAATTAACCTTTTAATTCCTAAAACAAGAATTTCTATCCTTTTGTTCGTTTTATTTTAAGAGTTCAAAATAAGTTGATAGAGCAGCTAATGCATATAATGGTGCTGTCTCTGCCCGCATGATACGTGGTCCTAATCCAACAAGTTTTGCTCCGGCTTCCTCAAACAAAGCTATTTCTTCCGGTGCAATACCGCCTTCCGGTCCAAAAACTAAAAGAATTTTTTGTCCGGCTTGCAAGTCGGCAACGCTTTGGGCAAACATCGACTGCTCTCCCTTTTTAGCTGTCTCTTCATAAGCAATCAGCACTTGATCAAACTGAGAAAACTCTGCAACAAGCGCAGAGAATTTTTCAAAAAAGCGGACCTCTGGGAGAATTTGACGCTGAGATTGCTCTGCCGCTCCTAGGACGATTTTATCCAACTTTTCTTTTTTCTTTGAACGTTTTTTAGCATCCCATCTCGCCACAGACCATTTAAATGGCGCAGCCCAAATGCTGCTTACACCGAGTTCTGTTGCCTTTTCACTGATAAATTCTAGTTTATCTCCCTTCGGAAAACCCACAGCCACTGTTACTTGAATCGGGAGTTCCGTTTGTATATCGCAGATTTCTAAAAGGCGAACTGTTTTTTCTCCACTCGAAACCACCTCGGCCAAACCCACCCGTCCTTCTTCAAAGACGAGCTGTAGCTTTTCCCCAGCATTGGCACGCATAACTGTAAAAATATGATGTGCAGCTGCTTTGTTTTCGATAGTGAATACTGTGCCTATTTCTGGCTGATTTTTAAATATAAAATACTGATTTGCCATGACTTAGCCGCCAATTACTCCTTCACGGTTTTCTGTTTTCTTGAAAATCACACAGTTCCACTCCCCTTGACTCATACGTGTCTCGAGGAAAAACCCAGCCTTCTCCGCGGTTTGGATAACTTGATCTGCTTTGTCCGCAATAATACCGCTCATAATTAGATAACCTTCGTCTTTAACTAAGTGAAAAGCATCTTCGATCATCAAAACGAGAATATCAGCTAAGATGTTAGCCACAATAACATCTGCTTGGTGATTAATCCCTTCCAATAGGTTGTTAGACGAAACAGAAATTCTCTCTGTACTGGGATTGAGTGCGATATTTTCACGTGCCACACGAACAGCAATCTCATCGATATCATAGGCATAAATATCATTCGCTCCCAGATAGGCACTGGCAACAGACAGTACACCAGAGCCTGTACCCACGTCCAATACAGTTTCCCCACCTCGAATAATTTGCTCCAAGGCATAGAGACTCATTTTTGTTGTAGGGTGCGTACCCGTACCAAAAGCCATGCCTGGATCAAGACGAATCAACTTCTCTACTGGTGATTGAGGTGTATAATCTGTCCAACTTGGGACAATCGTCAAATCGTGGGTGATGCGTGCTGGTTCAAAATATTTTTTCCATGCATCCGCCCAGTCTTGCTCCGCAAGATTATTTGTTTTTACTGTCACATTCGTCACATCAAAACTTCCAGCTAGAGCACTTATCTTTTGTTCGATATCTGACTTCAACTCTGTGATGGGCAAGCTTTCTGGGTAGTAAGCTGTAACTTCTATCATTTCTGACTGTTCTACTTTCGGGAGTATTTCACCAAAAAGGTCTTTGTGATTAAGGTAGTCGGCGCTATCTTTGATTTCAACACCTGCTGAACCTGCCTCAACTAAAATATTACTGATAGCCTCCTCTGCTGCTCGAACGATACTCACGGTGATGCTGTTCCAATTGTTCATTTTACTTTCCTCTGCTCTTGAATTTCTATTAATAACGTGGATACTTGAAGAAAGTCGTTTCTCCAAGAGTCTCTAAGCCTTGTTCAAACTTTTCTTGTTCGAACTCAAGCATAAACTCTTCTTCTTCTGAACTTAAGAAATCCATCAGGGCATCAAGTCCCTTATCTGCTGTTTCTTGCAAAAACTCAACAAAGTAAGCAATATATTCACGTGACAAACCTTTGTCTGAATAAGCAATACCTGCCAAGTAATCTTCCTCTGAAAACTTGGATTTTTTTGGATTATAAAAAATAACGGTGTCTTCATAAAGAACATTTTCTTCTGACTCCACACCATCTGCATCCAAAAGAACCACACCTTCTGGATTAGCAGCTTCTAACAAAAAACTGACTTCTACTGCAAAATTACGTTTGTCCCAATTTATCTCAAAATCATAACTAAAATTTTTGCTTAGCTCTTCATCTAAAATGTCTAAAAAACCATATTTCGCCATTTTTCACCTCTTTTTCTGTTGCAGTTTGCTGCTCCCTCTGCGACTAAAGCTGCGCATGGAAGACAACAACTCCCTAGGAATTATCTGAGTTTCTTACAACTTTGGAATACTTTTCTGTTATAATTATACCAGAAATAAAAATTATCTCTAGAGAGAACCTTATGAAAATCAGACCTATTGAACCCCATGATTTCGCTATCGTGGCACGTCTTGAAAATCAAAACTGGACTTTAAAATCCACACCGCTTATTATTAACAGTTCAGCGGAAAAAATTATGAAAAAAATCTTAAAAGGTACGCGTTATCTCCTTGCTGAAGAAAACGGAAAAATTTTAGGTGTCTTGGATTACGGCCCACGTCACAAGTCAGAGTTTGGTGCTCATGTCCTCACTTTTGGTATCATGACTATTCAGGAAGCTCGAGGAAAGGGTATCGCAACCCAACTTATCCAGTACCTCATCCGTGAGGCACGTGCCGAAAATTATGAAAAAATCACAATCAATGCGATGTCAAGCAATCCCGAAGCTTTACATCTCTACGAGCGTCTTGGCTTTATACTTGAAGGGCAGCTGAGAAAGGAATTTTACATCGATGGAACTTACGTTGACAGTTTGATTTACGCTTATTATCTCTAATCCCTAAGGAGAAGCTATTTATTATGACTCATCAAAACCTAGCACGACGAATGCGCCCACGTAATATTGACGAAATCATTGGTCAGTCCCACCTTGTGGGTCCTAAAAAAATTATTCGCCGAATGGTGGAAACAAAACTCCTTACCTCAATGATTCTTTACGGACCACCAGGTATAGGTAAAACCTCAATTGCTTCAGCAATTGCAGGGACAATGAACACCGCCTTTCGGAGTTTTAATGCAACAACTGACAGTAAGAAAAAGTTACAGGAAATAGCAGCAGAAGCTGAATTTTCTGGTCAACTGGTCCTGCTCCTTGATGAAATCCACCGTCTTGACAAGCCCAAACAAGATTTTCTCCTCCCTTTACTTGAGAATGGACAGATTATTCTTATTGGTGCCACCACGGAAAATCCTTACTTTAGTGTTGTTCCCGCAATTCGAAGCCGCGTTCAGATTTTTGAGCTAAAGCCTTTGGAAAGTGATGATTTACAGAATGCTGTAAACCTTGCCCTTGAAGATAAAAAACGGGGCTTTGATTTCCAAGTCACTTTGGATGACGATGCGCTCTATTTCCTCGTCCACGCAACGAATGGAGATTTACGCGCCGTTTACAACGCTTTAGAGTTGGCTGTTTTATCCTCTGAAGACCATCACGTTACTTTAGACGATATGGAAAACTCTTTACAGCGTAAAGCGCTTAGTTTTGACAAAGACGGAGACGTCCACTATGATTTACTCAGCGCTTTGCAAAAGTCAATCCGCGGCTCTGATGTAAACGCAAGTTTACACTATGCTGCCCGTTTAATTGAAGGGGGAGATTTACAAAGTTTAGCACGTCGCTTAACTGTTATAGCCTATGAGGATATTGGTCTAGCCAATCCTGATGCTGCGGTACACACTATGCTTGGCTTGCAGGCCGCAGAAAAATTAGGTTTTCCCGAGGCAAGGATCCCTTTAGCAAATATCGTTATTGATTTGGCGCTTTCTCCCAAGTCCAACGCTGCTTATGTAGCTCTTGATACTGCCATAGAAGACTTAGGAAAATATGGTAACCTACCTATCCCCCCACATTTACAAGATGGACATTACGCTGGTGCTAAAGATTTGGGAAGAAGTGAAGGATACAAGTATCCCCATAATTTTCCGGAACACTGGGTAGCTCAGGATTACCTTCCTGATAAGCTACGTAAAGCAGATTATTTTCAACCGGATGCAACAGGAAAATATGAATGGGCGCTCAATGAGCGAAAAAAATGGATTGAAGGGCAAAAGAAAAAGCGTTAGAAATAACGATTTTTCTGGTTCTGTACACTCTATGAGGCTGGGACAAAAGTCCAAAATAATGGAAAGTCGCTCAATTACGGTCATTAAAAATGTCGTGGTTGAGCGATTTTGAATTTTTAGTTTTGGACAAAAACAGTCAAATTTCGACTTTTGTCCCAGCCTCATTTTTTACGCAAAAAAAGCCATAGTAGTCCGCTAAAATAGTAGTTACGACACAACACATTTTAGTTAGGACTCCTATGACTCATTCTGATTCTATCATACTTTTGCTAGGCCTCAAAGCCTCAGACTTAGTTTTCCTGCAGGAAAATCATTTCCGTTTAGCTTTTACAAAGCTGATAGGTAAGCATGAAGCACAAGTTTTTACTGCTACTTATCAACCAAAGCAAATGGTTTACCCTACTTGTGGCGTCATTTCTGAAAAGCACAAGGTTCGTGATTACAGGATCAATTTTTTTATATTATTTATTTTTAAATCCTTTCAAAGCTCTCAGAGCATAAAGAATCGAAACCACATCGATGAGCTCCTGAAAAAGTGCACCGATAATCGCTGGTATAAGCCCTGTTGCGGCAATAAGCATCAAGATGACACATATAGTAATCCCAATCAAGACAGACTGCTTCGCAATTTTTAGGGTATCGCGACTAATATGAACAGCCTTGACTACTGAAGATAAGTCATTTTTCAAAAGCACGATATCCGCTGCTTCACTTGCCACAGTATTATTCCCTGTACCGATAGAGATGCCGACATCAGAGAGCGTCAAAGCTGGAGCATCGTTCACCCCATCACCAACCATAATAGTTGGATGAACACTTGATGCCTCTATTTTTGCTAACTTTTCTTCTGGTAACATACTGCTATAGACTTCAGTAATTCCAACCTGTGCTGCGATTTTATTTGCTACACGTGCATTGTCACCCGTGAGCATGGTAATATGGTCAAAGCCAGCCTGACGCAAGTCCTTGATGACTGCTGGTGCATTTTTGCGTAAACTATCCGAAAAGGTTACTGCTCCGATATATTGTCCCGCACGCGAGACATAAAAGGCCGTTTCAAAGTCTAAGCCCTCTGGTGCTCCGACGAAGTTTGCCCGACCAATTTTGATGAGCTGGTTTTTTATTTGTCCTGTAACACCTAATCCCGCAACTTCATTCAGATCTCCCAACTCTAACGCATGAACACCATGTGACTCTGCATAGCTTGATACTGCTTTGGCTAAGATATGATTAGAAGATCTCTCTATAGTGTAGACAATTTCAAGTAATTCTTCACGAGAAACCCCTTCCACAGGTACAACTTCATCCACCTCGATTTTACCATCGGTAATGGTTCCAGTCTTATCAAAGAAAATCGCTTTAGCAGTCGCTAACTTTTCAATGATTGTTCCATTTTTAATAAGAAAACCATTTTTTGATGAACGGCTCATCCCTGATACAAACGCAATTGGTGCAGCTAAAATAAGTGGACAGGGGCTGGCCACAACAAGAACCTCCGCAATACGCACAGGATCCCCTGAAACGAAGTAAGCAACAGCCGCAATGACATAAGCCATGGTCGTAAAGGGTACAGCATATCGGTCAGCTAAACGCACAAAATTAGCAGGTGTCTCCGCCGCTTCACGAACCAAGGCAACAATTTTTTGAAATTGTGATTCGCTCGCGGCTACGCTTGTCTGGATTTCAATGCTTGAACTGCCATTGATTGCTCCTGAGAGAACTTCATCCCCTTGTTGAAGTTCCATCGGTTTAGCTTCACCAGTAATAGAGGATTCATCCAGAAGAGCAGCTTCTGATAAAAGCAAGCCATCAATAGGCACCACCTCCATCGGCTTAATCAAGAGACGTGCCCCAATCTCGACATCATCCAATTCCATGTCAATAACTTTACCCTCTCGCACGACATGGGCTATCTCAGGTGTTTTCTTCAGCAAGGCCGAGAGCTCTCGGTTAGCTCGACCAGCCGCATAGTCCTCTAATGTCTCACCTCCAACTAACATGAGAATAATAATTAATGAAGCCCAATACTCACCAACTAAAAGTGTCGCAATGATGGCCGTAATCGCCAATAAGTCCACACCATAGTTCCCTTTACGCAAGGTCTTTATCATCTCAATAAACATCGACAAGGCCAAAATTCCCCCTGCGATAGTGATAATAAAACGCGCAATTTGAGGTGCATTAAAAGCAAACTGAGCCAAAAGAGACACAGCAGCTATGAAAAATACTAAAACAAGTTTTTGCCAGTTTTTCATGTCTTCTCCTTATAAAATAAATTTCTGAAACTTTGCCCTGTTTGACTCCGAAGAGTTTTCATCGAACACTGATTTGCTCGGGATAGAAAAATAATCTTTGTCGCACTTTGATTCCGAAGAACTGAGCTTTTATTCTAGAAGTTACAACATCCTTGTCTATATACTAGCAAAAAATGGTCCATAATTCTAACCTCATGACTGTCAAACATATTTGTCACCCTTCATTTTTCCCACACTATTAACGAAAGAAAATGTCAAGTAAAAATACTTTACAAAGCTTGCTTTTTGAAAAAGATTAGTGTATTATGGTAAGGTACGTTTTTGGGAGCATCCAAAACGAAAAAATTTACGGAGGAATCAAACTATGGCAGTACCTGCACGTCGCACTTCTAAATCTAAGAAAAACAAACGTCGTACACATTACAAAATGACAGCTCCAACTGTTACTTTTGACGAAACTACTGGTGACTACCGTCACTCACACCGTGTTTCACTTAAAGGCTACTACAAAGGCCGCCAAGTAAGAGACGCTAAATAAAAACAGTAAAAAAGTCAGAAAGGAACCGTTATGCGCGTAAATATTACACTTGAACACAAAGAATCTGGTGAACGTCTTTACCTTACTCAAAAGAACAAACGTAACAACCCAGACCGTTTGGAGTTGAAAAAATACTCTCCAAAACTTCGTAAACACGTTATTTTTAAAGAAGTTAAATAAGGGTTGATTACAGGTCAATAGACTTGTAAAATATTGATTTAGTGCGATTGTTGAAATTTTGAATTTCAGTATATTGCATTAAAAATCACTTGAAACTCTACCTTTTTCTCTAGCTTTGAGAAATAAAAACAAATGGGGAATCAAGACCAACGCTGTATTAGTGCTGGTTTTTCTTATCGTGCGGAAAAAATTAAGCATTAAATCTCTATCAAAATAGACTTAATACTCACTCAAATACTCTTGTTTTCTTCCAACTGTATAATTTGACAAACTTGGCGCTTATGCTGTAATGAAATTAACGAAGATTTGTGGGAGTGGTTTCTCACAGCTATTTATGGGTCACAGGGAGCTGTGGCTCATTTTTTATATGAAAAAACCGTCAGATTGAGTAAGTCTGACGGCTTGAAACATGGAATTAGTGGCGCTTGTTCGACCGTTTTCTCAACCAGTCCTTGAACAGCTCACGGACTACACCCACCACTATAATTGTTCCGAAGATTTGCAGAAGCATTTTCTCACCCCCTCCCTTAGGCATCTCTGCATTGGTTAGGTGCGCCTCAATTATTATAGTATAATCAATGACCGTGGAAGATAAGGTTAGGTAAAAACGCCCGCATTTCCCCCAAGTTTACCCAATGGCGGATGAATACAACTTATAAAATGAAAACACAGCTTATTATAAAAATCTGTGTTTTCTTGTTTTTAAAATTATCTATACTGAGTTTTTATCTTGCTTTTCATCAGAGTTTTACTGGTGGATGATGAGGACGGGCGGATACCTCTATAAGCGGAGACAGAATTTGCCATTCCAGTACCAAACAAAACTCCTGCAACGTGTCCATATTAACCATGACGTGAATTCCAACCTGTTCTAGGACCTCCAGGAGTACGGAGCCACCATGAGTGATTGTTTGAAGGTGCACGACTTGCAACATCAGGAAAAGCACGATCATCACCTGATAAACTTATAACATCTGCTAAAGAAAGCGAGAAAGCCTGTTGTTCACCTCCAGCTTCTATAGAAATTTTTTATTCATTTTATTATTTCCTGTTCTTAACGTTCTATTCGGCTATTTTCGTTTAATTCTCTTAGAATTATGAGCTATAATTATCTTGCAATTCCAAACCGTCTGACTTAAGAGCATTGCTACAAAAAATGTTATCGTCAGTGGATTAAAGATAATCGTAAGTAAAACAAAAGATATTGCCAAAATACTACCAGAAAAATAGTGGTGCAGCTGTCTCTTTATATTCATAAGCTTTATCATGCGAACACTGGTAAGATAAAACAAAAGTGCACAATTAACCAGTATTAATAATACAGCAGACACTACTACTATGAAATTCACGGATGAAGCGATAGCGAAAAATATCAAAGCAATCAAGTAGGAGATAATTTGAAGTTTTGGTAGCCTCTTTTTGTAAAAATTAATCTCTTCTTCTTTTTTCATAAATGCAATGTTTTGAAAAAGGAATATACCAATACTACTCAAAATAAAACTTACCTGAATCACTGTAAGGAGACCTAAAAGGCTATCAAAATCTTTGAAATTGACAGGCTTTGAGATGAATATCAGGAAGCTAGCCCCAAGAAAAACTAGACAACTATAAATATAAGTTTGTATGTTTTTATTCATAAGCCAGATTAATAGAAAAGACGAAAATTGCCCATGGCATAAATCGCTGCAGTTGCTGAAAATAGTGCGAGAGACACAACGGAACTAATAGTTACTTTTTTTAAAATTTTATTCATACTCATTCTCTATTTCTAGCCCTAATGGGGCATTTATAACAGCAATTCAGCTTTTTAATACATTGGAACACTACCTTTCGCTAAATTTCACTGATTTGATAACATCAATCAACCAGAAAATGCAGACCACTAACGCAAAATGTATATAATCATCATAATTACCTCCTCTATTATCTGAATTTTTTTATTTTGCTATAATTATATTTTAGAAAATAATAGAACAAAAACCCTATAAACAAGCGCTATAACAGCTTTTTCCACAATTTCTTTTGTCCTTCTTTTTCCTCTTTTTTCCTCCCTTTTCTTATACTTTTGGTTAATATTTGGTTACTCTCAAAAGTCAAGTGCGTTCAGCTTCTCTTTCAAATCATTTTGCATATTTTGAGTCACATGGCTATAGACCTGTAAAATCATTTTTTCATCCGAATGCCCGACTCGCTCCATAATCGCCTTAATTGGTACATTCATTTCAACCAACAAGGAGATATGAGAATGCCTTAACATATGTAAGTGGTAATTTCTGTCAGATTCTTCTCTATCAAGTTTTTCAAAACAGATTTTTTTAAGATAATGAGAAAGCTCATCTCTACCATAAATATGACCTTTTTCATTCACAAAAACAAACTCCTTATCATAACATTCTGTAAAAAAGTGCGTAAGGATTTCGATACATCTTTCATTTAATGCGATTGTTCTATAAGAATGGGCTGTTTTAGGGGAGAGGAGCTGGCGCGCATTTGCCACATAACCGTGAAAATTTAAGGTATGCGCAACTGTTAAAGTCGAGGCTTCAAAATCAATCGCTTCCCATCTTAAAGCCAACACTTCTCCTATACGTAAACCCGTTAAGAACATAAACTCTAAAATAGCCGTCTTCCTATAACATTTGGAAAGGCTATAGCCATAATCAAGAATAAGACGCATTTCTCGTCGATCTAAAAAGTCATTTTGCTTTTTCTTTATATCTTCTAAAGTCCTTTTTACTTTAGGTAAAACCACTTGGGCCATAGGATTATGCTCTATATAGCCAACATTTTGCGCATAAGTAAAGAGAAGATTATAATAGGTTCGTCTCAACACTCGTGTTGTAGGTGCTAAATTTAAATCTAATATGAATTGTTGAATCTCATTGCCCTTGACTTCTGAGATTTTTCTTCCTCCAAAATTGTCTAAAAACTTTCTAAAAGCCCACGTTTCCGTATGAACAGAAGAAGCTTTTAATTCTTCATCCCGAATCTTGCGCCACTCCTCAAAAACTTTTTGCACGCTAGGGACTTCTTTAAAGCTTCCCTGACGGAGCTTTTCCTCTATTTTTAAAGCCAGCCTGTTCTTAGCTTCTGCTTGTGCCACTCGACTCTTTGAATTTAATGTCACTGTCACTTGACGCCATTTGTCTTGTGTCTGATCAAAAAATTTTTCAAAATAGCGATATTTTCCATTGTCTAATTTTTTATAAAACATTGTTTCTCCCTTATTGACCAAGCAGAGAGAAGTTATAAGCTTTATTATAACATTTCCCTCTGCTTTTCTCCTCTACTTGTCCAATAATCATAAAATCCTGCATAACTTACCATGGTATGCCCTCTCGGGCCTACCACATATTTGCCATATTCTGGGTCTCTTCTCATCCGACTGATATAGTTTTGTACTGTTTTTAACTCATATTCAAAGAGTTTTGCCAGTTTATGTGCTGTACACAAATCTGTAAAACGTTCTTCCATAGTTCCCCCTTACGATACAAAAAAAGAAGGACAAGATTGTTCTTGTCCTTGTACTAACTCTTTATTTCTCTTCTTATTTATTTTCAGTAAAACTTAATACGACTCAACTTCTATAGAAAGTCTGAAAATTGACGTTTAATATTTCTAAAAACTTTTTCAATTTTTTCGGAATCTCTAGAACCCTCAAGGGTAGACAACTGATGACTAACATCATTTAAAGCCCCTAGCATCCTTTGTATCTCATGATTTTGATTGATTAACTCTTGATTTTCGACTTCCGATTGCGTAATCATCGCATTTAACTGAGCATTTTGCATCACAGCTTCTTTCATCATATCCATTGTCTCTAAGAGTTCCTTAGCTCGATCAGTAGTTTTATACAAGTTTTCATGAGCCATCTGCTCTTTTAAAAATTCTTTAGCAATAGAGTCTATAGATTTTTTTATTGAATCATTCTCTTTTGATAAAGATTGAAATAACATCTTATTATCTTTCGACAAGAATTCAATTTCTTGCTTGAGGGAAAGAATATATCCTTCAAGCTTAACAAAGGCTCCTAAAAGTAGGACGATGATTATGAGAAAACTATCCAAAGTTACTAAAGCTATCATTGCATATTCATCCAACATATAAATTTTCTCCATTTTTTATTTCATTGATTTACAAGTGATTATTTAAACAGCCAATTTTGATTGATATGATTTTCCATTTATCCAATGCATAGAACCTAACTGCCTAGCTTTCTGTAGTGTGTTATTTATCGGAAGACCGTGTTTTTCTAAATCTTCCGTATAGCCTCTCACATAACGGACACAGTTATCTAAGAAATTTAAAAAGACTTCCAAACGCTGACTGTATCTTTTATCTAAACTCACTAAGAAACTTACAAAATCTGACATGATTCTTATGGCTCTATCATCTTTCCTTTGATAATCGTATATATTTTGTTCTAATTTCCCCCATGCTTCACGTGATAAGGTCACAGTCGCCTCTCGCATAAGTTCAATTTTTCGTTCATAAGCAATCAATTTCTCGCTCCATTGAATGACATCAGAAAGTCTAGCATACGGTGGTAAAGATAATTCCTGTTCAATTTCTCTTAACCGTTTATCAAAGGCAAGATATTTCATATTCCATTGACTTTCCGCATTTTTAACTTGATTACGAAGCTGTGTTAAATCCATAATTTCTAATATCCAGAACGTTCGACAAGTTCAGTTACTGGTGCGATATACTCTGCTACAAAACCAGTATATCTAGCGAAATCTTCGCTACCTATATTTTTATAACGGATAATCACGGTATGATTTCTACATTTATAAATAGCCCTGCTATCATTAACACTAACACAGTGAAAGATCAGATGCTTATAATAGCTAACATTCATAATTTTTACGTAACCTGAAAAACTCCGAACTTCTTTCTGTCCAGATGTTGCAAGTTCAATAAATTCTGATAATTTTTTTTCGTTCATAATTGTTCCCCCTCTTTCTTTGCTTGCTTTTTTTCATAGCTAACTTTCATTCATTTTTATGTTTCTTTAAATATGAAAAGACCTGTCTTATGACAAGTCTTTATTCTTATTATTTGCAATAAAAATGAGCGGTTGACTCATCTCTAATTCTATTGGTATTCATAAGAGCCTCCTTAATTCATCAAGGGAAAGTCAACCGCGCTGACTAAATACTTCCCTTCTTCTTCTTGAACAGAAATTTTTAAAACCTGTGGTGTTACTGAATTGCCATTAAGTTCATAGCTGACTAAGACCATGTACTCCCCTTCTCCTCCCTCATAAATATCTGACGAAGTTACAGAAGACCTCATTTTTATATCCTTATCCACTCTGACTAAATGCAGTTTCTTTTGCACCTCTGGGCTACAAAAAACCTTTGTGGCTTCATTGCGCTTATTTTCTGACTCATAGTTATAGTAGCTATAAAGAAAGTCTTTGACGACAGCTTTGGCTTTCGCCGAGTCAAATTCTTCTGAGATAGGCTTGTTTTCCGAAGATTGTGGAGTGGATACCTTTTCCTCTGATGATTTTTTCATCTCCTTTGAAGATGAAAGCTCTACCTTATCTGGCTTTACAATTTGAGGATTACCACAAGCACAAAGTAACAATATAGAAGCCATAATGGGTATCAATAATCTTATTTTTTTCATTTTTCCTCTCCCCTATTAAAAAGATTTAAACTTAAAAAGGTAATAAATCAACACAAACAATGAGACAAGCGAAAAAACTACTTTTAAACTTATCTGCTCTTTCGAACTTGTACACCCATAGTCTATAAGTTCAAAAATACTTTTCATATTATAGATAAGACATAAGGCTAAAATTAAATATTCAATATGCATTTCCAACTCCTCATACTTCTAAAGAACGCCTTTATTTTTTAGGCGGTATGGCAATACTTGTAATACTGCTGTCCCATGTGCGGTTCATTTTCTGCACAATTTGTACACCACCCACATTTTGTTCATAAGTGCTAAAACTATTGCCTTTCACACTACTGATAACCCCTGTATGTCCATAGGGGTTCTCACTGGCTGAACCTGCCACAGGTCCAAAGCCCCAATTAATCACAGCACCTGCCACAAGATCGCTGGCTTTGGGCTTTAGGATAACTTTCCAACCATGAGAAGTGAAACTGCTGAAATTATCTGAGCCAATATTAAAAGCACACAAGCCTTGAAGATGAAAGCCACTGATAGAATGTACATAGTAATCGGACAAGGCATAACACTGCCCAGAACCCACTTTTTTACCTAAGACTTCATTAAGTAATTTTATATCCCCACCTGATGAAGCAGCCCCATTAAAGTAGGCATACCACTGGTTGGCCAGCTGGGAAATCATTTCTATCTTGCTCTGTCCATCCGATAAACTCACCCCCTCATAGTAGAGTGACCAATCTTTGGCGGCTTGGACAGGGTCTTTAGACTTACTCAATAAATCCTTCACCTTAGAATAAGAGCCATTTAGCTCATAATCAAGGAGTTTTAACTCATTATCAAGGGTCAAAGTAGACAAGTCCATTCCCTTAATCGAGCCTTCCGCATGGATACGATTGCCATTAATGAAGCTCCCCCAACCCGACCACTGAAAAAGTCCTGCCACTCCTCCTGCAGGGTTAATGGCTTTGGGGTCAAAGTTACTTTCCCGTTGACCAACCGCAAGAGCACCCGAAGCCCCTTCTGGAGTAAAATGCTGTTCTTTCATCAAGTGCTGATAAGTTTTTGTCGCAACCTTTAGAGCTTCCCCCGTCACAGGAGGTGACCCTCCCCCTGTAATCTCTGGAACATCTTCTTGACTTCCTATGCTTAACATGGAACCAAGAAGAACCAAAACCAAGCCAAAGAAAAGAAAAACAGGCGTAAGCAGCCCTGCAAGAATTAAAACTATTTTCTTCATACTAAGCTCTCATTTCTTCTAAATCTTGGAAGGCTTCTTCCCAGCTCATCAAATCCCTTGAATCCACAAGTTCTTCATCTTCTGAACGCTCCTCTGTCGCAAACAAGGTTTCCCTATCAGAAGAATCTTGCAAGTCTTGAACAGGAATTTCCTCTTTCCCTTGTCGCTCATCTGAAAGAATATTGTCTTCAAGGGAAATTTCTGGGATTTCTTCTTCCCTTTCCTCTCTGCCTTCTTCTTTTTCAAGTGTCACTTCTTCTTGAGGTACTTCCTCAAGTTCTGACCCTTCACCAGAAGGGGCTTGATGTTTCGGTCCAAAACCTTTAGAGAGATGAGGCGCAAGCAGTAAAGCACCATCCAAAGCCAATTCTGGGTTTTCTGTTGCGGTACCCAGCGCCATTTTAGAAACTCCCTCAGCCTTTTCCTTAAAGCTATTTTTGAAGTTTTCCCACTCCATTTTCATATGAGTAAGTTCCATATTCCCCGTAGCCATATCTGTCCCAGACATTCTTTGTGAAAGGCTTGAACGGCTTTTCCACAGGAAAAACATGAAGACAATTTTTAAAATAAAGACTACAGGTAAGAAGATGAGAAATTCTATGCTGGCTAAGCCCGATACTGCAGCCTCAAGGTTGGTCTGTGGCTTACCAATAATAAAACTTAAGACCCCATAATCTATTTGTATCATGAGGAAAAAAAGAAAACCCAACATGACACTTAAAAGAGAAGGGGCGACAAGTAAGCCAAGGCTACTTTTAACCGTTGTAAAGAAAGCATTTCTAAACCACGGGATAAAGCTTAACAAGGCACTTACAGGTATAAAGAAGACAAACACGCAAACCAAAAGAGAAAGGGCCGATATAGTCGAATTTACTACAACAATAGGCACGGCATATATCCATAAGTTCATCCCACCCATAAAACCGGCGGCGACTTGAAACCCCAGCTGTTTGCCCTCATTTTTAAGATAGTCATCTTTTTTGGAAATTCTATCTACATAATCTTGTCCTCCCTCTCCTTTAGCTTTCGCATAATCAAATCTTTCTCCTGTTTTTGAATCAATGACCCCCGCAGGATTGCCAGTATTGATAAAATTTGCGGTAGGTTTCACCACATAGTTTTCAATGAAGTCTCCTGAGTTTTCTGTATTTGAAAAGCCAGTCATCCCATGAATGACTTGTTTTTTCGCCATATCTGAGACATAAGTGACGGTATTAAAGAGAATTTGTCCCCCCATTTCTGTTTTCACTTGCCCTTCTGGGGTTCTTACTGTAAAATTTCCAAAAAAGAAAAACATGGTACCAACAACTGCCATTAAATGCACAAAAGCACGCATGAAATTGCCTTTACCATTGGTATATTGATAAAACAGATAAAAACCTGTAATGGCAAGTAACATCCCTGCCCCTGAAGCCTGGGCAATTGTACCATTTGACCCACCGATAAAGCCTAAAAAGATAGCTTTAGCCTGAATCATCACATTGGTTTGAACGGGTTTCAATGCTTCTGAAATATTGAGAAGACGGCTTAAAAAACTGACCACTAAAGCCTGTATCTGGAAAAGTTGAAAAGGGATGTCTAGGAGGATACCTGAGATGAAATTCCAAAACATAGGAAGGGGCTCTAAAACTTTACCGTGGACAGCTTCACGATAAACACCATAATTCATTATACTTTTGTATAGCGTACTAAAATTCATGATTTGACCTCCTAATGTTTTTGGTAGTGTTTTTCTAGCTGCGATTGTTCGGAATCATTCTTAGGCGCAAACAACTCCAGCCAAGCTGCAGGAATCTCAATTGACACACGATTGATATTGCCAAAAACATCTAAATATACACACTGTCCTTGGTTCATGTTTCGAATCCATTGGATATTGGTTTCATTCACTTCCAATTTCAAAGTGCGTAAAATATGTTCTTCCTCCCCGTCCTCATAGAAACAAAAACGCTCCCCTGCACCTGTGGTATCGTTAGAGTCCTTCACATCATTGACCGACTGTGAGATAAGCACGAGCTTATTATTTTGCGAGCGCCCCACACGCTTCATAGATTTAATAATTCGTTTTCCCTCTTTAGACGTCATAATGACCCAAACCTCATCCATAAATTCAATGGTTTCTTCTCGGTCATTCATTGACCCAAAACGTTTACAGAAAGTACCCAGCGCCATCATCAAAGCAACCGAATGCCGTTCTTCTTCTGAAAGTTCATCCTCAGAATCAGACTCAGGCAATTCTAAGTCCGAAATTTCCAAGACTGTCGCATGTTCTTCAAAGGAAATTCCCTCAACCTGACCGTATGAAAAGGCTAGGGATAAGATAGAGCCTTCAACGGCTTCAAAAAGATACTCTCCCACCGCTCTTACATCTTCTTTTTCTGAGTCTTTTAAGAGGTCAAGCACATGCATAAAGCCAACACTTTCCCCCTCTATTTTACGTTTCACTACAGCTTTCACTGCTTTAGAAATAGCGGTGCTTTCCTCTTTTTTCCAAGTCCCCTCACCTAAATACTTAAGCATGGTTTTTGCCACAGTCAAAGCGTCTTCTGGACTCAAAAAGACAATAGGGTCAAGCACACCCCTATTTTCTGCTTTCTGATAATCAAGAGTCACAAAATTGATACGGTCAATGACAGCCGCCAGTTCTGGATTTTTATCCCGCCAGACTGGATTTTGAGAAACACTCAACCATTGCGCCCGAATACTGTGTTTAGGGTCTATGTAAAGGGTTTTGATTTTAGAATGTACCGCTTGTAAAAATTGGTACTGTGCCAAAATAGTTTTTCCTGAACCGGTCATCCCCGTGATTGTGGTTAAAAGATTTTTGGTAATCTTTCCTGCAATTCCTTCCTTATTAGCAAGCATGGGATTATAGAGGACAATGTTTCTTGAGGCATGAATGGCTTGGTTTAAATCTTCCCACTTGTGATAATTCGTATCTATTCGCCCTAAAGGAAAACCTGAATCTGAACCGCTCTTTGTCGTGGTAAAAGGCAGATGTTGGGAAAAACCTGCCGAATCCGAGGAGTGATACCAAAAACGAGTGGTACGGTCTAATTTTGCGCCATAGAGCAAGGCTTGAAAAAGATAGGCTTGATCCATACGCGCACGCTCCAAGACAAATTTACCGTCGAAGGCTTGAATTGCCGTTTTTACACGACTTCTTAACTGTTCACGACTGGAAGCTGCCACAAATAAAAAAGCGCCATATTCAATAATAGGCGCTTTGGCTTCAACTTTCTTTGCCATGTCATTAAGGGCTTGACGCCCAATAATAATACGGTCATACATGACATTCCCTGTGTTTGCCGTCTCACGCATAATCGTTTTGGAGCGCACAAGGCTCTGACTCATTTTAGACTTGTATCCAAAGGAACTTTTCATATCTGGGAAATGACACTTCTTTTTTAATCCTATGGGAAAGTTAAAACTTTGGACAATCTCATCCATATGATTATTGCTCAATATCCCTGTAGACTTTCCAATGGGCAAAATAGACAAGTAACTTGTACCATAGGGACTGACAAACTGTAACTCTCCCATATTATTAGCATAAATCATGGTATCTGTGACATTATGGACACTTTTTGACCCCAAAACATCCTTAAATAGATGTGGAATGTAAGGCAAGAACTGTAACCTTTGATAGTAATACATCTGTTCATGTGACAAGGGCACAGGTTTTAGAGCAGAAAGGGTCTGTCTCAACTCCATTTCTGTTATCCTCCACTCCTCAAACCAGTCTTCTCTTATTTGCACCACTCTTCCTAAGGTATGCATTAAGGCTGTCGTTTGTTTATTCACTGTAGTTTTTATAAGTTCTTTGAAAGACATATCTTTCATTTCCTTGGAGAGGTAGACCCCTAGTAACCACACATATTTATAAGGAATCTCCATCTCTTTTGTATAACGTGCTGTGACTTCCTTAAGGTAAATCTCTCCCGACTTCTTATTTTCAGATACAAATGTATCCGCAAGGTCTGACATTTTTTCTTCCAAAAGAAAATCACGAGGAACTAAAGAAAGCTCAAAATAGGCATTAGGTAATAATTTTTTTATGGCTTTTTCTATGCTTTCTTTTGTTTCTTCTTTTTTCTTAAAGTTGATAGAAGAAGACGAAAAGTAAGGGATACTATAAAAAGCCATGACCTCTCTTTCCTTGGTTAATACTAAATTGTCCTTATATTTTTCTATCGGGTAACTAAGTTTCATAATCCTCTTTCTAGCTTTATCTAAAGCATAACTTTTTCAAATACAATTTTTTCCTGTACCTCCTCCCTCCGTTCCTCACCATAAATACAGCGCTTATCAAAAGCAAAGTTTTTGACAAAACGCAAAGTCCCGAAAAGGAAAGTATGGACTTTTTTCCCGTCAGGCTCCTTTTCAACATAGGTCTTCCCGATAAACCAAGGAACTACCGTAAACAAAGAAACAGGAATAAAAGGCACATATCTTAGAAAGGGAAATAGGGGACGGATGAGAAGAAAAATCACGAGAGCGCTTAAGCCCATAACCACTAAAAATGACAAAGACAAGGGTGTTTGAAAAGTCCAATAAACTTTTCCACGTAGTCTGATTTCTTGAATCCAGTAGGGCATTTCTAAGCCAATCGCATAGTCATAATGTAATCGTTCTTGTTTTTTCATAGGCACTCACGCAGCATTAATCCCAAAGACTTTCAAAAGGGCAGTGATAACCTTCCACATCATGGCAAATATATCTTTACCTGTAAAGAGTGCCCACATAATCCCACCAATGGCAAGAACAGAAATAATTTCCATCCAAGCCGCATTTTTCCAGTGCTTAAAAATCATAATAGCCGCAACAACCGCCAGCACCACGATAAAGCCTGATTTTATGTCTTCAAAACTCATTCTTTAATACATCCTCCTATTTTTTATTTTTAGTTGCCTCTCCTTTAGCTTTAGAAGTTGAAGGCTTTGGACTTGCTTTTTTAGAAGCAGCTTCTGCCTTTTTCTGTCCTTCTTCTAAAGCTTGAACACGGGCCACTAATTTTTTATTTTCCTCAGAAAGCATTTTTTGATTGTCACTTAGGGTTTGCGTGGTCGCATTGACTTGCTTGGTGAGGGTTTCTACCTGTACATTTGCCTTATAAGCCGAGTAGCCTAGACCAATAAACAGGGCAATCACAAGCGTAGCAAGCACCCGATAGATACGCAGTGCCTTGCCTTCTTTCACTGTTTTCACTTTAGGGATTTTAGGGGCTGGGGGCTGCTTTTCGTATGCCTTAAGACTAGCAAAAGGAGACTTTAGTCCCTTCTTCTTTTGAGAAAGCTCTACATGTCCTTCTTGTACTGTCTCAACATCAGGCACAGTCCCAAGACTTTCTAAGTCCCCTCCTGCTTCATCAAAAGCCACAAGCAGCTTGTCCATTTCCTCTTCTGTTAATGGGGAAGCTACACTTTTAGCTTCTATTCCTTCTTTTTGGGCAAGAAAAAGGAGGGCTTGACTTTTCACCCCCAGCTCTCTTGCCAGTTTATAAATTTCCAATGGTTTACCTCCTATTATTCATCGAGGTCTTATTCTAGCCTCTAAATTTTTGTTGGATATCCGCAATAGTATTTAAACTATTGTTTAAAAGGTCAAGCGTAGACTCAAGACTATCCATAGCGCTCAAAAGGTGACGCAAATCCTTTGAGCGATTATTTTTTTGTAAAAACACTAAGAGCTCATCCAAAGTGTACTCTCGTTTTCTAAAATCCGATTTAATATCTACCGCCTTATCAAGTAGAAGAGATATTTCACTCGTTATTTTATGTATCATTTTTTCCTTTCTTGATCTTATACTTCTTGAAATTTTCACTTAGAAAATAAGGTTAATCTTAAAGCGACACCTCCAAACACAGACACAATAAGCACTCCAACAATCGGATACATCTGCGCTAATGCACAAAAAAGAGAAACAAAAACAAAAAACACAAGGCAAATCAAACTACAACAAATCAGTCGAAGACCTTCTTTTAAAATTTTCATATTTTTGACCCTCCGCCACTCCCCTCCCTTTACCTTTAAATTATCTTCCTAGCTTGCGGACATAGCCATTTGAGCTTTGACGGTAGCCACGTAGGGCTAAATCACGGCCATAAGCTGCGTAGTCAAAATACAGCTCCAGAGTCGATGGTTCAAAACTTTCTAACCCGCCCATTTGTTCAACCACCTCATAGGCTAAATCCTCCTCATCATCAGCTTGTACAAAGTCAAAATTGTCTCCCAACTCCAGAACTTCTTTTAGGGTATAGACTTCTAGAATATCTTCAATATGATCCATATGAGACACTTCTTCTAGCTGTTGGGCATAAGCATTGAGTTCTTTTATGGAAGAATATTCGCTTACTGAAAAGCCATAAAAGTTTTCAAAAGCATGAATGGCATATTCTTCTCCATGGACTTCATCAAGCAACAAGTCCCGTTGCACTCTACGATAATCTACAGGTAAGTCATACCACTTCCCTCTAGCTTGACCTCGGTTATAGTTGCCTAAGTTGACAATATATACTCTTGGTGTTTTCATGTCCTTCTCACCTCTCAAAAGTTTTGTCTAATTTCCGATAATTTTTGTAAAGCCTTGTATAAGAGAGCATCCACTTCCCTAAACCTTTGATGCGCTTCATGGAGTTTTTGACCAGCCTCTTCTCCAAAATTTGTACGAAATAAAGCAGCACTTGAACTCTCACGTGCATGCTCTATACGCCTTTCCAAATGCTCAATAGACGAATAGACTTGTTTTCTTGAATAATTCATAGACGCTTCTTTGTATTCCATTTTCTTCCTCCAATACAAAACGCCTCGTCTTAGGATAAGGCATTATTTTTTCAATATCAGACATTTTTATTCCTCCCACCGCCATTCACCCTTTTTAGGGTCAAGTCATTTTAATCTTTTTGGTCTTTCTTAAGGACAGACTTAATTTTATCCCATTGCGCAAGCACAAGACCTACAAGCAAGAAACCAAAACCTGCCATGCCCCACAAGGCGATTTTCTCCCCTGTTTGAGGAAGAAGTCCCTTAGGACTTGGAGGAGTTGGTTTTTTCACTGTAAAGCTTTCTTTTTCATCATCCTTGTTGTGATGAGAAATAAGTGGTTTTTCCTTGTCTTTTCGTTTTTGACCGTGCCATGCGTCCTCATAGAAAGTTATCTTGTGTCCCGCATATTTTGTCGCATCCACTTTGACGGGCACTTCCACAACACCTTTTGTATCTGTCGCCTTAAAAGTCAAAGTTCCGTCCACATCAATAACTTTCTTCAAGTCATGGTCGTAGGCTTGACTGATTTTAACAGTATAAGTGTCCCCTTTGACTAAGCCTTCATAGAAGAACTTATCCTTAACTACAGTACTTGTCGGACTTATTTCTTTGTCCTGCACTTCTGTGTGTCCATCAGCTTTAGCCACCTTCACAGATTGAGAAGGGTTATTCTTATAGTCGTTTTCCTCCACAACCTTGTTTCCTTTCTCATCTGTGACAAGTTCAGTAACCGTGTACTCCTTGTCTTGGTCTTTCAGGGTATAAATGATTGGGAAATCCAACTGCACAGAGGCACTGCCATTTGTATCGGTCTTAAACTTCTTCTCCGCAACAATGGCTTTGCCTTTTTCATCCTTGACTTCTTGGCCTGTACCTTTATACACGACCTTCCCCTTAAGATTGAACTCCTGAGAAGCAGGCAAATTAGACATTTGAGCCATGTCCGTCACACGGGCTTGACCTACACCCAACAACTTATCGCCATCCGCCTTGTCTTTGGCAGTGGTTGTAATACTTGGGGTAGGTTTTTCTTCCGGTTTATCTGTGAATGTCCCTAGGTTCAGATTGAACATGATATTGTTATCTTTCATGTGGGACACGTCCACGTCATTTGTGGAAATAATTTGACCTGTGACCGTATCTGTAAAGACAAAGGTATAACTTGTGATATTCCCGTCTTTATCACGATTCGTTGTATGTGTAACTGTAAACGGATTGATTGGCTTCAGGCCTTTGGGTGTTTTTACTTCTGTAAACACATGATCCCCAAAAATAAGTAAATCTTTGAAGTCTACAACACCATTGCTTGTAATTCCTGTGCTAGGGTCAGTGACTGCTTTAGAAGTCACTCTTACAGGCTCTCCTTTTGTGCCATTAATTGGTTTGGCTTCAAATTCTGCCCCATTCAAGCCAGTAAGTGAACCATTGACATCCTGAACTTTCGACCAAACCACTCCAAACTTACCTACACGGTCTTTGGCTGTGGCTTCTTCCATGTAGTTTTTCGTACTTGAATTGAATTTATCCTTTTCGTCAAATTCAACATCATACTTTTTCGTAGACAACTCATAGCCTTCTGGAGCTTTGGTTTCTTGCCAGTAGACTTTATCTGAGAAGTTCAGATTTTTAAGTTTTACCCCTTTGGAAACATCTGTCATACGAAGGACAATATTATCACCTGCGACTTTTTCGCCTGAAACCACAGTAATAGGATAGCCTTCATTACCGTCTTTCCACGTCACAGGTTGATTGTTAGACTTATAAAAGAGCCCCCACTCTGAGTTTTCTAAATGAGCCGCCCCTTGAGCTTCTGCCTTACCTGTATCGGCATCTTGCTTAAGCAGTGTAGCTTCACCTAAACCAATTGTTTTGACTTTTAATTCACCTTCCAAAGTTGCTGGGTCAGTTGTGGCAAATAGGGTTTGTCCTACAGTACCATTAGGGTTAATAGTGCCATAAATATAGCTTGGAGCAAAATCTCTATTTTGATTATTCCAAACTGCCACATTCCCCTCTTTCCCAATTGCCTTTGGGGTAGCTGAGACTTCAAGGCTATTGCCTTTACGTTGAGCAGTCAATCCCTCACTTGCTTTAATACGGTCAAAAGGCAAACCGTAGCCTCCCGCATTTCCCGCAAGAACCCCTGCCTTATCTGTAGCTGTGGCACTTGAGCCTGCCAGAACTGTTAAAGGGTTGGGGTTAAAGTCTGGACTTTTAGAACTTGCGGCGGCTTGTTTAAGGATAGTGGTCGCATATTTTACTACTTCACTGATATCCGCTCCAGTGGACGCTAATCCTGTAATTTTATGTCCACCTACAACGTTATTCAGTTTTGAAGTGTCCACTTCTGAAACTTTTGGAAGTAGCCCTGAAACTTCATTTTGTCCCGCTTCAACTAACCACATGGCAAATTGTGTCGCAAGGTTAATGTTAGGGTCTGCCTCCGCATTATTAACCTCTCCAATATAGACAATATTGTTCACCAAATTGCGTTGGTACTCCGACATTGACTGCCATAATTTATAGACCGCTTCATTTTGACCGGCACGTGTCGCCAAAGCCCCATTAAAGACATCTGTGAAAGGCTCCAAACAAAATGTGGTGACCCCGTTCACTTGCATGAAATTTGCGGAAGTGTCATGCCCATTCGACCATTTGACCGTCCCTGTACCTGTGAACTTATAATTTACGCCACCTTTTTCTGGCAATGAGACTGAGGGGGAGTGTTTGGTATTCAAGACATCGGCTTGTACAAGCCCTGCGACTATACCACTTGCTGTTACTACAAGCAAGGCACTTGTCACAAAGTGCTTGCCTTTTTTATGGCAACGAAAACCTGTCTGTTTTTCTTCTGTCAGTGCTTTTTTCAACTTTTTCTTCTGAAATTTGAACATCTGTATTTACTCCTATCTTTTTTATTTTGCGCAAAATAAAAAGCCACGGCTTGGCTTTCTCTTCTTTTCCTATACCATATAGACACGTCCTTCCTACAATCCTTTTTATGTCTTGATTGAGGACAAAAAAAAGATAGCCCTTAAAAGAAACTATCTTTTTCTACCTTTATTTAATATGCGCCTGAAGACCAACCGCCACTTGTCGCATTACCATTCAACCAATCTGCTGCTACACGTGCTGCTTCGGATAAAGAGCCAAAACCACCTTGAGACCAAACAATCTGTCCCGCTTTATTTCTTACCCAGCCGGTAAAGCTTTGAGCAGCTGGTGGTGTAAGCTCACCTCCACTGGTATTAGAAGAAGATCCGTTATTAGGCGCAAAGTTGCCTGTGCTGGCACTTGGCTGTGCTGGGGCAACTGCACCTCCACCTGTCGCAGGAGCTGTATAGCTTGGTGTTGCGGGCGCTTGGCTATATTGTCCATTTTCTGGACTTGTTCCTGACGCAGGAGTTTCTGCTTGAGCTTCTTGCGTATTATTCGCTGGCTGTGCTGAGCTGTCTGCCTGTTCTTGTGCTGCTTGAGTTTTAGCCTTTGCCTCTTCTTTAGCTTTTTTAGCCTTTAAATCTGCTTTGACTTTGTCTAAACGCTTTTGTAATTCTGCTTTTTTAGACTTTGTCATTGCATCTTTTAATGTATTGACCGCATCTTGAGCTGTCTTGATAGTTTGGCCTGTCTTCGCTTTCTCCGCAGCACTTACAGCCTTGTCTGCTTGATGAAAGAAGACCCAGTTCTTACGCACTCTCTCTACACGAGTACTAAGTGCTTTTTGGTCTTTCTTGTCTAGCTTTTCAATGGCAGCTTGGGCAGTTTTAACGTCTTCTTCAGCTTTGAATGTCTCTGCCTTTTCTGTTGCTTTTTTGGCAGAAGCTACAAGCTTATCGTAGGTGCGTTTAGCTTCTTGCGCTGTCTTTTCTGCTTTTACCTGCGCCTGATGATGAGCGACAAGGCCTGCACTTCCTCCTGCTAAAATCAGACAGGCAATACCTGCCACAATCCAATGTTTTTTTGTAAATTCCATAAATTTTAAAACTCCTTCTTCTGGTATTAAATATATTTTATTATAAACTTTTTAATGTATTTTTCCCACTCTTGATAAGGGCTTCTGACCCTCTCTTCACTGAAACACTTCAATTCCGAGAACGACATAACCCACTGGCAAACGGTCTGTATCAAAATATTCTCTTAGAGTCTTAAAGACGTCATCATTCACTATATAAACAGAAGAATTTTCATCTATATAACCTCTACCTAAATATTTTTTGGCATTTATTGTTTTGGGTTTGAAAACAGAAACCACCTTCACTTTGAGTGTTTTGGCATGATAATGATGCACACATTCGTTGTACTCCCCAACATACATAGCGCTTTTAGGCTGCCATGCTTTCAAGTCCAAAATATCCCCGACTTGATAATTTCGGTCATTCTTGCGAATTTCAAAGTTTTTCTTGCCGTTCTTTATATCGTCAAAGTACTTGATGTCTAATTTTAATTCATGAGTTTTCATGCTTCCCCCTTCTGTAAAACCCACTTCTTTCCTTTGTTTACATGATGCACTACCCTGTAGCTGTCCCCATAAACGTCAACTGCGCTAGCCCCTGTAAATCTCTTTTTCGCATAGCTTTTCGTGATAGTGTCTCCCTCTAACACGACAATATAATCACGTTCAATTCTGGCATAGGCTTCCATTTGTTCTGCCGTATAGAACTTTGGAAAGTCTTCAACTTCTTGCGCATTTCTACGCGCTATACCCCTATCTATGAAATAGCTATAAGCTGTGCCATTCTCAAAGACTACAAAATCTTCTGGACTTACAGGCTGAATATCTTTTAGGCGCATTATTTGACTACCTCGTAACACTTTCTACACAATAATTGATGTTCTATTGTGGCAAGTGCAGTATCTTTATGGCATTTTTCGCAAAGCACAACCCCTTTTTTAGTTTCCATATTCTAATTTAACCTCACATTCATCACAAATTTGATAGTTTTGATCTGGAATAACCTCTTCTTTTGGAAGTGCTAGACCACATAATTTACATTTCATTTTTTAACTCCTTTACATATAACATATTGAATTTTAAAATCTTAAAACCATAAGAACATTAAGGAGAGCGAGAAGAATTGAGAATATAATTTTAAATCCTTCTCCATATTCCTCCTCTCTAAGATAGATGATTAACAATAACTCAATAAATATGACAAGTATAAATCCTTCCAACTTTTATCCCCCCTATAAGATTTGTAAAGTAAAAATCATATATGCTAAAATAACAATATGAAAAATAATCCAGTAAAAGAAAAATTCAAACAACATTTAGAGTCTTACGAATTCCTTTCAAGTAGCAAAATAAAATTCATTCTTAATCAAATAACCAATATTCCTAAAAGTTTTTTTGATGAGGAAAACGACTGGTGGAACCACTACGCTATTAATAATTCTTTTGGAGAAACACTCGGAACTGATTGGATATTTCCTTCTCGTATTTCAATACCAAAGCTTCAAAAATACTTATCCCTCAATAAAAGAAATGAAATACAAGTTCCTCTAAAAGAGTTTATTCCGCAATACTCTGAAAGTAATGAACAGTATTTACCTAGTCTAACCAACATCTTATACACTCCCTCCACCGAAGAAAGTGCCTCTCAAGGTCAACCTATTATTATTTTAAAAGAATTTCACGGAGGTTTACGTGTAATTGATGGAAACCACAGAGTTTCTCAGGCAAAAGAAGCAAAATTAGAAAATATTTCTGCCTATTTTGTTAACGAAGAAGAAATTTTTGAATTCCATCTTTTTTCAAGCCATTACAATGAAATGACCCGTAAGGCTTTTCGTATTTTTGTTGATGAGATGAACAAATATTATGGAGATACAATAGACTAACCATTTTAGTATTCCCCACTCCCTTTTCTCCCAAAAACATAATACATTTTTTCATATAACATTCCTTTCATAGTGAGTCTGTATACAAACAGCTTACTTTTTATTTTTAAACAAGCACAAGGAGTCGAACCTTGAACTTGTATGAACTTCTTTTTGAACTCTATCCAATTGTTTTTAGAGTTGAGTATTCAATGCTTTTTGACCCATGCCATAAGCAAGCATGCTTACCTCGTCAAGTTGGTTATTCACAGAGAAAAAGCTTCTAAGCACTTCATCAACAACCAAATAATCTGAGCCTGGCATTACATCACCATAAGCTCTAAAATAAGCCAATAAATTACTTGCGACAGTCCATACTTCCTTATATCTTTTGGCAATCATTAACTCACCCAGTCTTTGGATTTTACTTTGTGCCTCGTCTTTACTGTATGTCATAATATTTCCCTCACTCTTTCTTTGGTTTT
Source organism: Lactococcus muris (assembly GCF_042849115.1). Classification (NCBI taxonomy): domain Bacteria; kingdom Bacillati; phylum Bacillota; class Bacilli; order Lactobacillales; family Streptococcaceae; genus Lactococcus; species Lactococcus muris. Next base: position 17,618 of record NZ_BAAFQO010000003.1, on the reverse strand, counting down.
TGACGCTTTTCTTACATTTCAGAAGGTTGAAGGCAAAATCCCACCCTCATTCTATTTATGAAACCGTCTTTTTATTTTGCGCCACGGCGAGCTTGCGCTTGAACTTCTTCAAGTTTTGATTTCAATTCATTGAAAGATTTCTTTGAAAAATTGTAAGAGGATGACGCCTTGACTAAGTTTTTAATCAAGTCATTGGTACGATTGGACACAATCTCAATGCTATCATCCAAAATTGTTGTGTCATTTTCAACGGTTCGTAAAACTTTACCTTTTCCTTTTAGCCTTTGAGCCGCTTCTTGAAAAGCGTTCCCTGCCGCAAAAAGGGCTTCAATGTCGTTTACTTCTGCTTGAAGGGCTTTGATTTCCTGTGATAATGTTGGCATAATGTCTTCTTCCTTTTCTTTCTATCGTTTATTTTTTCCCTCCTCTGATTTTGCCTTCAAGCTTCTGAAATGTTTTTATAAAAAAGGTCTAACCAAATATTTCTATAAGCCAGAGATCCACAAGTTTTTCTATAATACGACTGGTGCCGTCCGCGTTGTAGCCTAAGCGTTTATCAAGACTTAAAAAAATCAAGCGCTGTTCACGGTGGCTTAAGGCTTGACCGCTTTGGACTTTCTCCTCTAAAGCAACACATTCACACTCTGATAAAATAAAATACATCCTCCTTTCCAGATTTTTCAGTTTTTCTAAACACAAAAGCTCTCAACCATTTAAAAGCTCTACCCAAGATTGAGGTAAAGCTTTTATTTTAAAGACAAATAAAAAAATGAGTAGCTAAACTCATTTTTGTTTAAATTGATGTTATAAAAGTCGCTAAACCCAACACAACACCTGCCGCATTGGGAAGAATAAGAAGATAATCTCTTTGGGGTTCCTTTGTCCAGCCATACAATACCCAAATCAAACAAGATATAGCCGCAACCAAAGGTTGGTAAGGCTGACCTTGATGACCTTCTAAATTAGCTATAATTTGAGGAATGTATGCCAAAAATACAAATACACCTATGGTTGCACCAATAGTACCTATTAATGTATTAAATTTAGCTTTTGTCATAAGAATATTACCTCTCTTTATATAATCTATGAAACTTACTAACAGAGTTAGTAAATTTCATGAAAAACTATTATAATAAAGACAGAAAATATATTCAAAGATTTTGCTCATTCTCCTTCAATACATTTTTTAGTCCCGTTTATCCGATAAACCACCAAGCGCACGCTTAAATACCACTTGTTCATTGCGCAGCTTTCTTAAATACTGGACAGCCTTTTCTTCCGAATCAAAGCTTGCCAAGCGCCTAAAATCTGGACCATAGAGAGGATAGTTCCCACAGTAAGCCCTCACTTTCATCTCAACCACTTCATAGGATATTCTACCGTCATAATAGTACACTTGATGAATAGTAAAGCGCTCTAAAATAGACTTTCTAATCAAAGCCACTTTTCGTTCATGGCAGAAGTTTATAAATTTTTTGAATAACATCGTTTCTCCTTATACCTATTTATAGTGAATACAGTAAATTTGTTTACCCATAACTTCTTTTTTATTTGTACATAAGCTCAAGGAATCTTGAATTTATTGCTTCTATCATTTTAAATAAACAAAAAATGAGGCGAAGATAATCGCTCTCTCAATAATATCGAAAAGAAAGCCGTGAGTTCCTCCACTGCTTTTTCTACTTCTTCCTCACTTTTGCTCACAGGTTCTGAACTTATCCCCGTATTGCAATTTATCAATACAAACCATTGAACGGCCAGTTGAGAAAGCTGTTCACGAGTAAAACAGGAATACTCTTTTTCTTTTATATAAGGCAAGCCCTCCCTTCTTAATCCCGATGGAATTTTAAACGGACTAAAGCCATCTATGGAGATTATACCTTGAGGAGACTCATAAAAATCAATACTCATTTCATAACGAGAATGATTTTTCCTCAAAGTTAAGAATTGCTTTTGAGCTTCAATTTCATTTTCTATTTCATCCATTTTCCTTCCTTTCTACAAGACAGCTTCCGCATAACCATTTTCGATTAAAAAATAAAGCGCTCCCCTATAGCCCAATGGAAGCTCTCCTATCTTTTTATTTTTATATCTTTCATAGTAGCTTCTTCTTGAGACCTTAGGCTCAGGAGGAAAGAGAAAACCCAGTTGCTCCAACACATCCAAAGCCGCTTCTTCATCAAAGACCTGAAAATAAAGGCTGTCATAGACACCACTGTCATACTTGTTTCTATCAAAACGATACTGGTTGAGAAAGAAACGTAAAAGCTTGTCATGGTTGTTCATTCTTCTTTCTTGAAGCTTACGAAAATGTTCGATATTACCTTCTATGACGTCCCTCCTCTAATCAGCTCCAACTGCTCTAAAATTCTTTCGTTGCGTTCTGTGATTTCCGCAGAAGCTATGATTTCCTGTAAACGACTATCCCCCACCATCTCATCATACTTGCTTAACAATAAGTAAGTAGAAGCGGGACCACCATTTTCAAACCAGTGAAAGATTCTGTTTACATCGGGTGCTTCTGGCTGTACCGTAAAATGAATCGCATGCATTGTCCCCATTACCTTATACCAGTCCATATAAAGACCACCTTCTGAATCATAAAAGGTCAAATTATCATTGACAATCTTGACCCCTTCTTCTGCCAGATTAAAGTTTGTCTCCACAAACTCTCTCACAAAAGCATTTGAAATTGCCTTGCGCATGATAATCTCATAGCGATTTTTCAAACCATAAAGGTCCCGAATCGCTTCCACAGAGGTTTTCTCCTGTTCGGCACGTTCATAATCTTTTTCATAGAAGCGGAAAAAGAGATGGGTGCGTTTGGAGCCAAAATAAAGGGAAAGCCCGTCATTGATTAAGCCCTCCCCTGTTCTTCTGCCTCCTAATATTGCCGCATAACTCTTTTTTCTCCCGTTCCAGCGCCCTTCACGGGCAGCACTCAAGAGCTGAAACAAATCAAAGTTCCCCTCTTTTTCATTGTAGACTTCATCAAGCGCCAAATCAAAACGGGTCACTTTCATGAAATTGTCATTGTCAGGGGCTTTTCTTAAAGCATAATCTATAGCATTTTTGAAAAAGTCATACCAGGTCTTTTTGCCTTGATGAAATTCAAAGTCATACTCCAGCTCCCGACAAGCCTGTCCACTCATTTCAATCAAGACCCCTGCTTTAGGGTCTTTGTCATGGTAATAAACATTAATATGTCCGTAATTGAGAAAGAAAGGGTACTTGTAGCGCTTGAAATCATTCAAATGAAAGTTCTCAATTTTTAAACCCAAAACCTCTTGTATCACCTCACGGACATTCAGGGTTTGAAATCGGATATTCACATAGTCAATGGTCGCCACTAACTTAGAATTACTGTCAAAAGGTTTATAAAAAGCTGCTTTTATCTTTTCCTTAATGTCAAGAGTCAAGGCTTTTTCTCCTTTCTCTATCTTGCGGTAGTAACTCAAAGAGATACCCAAAATATCTGCCATAAACTGTTGGGTCACGTGCGCCCCTGTCCTTACGGCTTTTATATCAATGGACTTGCCCTCCTTTCTCTTTTTATTGCCCACACTCCAAATCAAGGTGACACCTCTTAGAGGGGCATGGTTACTGGCTTGGTTAGGGTAGTGTCACTTCTTACCCCCCTCATTAGCATTCTGGGGGTTGATCGAGTGGCGGCTTGCGCCACCACTCCGTGCATACGCACGCTCACTCCTTACGCTGCGCACGGAGCTATGCTTACGCTTCTGCACGACTAAAATCCAAAGAAAGAAAAACAAGCTTCAAGAAGTGGAAACTGCTGTCACGCACTCCCGTTTGTGAGGGCAGTACGACCGTGGAAAATTGCTTGCCTTGGGCAAGTTGTCTTTCAGACAAACGGACAAGTCCTATAATTTCCCACCGCCGACTGCGAGAGTTTTATCCCTTCTTTAAAGAAAATCACTCCAAGTCCTCTTTAAAATTCTCAAAGTCTCGTTTGTACTCTTCTTCATCCGCCAAGATTTCCTCAATGGCTTCATGAAGTGTCAAAGCTCCTGCTTCCTTGGCAGAAAAGACCGACTGTAAGGCATAATAATCATCCTCCGTATAGGGTGCTTTTTCCCGAATAGGAAAGTCAGCTGCGGCTAAGCGCTCAATGACTGTTTTTACCGTCTTGTTGGGCTGCTCTAACTTGCGGCTTAAAGACGTAATGGTATAGGTCTTGTCTTCCAAGCGTCCTGCTTCTGCACGCTCCAGCTCTACATTTGAGACAGGAGGAGCTTCAAGCTGAACAGCTTGAGTCTCTTTCAAGACAGGAAGTTTTGCCAGTTCTGTGATAAAGTCATAGCCTTCTTCAATAGGCACAAAGGGACTATAAAACTCACGAGCCAGCTCCCCATTGTTGGCCACATAGCCACGACCAATTTTGCCTTTGATATATTTAAAGATTTTCTTATCACTCTCATCCCCAAACATCATGCGGTAAGCAGTCGCTGTTACACGTCCTACCACCAAACGTTTCATAAAGTTATCCCGTAGGGCGGTCTTTAAGTATTCGCCATCGGGTCTTTGCATGGCTAAGATAAGAAAGACACCTGAGGCACGTCCTTTTAAAACAATCTGTGTCACAGACTGAATCACTTCCTCATATTCTTGATAGGTCAGACTGGCGATAAAAGCTGCCCACTCATCAAAGAGAATGAATTTAGGAAATAAGCCATAGTCTGAATAACGTTTACCCGGCTTATATTCTGGGTGACTGGTCATGACATCATAGCGACTATCCATAAAAACCACTGCTTCTCTTAAGCAATTCATCATGCTTTCTTTATCGATAAACACACGGTCTTTAAAAACAGGAACATCTTTTAAACCTACAAAATCGGAACGCTTAGGGTCACAAATATCCACCTGACCCACACGAGCCAAAGCTGAGAGTAAAGACATTAAAAGAACGGTCTTTCCACCACCTGTGCCGCCCGCAATCAATAAATGTGGGTCTGCTTCATAGTTCCAGTAGACTCCGTTCATGAGCTTCACACCCAGTTTCTTATCAATGACGACATCATTCACATGAATCCTGTTTCGCTCACCCTCAATGGCAAAGACATACTCCACATAAGACCTTTTAGTCAGAATCCTCTTTTCATTGATGAAATTCTGTTCTTGAAAGTCCGCAAAGAAAGTCGTCTCAAGCTCCCCAGAAAGGGACAAGAATTTCTCTTGGTGTGTTCCCCCGTCAATGGGGAAATAAACATGCAATTCATAAGAGTTGGGTTGCTTCACATAAATACGGGCAAGCTTTTTGCGCTCCCGACTCCCCCTGTCTGTCTTGACTGTCACCTTCTCCACCAGATTATGCTTAAGCAAGTAATTCAACAATAAACGTTTGTAATTATTGACGGAGAAGGCCCTAAAACGCTGGTAAGTAAAGACAAGTAAACCAAAAGACAAAGAAAAAGCTACAAAAAAAATGGCTGCCAAAACAAGGGCAAGCCTTTTAGAATCCATGGCTTGAAAGTCTTTATAAAAGATGAGACTGGGACTGCTTAAGAGAAGTCCTACAAGTCCCACAAAGCTTTGACGGTCATACCTGTTCCACAAATACAGACGAGCGCCTTTGGACACGTTTTTTTGTCGCATAAGCTATCTATTTCTTCTCAGAAGCTTTTTCGGACTTGTCTTCTGATTTTGTGGCGACATTTGGAGTAGAGACTGTAGCTTTACCTGCTTTTTCGATTTTTTCTGCACGGAACTTGACCCCGTCATAATAGTTTACACGTCTTTGACCATTAAAAACGGAAAGCTCTTTCTCACTCCAGAAGAAGGCAGAAGGATGAACAAGTTTAACTTCATCTTCATAGTCCAGTCCATCAAAACTTGTATCCGCAGGCATTTTAACTTCAATTTGTTCGCCCATGGCTTCAGAATAGAGCTTAACTTCGTAATAGTCCACCTCATCTGTTGGACGGCGTTTGATTTCCCCTTCTTCTGCTTCATAGTCTTCATAACGCAGTTGAGCTTCCGCAGACAAAAAGAGCAATTTCCCAAGCCCCTTATCAAAGTCCCCAAATTCTTCTGTCAATTCATTTTGTTTTGTAAAATCTTTACTTAATTTTAATACCATACTTTTTTCCTCCCTTAAGCCAATTTGAGTGAATCCGCATAAATCACATACTCGTAAGCATAGCCCCCTTTAGGCATACGGTTACGCACCTGTGCAAGTTTGACCCCTGTCAAGACAACTTCTTGGCGTCGTGTAGGCTTTGCGGCATTGGCACCTTCTACACGGATTTCAAAACCTTCAGGGTGCTTCTTACTTGTCGCAAGATAACGGGTATAGCCTGCTTCAGCACCACGTTTAGGCACAATTTCGATTTTTTTATCTACAGTGATTTTATCTCCCAAAAATTTTTGGGCTTGAATTGGAAATTTAATCATATTTCCCCTCCTTAAATGTATGTATTTTGGCTAGTTTATGTCATAGCAGACAAGGTTCGGACATCATTTTTTCAACTTCTTCATGCAACACTTCAAAATAATCATCACTCTTATTTCTTCATAATCTCAATATTTATTCCATCAAATCCCCCTCTTAATGCTCTTTTTTAATGTTTAACGTCATTTCTGACCATGTGATGAACAGGAGTCGAACCTGTATCTCTTGTAAAAGCAAAGATTTTACAAGTGTTTTACCCTAGGTCAAAAGAAGGAAAAACCTTTAAACTATAATCACAAAAAAATAAGGAATTAATCCTTATCTTCTTTAATTATCTTTACAGACCTACTTATCTTCATATCTAGATTGTCTCTCAACTTATCTTTAAAATCATCAGACTGTTCAAATTCAAAAACACCGTCCCTTTCATCTTCTTCCAATTCCTTAGTCTGTGATATGCGAATTATTATATCTCCATCATTCAAATTATTTGAAATGTGTATATTTAAATGGCTCATATTATATACTCCTTTTCTTTCTTTATTTATGCGATCAACAGGAGTCGAACCCGTATCTCTTGTATCCCCTCTATACAAGCGTCTTTCCCTTAGACTATGACCACAAAAAAACCTGTATGTGAGACATACAGGCCGCGTCTATTTCTCTTCCTCTAGCAGCGCGTATCTACAAAAAAGAAAGGATTGGAAATTTTAGTTTATTATATTAAAAAGAGAAGTTTATCGCAGAATGAAAAATAGACGTACAATAGCAACAAATGTTTAACGTCATTTCTGACGAGGTTGCCGGCAAGACTCGAACTTGCATTGAAAGATTGAAAGCCTTTCGTAATACCCCTTATACTACAGCAACAAGAAAAAAGAGAGTAAATGCTCTCTTTTTATAACTTGACAAGGTAAAAATAGTCCCCTATCATTATATGTCAAAATATCCTCCTCTCCTTTCGAAAACCGATAAACAAAATGTTTCCAACCTAAAACGAAAGGAGACAACATAGATGTTTTTGATGTATTAGAACTCATCAAAGAGATATTCCTAATAAAAAGAAAACAAAGATTTACACTTAAGAATAGCCAGCACTTTTTAAAAAGTCTATAAGAAATCATTTGAATAGTATTACCGAACTTCATTTTAGTGCTTTGACATTCTTTTAATGTATCTCGTCGTTCTCTTTCCACTTCACACAGTCAATATCTTCATCATACAACTTAAATTGCCAGTAAAACAAACATTACTCTGGGAGTAACTCATTGACTTAAGTTTCTTCTTACTTCACATAAGAAGAACAAACACCATTCATTGAACAGCTCATTGACCTAAGTTTTTACTGTTTTTCAGAACAAGCCCTATCTATTCTTTCAGAAGGTCAGATATTGTCATGTTATTTTTTACATTGTGTTGAGAAAAGGCATAAGACACCTAAAACTCAACAAGGCCTACTGCCTTTATTCTTTTCTTTACGTATTTTTGTTTTGACTGCATTTACAGTCAGTTGAGAAAGCGTGGAAGAAATACCCTGAAACTCAACACTGGTCTTCTCGTTTTTTGTTTGAGTGCCTCGTTACTCCCCTGTCGCCAAGGGCGAGAAAAACACGGTCTTTCAGATAACAGGCTCTGTTTCACCAGGTCTGATTTCACATTCACACGGATACCTCTGCTAGTGCATATCGCCAGCATGAACACTATATCTCAAAGGGCAGTTGCCTGCCGTTTTTATACTCCTTCAGATTTGTCGGGTTCCGCCCAGTTCTCTGAAGTTCGCCACACACTCTTATCTTTCATTCAGTAGTGACTTGTCGCACTTGTCAGGAGCGACCCTACCTGCCCCATCTCTTTCATCTCTAAAAGAGATTAGCGGGAATATTCAGTTGTCAATGAACAAAAATCACAAATTAGCATATCCATTGACTTTTCTCCTCCAAAACTGTTATAATAATAATTGTCTAAGTTATATCATAACAATTTTGCGAAGAGCTCCACTCGATGGGGCTATTTGCTTTTTTCAGTTTATAGTTAATTCATTCATTAACTATACTTATATTTTAATGTATGCATTAAAATTTGTCAAGTGATAAGTACAAATTTTTTTGATTTTTTTAGGAGAAATATTTTATGTTCTATAAAAGGCTTCAATTACTTGCAAAAGAAAATAAAAAATCATTAAATCAAATAGAAAAAGAGTTGAATTTATCAAAAAATACTCTTTATAACTACAAAAAAAACAAGCCTACAACTGACCGTTTAAACACCCTGTCTAAATATTTCGGAGTTAGTACAGACTATTTGCTTGGAATAACAGATGTTAGACAGTCTAAATCTTCTGAAAATGAATTATCTCAACTTAATGAAACCAATCAAAAAAGAACTAACACCTTAATAGAAAAGTTTTTAAAAGAACAAGAACCTCCTGTCACATCTGAAAAACTTTTTCCTTATCATGTAATGGATCAAGCCCTCTCTGCTGGTCTAGGTTATGGCTATACAAATGAGTTGAACTATTCTACAGTTTACTGGAACAAAGAGGTAGATTATGACATGGCAACTTGGATTAAAGGGGATTCCATGGAGCCTGAGTTCTACAACGGGGAAGTGGTCCTTATCAAGGAACAAAATGTACCAGATTACGACGGACAAGTCTGTGCTGTAGACTGGGACGGCAATTCTTTTATTAAAAAAGTGTATGTGGAAGATGACGGCTTTGTTCTCTCATCCATTAATGATAAATATGCGGATAAGTTCGCTTCTTGGTACGAAGAGCCTCGAATCATCGGCAAAGTTATTGCACACTTCGTACCTGTACCCTACTAATTTCAAAATTAAAAACCTTAGGACATTCAAATTCCTAAGGTTTCTTTTCTTCTCACTCAAGGATAAAGTGTTACACAACATACTGATTTTACAAAAACTTACAAAGTAAAAGATTGCTAGGCTATTTAGCAATCCTTTATTTTATAAATTTTATTTCTCTATCACTTAGCTATGAAGACTTTAATTGTTGCGCCAATTCCTGATCTCGAGCGACTATCTCCGATATTTTAGCCTTAATCTCATGTTCAATACTTTTAAACTTCTCACTCATTTGTTTCACTTGACGGATTTTATGTTGGTAGAGTTGTGTAGGAAAGGCCACAATAGCTTCATGAGTGAAACCTACCCCTTCAAGAGCTTCATAAACTTCCCATTCCTCAAGAGAATCTCCTAATCCTCGTGCTTCCCGCACTGTTTCTTCCCATAATTTCTCTTGTTCTTTAATCCCATCTTGATAAAGTTTAATAATCCTTTCAGTTGCTGTTTCAAAATCATGTTTTGCTTCTTCAACAATAATCAAAGCTTCTTTACTGTCAAGATAAAATTTTTCATTGGCAGACAACCCGCCACCACTCTCAAACAATATAGCCCTTAATTGATAAAGTTTCTTCATCTGAATGTTAAAATCTTTAGTTGCATAAGTTCCATATAATTTTAGATATTCTTTAACCAGTTCATTTGCCACATCATTATCATCCATAAAAGGATTCCAGTATCCGGTTTTCCTTTCCCAGTTTTTGGCAGCTTCTTCAACCTGCTCTTTGGTCATATTAGGTGCAAAAATACCATCTTTAGCTAGACGATCTAAATTCAATAGATCTCCATCAAAGTAGTTAGATAGGGTATTATGTTCTCCTATACCTTCAATCACCTGCACATTACCATATTTATTGTCACGATGAGAAAGTCTTGCCCAAGAATCATTTTGATAGCGCAATAATGCTTTAGGATGATTTTTTAACCATTCTTTTTGTGATTGTGTTAAAGTTTCAAACTGATTGTTCCCCCAGTCATCAAAGCTGGTAGTTTTAAATCCATCTATTCGTCCATGTTCAGCGGCCATTTTCATCATATAGCCCCCGGATTGGCTAAAACCTGCAACATCAGTAATTTTCCCATTATGTTTAGAAATTTCTTTTTTCGTTTGTTTTAAGAAAGCTTCTGCCTCAACATATTCTCCTGAGAGTCCTCCAACCCAAGCTTCAGCGGCAGTCCCAAATCCGTTTCGTCCAACCTCAGTAGGTGTATTCGTCCCAGCATAGATAACAGCGATATTATTATAGTCAGGAGTCTCATCCTCTTTGATAGGTGCAATAGCCATAGCATTCAATTGAGAATTGTCATCACTAGCACTTTTCTTTATAATTTCAAACTTTACTTTTTTCTCCTGAATCTCTAGAGTTAATTTTTTACCTTTTTTGTGAACAGTGCTTTTTGTTTTATCAATGGCTTTAGCTAATATTTCTGTTGTAATCTCACTACTCATCAATTCTACACCTCTAATATGTTAATTTATAAATGTCCAAATTATAAACAACTTTTGCTTTTTTGCTTCCATAAGAAGATTTTTTAAAATTCTTAAAATCTTCTTTTTCAGATGGAGTTAATTCATCAGTTGCATTTTCTAAGTCTGTTTGAATTGAAAAATCCGTATTTCTAGGATTTAAAGAAATCGATTTAACATATTTATTTAAGTTATTATCATATTCTGTTTCATCAGTTAGAGTAAAATCTGCAGAAAAATAAGTAACTTCAGATACAAATATCTTCACTGTAGTATTAACATAATTTCCAAATAAAGATGGACCTAAAATTGGAGAATTTCTATATTCTACACCAATACCCTGCCATTCAATTTTCTCAATTCCTTCGTAATTTTTAACTAAATAGTCAGTGACATAATCTTGTATAAGTTTTACACCTTGTTGGTACTCTTTTTCAATTGTCTGTTTTTTCATATATCTACTCCCTCCGATAACTAAAATAATAGCAATACATACAGCACTCAAAATACTGGCTGATATTAAGATACTTTTTTTCATTCCTGCACCCTTCTAAAAATTTATTTCCCTTTTCCTGAAGTACAAGTAACCTATACAAAAATAAAACATTGTTTATTTTCTCACACTCTTATTTTATCATTCTGTTTTCTATGTTGTCAATAAATCTAAAAACTTTAAAATCAAATACACAACTTATCGTGGACTAACTTTTACAAAAGCTACAAAGTAAAAAATTACTAAACTTCTAAAGTTCAGCAATCCTTTATTTTATAAATTTTATTTGTACACATACTTCTTTCGCTGCTTGGTTAATTTTTTGGTTAGTCTGTACTTCTGAAAGCTTTTTTCCTCTTATTTACTGTGCGTATTTATTAATCCATTCCATAAAATGATAATAAAATTAAAAACCTTAGGAAGTTCAAACTCCTAGGGTTTCTTTTTTTCTCAGTCAAAGATAAAGTGTTACATTCTAAGTCCATATAAATATTCAATAAGTTGTGGAATATCTTTCTGAAGGTATTCTGCTAATCTTCGGTTATTTACCGCCCCGTAAACATGAACATAAAAATTTCTATTTTTGATATGTTTACGCCAATTTACTTCTGAATGTTCTTCCTTAAACTTATCACTCAATAAGTTAGCATTTTCTCCCAATTGAACCAAACTCATTAAAACTGAATTGTATAAGTCATAATCATCTTCTAGATATTCAACATCATTATTAACTCTGGAATATGTTTTTAGTGCTTTTTCCCCAAAATCAATAATATTTTTAACATATCTTAAGTCCTTTTCAACCAAACCTAACAACCTCCAACATTTCTTCTTTGACAGCTCGATTAAATTGTTCACGTTGAGAAGTTTTATTATTCGATAAGACCTCCATTTCAACAATATCTACAGAAGTTTTCAACACATCTTCTAAATCTTCTTGTAAACTAAAAAGCTCATCATAATCTTCAATACTAGAAGAATCCACAATAAAGTCAACATCACTGTCTTCTCTTGCTTCTCCTCTTGCATAAGAGCCAAACAAATAAACTTCCTTTAAATTATATTTTTTTGCAAGAGGTACAACTTTTTTTGTAATTTCCTCGATAGTTAAAATCATATGGACTCCTCTCAAACAAGATTTCTTTATACTCAGTATATCATAAAATAAGAAAAGAATAATCCTATTCACTCCCCAATCACACATATAAAATCTACAAAGTAAAAAATTGCTAAACGACTAAAGCTCAGCAATCCTTTATTTTATAAATTTTACTTCTATATCACTTGGCTATGAAGACTTTAATTGTTGCGCCAGTTCCTTATCTCGAGCTACCAACTCCGATATTTTACCCTTAATCTCATGTTCAAGACTTTTAAACTTTTCACTCGTTTGTTTCACTTGACGGATTTTATGTTGGTAGAGTTGTGTAGGAGTATCCACAATAGCCTCATGAGTGAAACCTGCCTCCTCAAGAGCTTCATAAACTTCCCAATCCTCAAGATAATCTCCTAATTCTCGTGCTTCCCGCACTGTTTCCTCCCATAATTTTTCTTGTTCTTTAATCCCATTTTGATAAAGTTTCATAACTTTACTTAAAGCCAAGTTAAATTCAACCCTAGCAGTAGAAACAATGGCTAGAGCTTGAGCAGAGTCCAAATATATTTTTTCTGATGAGGATAGTCCGCCTCCACTTTCAAAAAAATTCGCGCGAAGATATTTCAATCGAAACATTGCTTGTGAGAATTTAACATTTAAAAGAGTTTGACTTTGTTTTATACGATCAGCAGTCATAGCCGAAGATTTTGGGAGTTTAACCATTCCACTTTTATCAAATTTCCAATCTGCTAAATCATGACTATCTCCATCTAACCAAACAATGGTACCATAATCTTCACTATTAAAAAATTCTGAGTTAAAGTCATTCCACACTGTTACACTATCATTCTTTTTCCGATAATTAATGAACCAATCTGAATGACTCTTCATAAATTCTTTTTCCTTTTTAGATAGCGAACCATACTGAAACCAGCCATTAAAAACAGTTGTAGGAATATGAAATTTGGCTCCGACTTTAAGCATATATGATGACTGGGAATATCCAGAAAGCTGAGTTATTTTCCAATTTGGATGATTTTCCATTATATCTTGAACAAATTGTTCAGCAGAGGATTCTTGAAGAGAACCTATATCCGTTGCTGCATCGAGGGCTTCCAATAAATCAATAGGCTGACTTGGATCAGTTCCAGCAGCTACCACCGTAACTTGACTATAATCTACATGACCTCCTTTGACTGGTGCAACTGCCATTCCTTGAAATCCCCATTTCCCATTTCTGACAGAAATGACTTTTAAAGTATTATCAGCTATTCTTATTCTATTTCTTTCACGTTCTTTTAGTTCATCATCGGCTTTATTTGTATAAACTTTTTGAGACTTTGATTTATAGTTAGGGTCAACCTGATATACTTGTTCATTTAAAGTTTTTAATTCCTTATCTGTAAGCACTACAATACCTCCTCTGATTGATCAGAAAAAATAACTTTAATCTTATTTTCTGTTTTCCCCTCTATAAGTTTAGGAAGTTCACCAGAACCTGAGTATTTCTCATCTCTATCATCATTTTCACCCATATCTACATCAAACTCTGACTTTTTAACATCATCAGTTTCAACTGACACACTAACAGTTATATGACCTGTCAATGGATTTTTAGTGTATTCCCAAAAATGAATTTCTTGTATATCTGAGAAGGTATTTTTAATTTGCTGAGCAGCAACTCTTTCCTTTTTAACAGTTTCCTGTAATACTTGCTTTTCTTTACCTTGACTTTCTTTCCTCATAGAAAAAATCCCTCCAATAGTCAAAATAATAACTGCAGTAGCCAAAACACAGGCCAATACTAACATACTTTTTTTCATTCCTGCACCCTTCTAAAAATGTATTTCTCTATTTTCTAAAGTACAAGTATTTTCTATAACACAAAAGATTGTTTATTTTCTCACACTCTTATTTTATCATTCTGTTTGCTATACTGTCAATAAATCTAAAGTTTTCAAAATCAAATAAACAGTCAGCACAAACTAATAAAAAAATCTACAAAGTAAAAAATTGCTAAACTGTTTAGCAACTCTTTATTTTATAAATTTTATTCGTACATATACTTCTTTCACCGCCCGGTTAGTTTTGTAGTTAATCTACATTTCTGAAATATTTTTCCCCTTTTTTACTTTAAGTTGTGGAATATCCTTTTGAAGATTCTGCTAATCTTTGATTGTTTCCCTCGCTATAAACATGAACATAAAAATTTCTATTTTTGAGATACTTATGCCAATTTATATCCAAATGTTTTTCCTTAAATTTATCACTCAATAACTTCGCAATTTTCTCTAACTAAACTAAATACGTTCTGTAAGACATTCAACACCATTATTAGCATTAACCCTAGAATGCGTTTTTAACGCTTTTCCTCAAAATCAATAATATTTTTAATAACTCTTAAATTCTTTTCATCTAAGTTTGCCAATCACCAATATTTCTTATTGGACAGCTCGATTAAATCGCTCATGTTGAGAAGTATTTTAAGATATTAGAGTCTCTTGAACAAGCTATTGATGACTATATTTATTACCACAACACACATATCAAAACAAAACTAAAAGGACTTAGCCCTGTACAACACAGAACTAAATCCTTTAATTAAATTTAAATGTTTAACTTCTTAGGAGCAATACAAATACGTAATCGAATGCTTTGGATAAAATCAAACTATCTCTATCTTTATTCTATCCTCACACAAAAGACTTTTTAGAAGTAATATTTAGACTTCTTCTTTCTTACGGCGAGTAGCCACCAGTCCTAAGCTACCTAACAGTAAAGCTCCTAGGCCTACTAAACCAGCAGAATCATTATCACCTGTCGCTGGTAATGCATAACCACTGCTGTCAGAAGTTACTTTACGATTAGCTGATGCCTTAACATCTGGCTTCATACTTTCTGGTGAGCTTCCCTTATCTTGTCCCGTTGGAACAAGTTCAACCGCATCTGTAGTTTTATCTGTTACAACAATTTTAACTGAAACTTCTTCGCTTGAACCGTCTGGGTATTTAACCACAACTACACCGTCTTTTTCACCTGATGTACTTGTATCTACTGGTGCCTTCCATTCGTAAGTTGTACCTTCTGGAAGACCGTCCTTGTTAGAGATTCCGTCTTCAGCTTTTGGTGTTTCGTTCAAGCCTGTATTAACATTTTGGCCTTTTGGTTCATACTTATCTGCATCTGTAAGGTCTTTTACTACAACCTTAACTGGAACTTCTTCGCTTGAGCCATCTGGGTATTTAACAACCACTACAGCGTCTTTTTCACCTGGAGTTTTTGTGTCTACCGGTGTCTTCCATTCGTAAGTTGTATCTTTTGGAAGATCGCCCTTGTTAGAGATTCCGTCTTCAGCTTTTGGTGTTTCGTTCAAGCCTGTATTAACGTCTTGATCTTTTGGTTCATACTTGTCTGCATCTGAGGTAACCACAATCTTAACTGGAACTTCTTCGCTTGAACCGTCTGGGTATTTAACCACAACTACACCGTCTTTTTCACCTGATGTACTTGTATCTACCGGTACCTTCCATTCGTAAGTTGTACCTTCTGGAAGATTGCCCTTGTTAGAGATTCCGTCTTCAGCTTTTGGTGTTTCGTTCAAGTCTGTGTTAACGTCTTGACCTTTTGGTTCATACTTATCTGCATCTGAGGTAACCACAATCTTAACTGGAACTTCTTCGCTTGAACCGTCTGGGTATTTAACCACAACTACACCGTCTTTTTCACCTGATGTACTTGTATCTACCGGTACCTTCCATTCGTAAGTTGTACTTTCTGGAAGATCGCTCTTGTTAGAGATTCCGTCTTCAGCTTTTGGTGTTTCGTTCAAGCCTGTATTAACATTTTGACCTTTTGGTTCGTATTTCTCTGCGTCAGACTCATCAACTGAAATAGTAACCTCCACATCTTGTGTTGTTCCATCCGGATAGTTCACAGATACTACTCCAGTAACTTTGTGGTCGCTCCCTGCTTCAGGGCTAAAGTTTGGTTTTTCCTTCCAATCATAACTAACAGGAGCAATGGCTGTATCAAACTCCTTTAATTCAGCTGTATTTGCAATCGCATCAATAGCATTGATTTCAGTCCCCCACGGCGTGTGAAGATTTTCTTTAGCTTTAGCTCCGACTACATTGACTTCCATTAGCCAAGTTACAGTTCTCCTATTATTGAGAGATGCGCGTAACCTAGCATAAACATCATCACTAGCTACATCAACTTCCGGAGTATCTGACCAGTCATAGCTGGCCACATTTTCATTTAAAACATCTTTTAAGGCTTGCCCTTCATAGACTGTACCATCAGATAAAGTTAACTTCTTGATAATCGTGTTTTCAACATATTCCCTAGTCAGCAAATCATTGATTGCATCAATATCTTGATTAACATGTAACGTCGGCTTATTAAATTCAATCTTACTACCTCTAAGATCTATTGGTACAGTCGCAAAGAGTTTTGGTTGCTCTTTTATTATAGGTTCATTATTTTGAATAGTTGTATCATTTGTTCTGCTAACGGCTTCAGATTGAACCGTAGTTTTTGGAGTTTCATTGGATTTTGAGACTTCTTCCGCTGTAACAATCATTTTTTCCAAATTTGGTTCTTCATCGCTAGAAGGCGTTTCAATCGAACTATCATTTACTTCCTCAACTGGTTGCGTTGAAGTTTCATCAGCTGAAATGATTGCCGTCCCTATGGACATAAAAAGCGAAAAAAAAGTTCCAATAAGAACAGAAGCTACTCCCACAGTGAGTTTTTTAATCGCAAAACGTTGACGTTTTGGAGTCATTCTCCCCTCTTGTAATTTCTTAGTTCTTTTTGATAACATCCCCATACCTCCTAATTAATTTAATGTGAAAAAATGAATTTCTTAATTCGACTGATAATAATACAGTTTAACATTTTTCCACTATGAAAGCAATAGTCTTTCTCATTTATCATAGAAATTTCATATTTTATTAAAAATACTCATTTTCAAAATGTTCTCTTTTATAAATTAATTATTAACAAGACATATAAAATAAAAAAACTGCTAAACAATTAAATCTCAGCAATACTTTATTTTATAAATTTTATTTCAAGGAAGAAGATTCATTATTACCCAGTGTTAGTAATATCTCCAGAACTATAAGCGCTTACTTTATTATCGGCAACTACTTTAATTGTAACTTTTGATGGGTCAAGCACGACTGCATCAGCTGGAAGTTTAGCTTTTTCCTTTTCCTCATCTGTTGTTGCAGTAGCGAATTTAGTACCTTCTGGTGCTGTAACTTCTGTACCATTAGGCTCT
>NZ_BAAFQO010000002.1:0-225277 GCF_042849115.1 Lactococcus muris | reverse complement strand
AGGCATTGTTTCATCTTGTTCCAACGGCCCATTAGAGGGAAAAAATAATCTCTGTAAGCTTATCAAGCGCATTGCCTTTGGTTTTGGGCGTTTTGATCATCTTAGAAAACGGATTTTGCTCCAACAAATCCTTGTCAAACGCAACTAAAAAAGCTGTCCTAAGACAACTTTTCACACACTGCTGTAACTCATTTTTTAGCGAGTACCACCGCAGAGTTGACAGAGCCGT
Organism: Lactococcus muris; assembly: GCF_042849115.1. Classification (NCBI taxonomy): domain Bacteria; kingdom Bacillati; phylum Bacillota; class Bacilli; order Lactobacillales; family Streptococcaceae; genus Lactococcus; species Lactococcus muris. The sequence continues at coordinate 225,048 of NZ_BAAFQO010000002.1, read as the reverse complement.
TTTTATTGTTCTACTTCCACAAAGCAATATTTTTATCTGGCGCTAGGATAAACAACATTTGTACCAATAACTTTGGCCTTTCAAATCTTAAAATTCCTTGGCTGCTGCTTCTACTTTGCTAAGAAATTCAGACAAGAATTCTTCTGCCTTTTCAGGCTGATAAGCATGGCCTTCGACACTCAGAGAACTAAAATCTGTCCCGATAAATTCAAAAATCGCTTTCATATATTGAGTGCCTGTATCTTGTCCATTATAAAAACCACCGCTGGCTTGTAGATACAGTACTTTCTTGTCTGTTGCCAAACCTTTCGGGCCTTCTTCCGTGTAACGGAAAGTTTTACCCGCAACATTGACTGTATCAATCCATTTTTTAAGGCTAGCAGGAACCATAAGGTTCCATAATGGACTAGCAATGACTACTTTATCTGCTGAAAGGAATTGCTCTGTAAAGGCACCAAAACGTGAAACTTTATCTTGTTGTGATTCAGATAGGGCAGTAAATTCTACACCATTCTGCATGGCAATGAAAGCCGAAGCCATGTCTTGATCAATTTCAGGGATATTGGCTGAGAAGACATCGAGCACTTCTACCTCATCTCCTGCATTTGCGGCTTTATAAGCAGATACAAAAGCATCCAAACCTTTGATTGAGAAGCTGTCTTCAGCTGTCAAAGGATGCCCTTTTACAACAAGTAATTTCGTCATCAATAAATCCTCCAAGATTTCATTTAATTTACATATGTAAACAATATTACTTTATCATTATATCAAAAACATTTTTGAAAGGCTATAATTTTAATATGTGAAATTCAGCACAAATCTGTAAACGTTAAAACCACCTTGAAAAATGTCAAGATGGCTTTTGATTTTAGTGGCGAATTAAATAATCAAATGCACCCAAAGCTGCAGTAGCACCACTTCCCATTGCAATAATAATTTGTTTATAAGCAGAGTCTGTACAGTCTCCCGCAGCAAACACGCCAGGAACATTAGTAGCCCCTTGCTTATCGACGATAATTTCGCCCCGTGCTGTACGGTCAACAACACCGTCAAGCCATTCAGTATTTGGTACTAGTCCGATTAAGATAAAGACACCTGACAGTTCAAGAGTTACCTTTTCTTGTGTTTCGCGATTGACATAGTCTAAACTTTCGACCTTGCCCTTACCATGAATAGCTTTTGTTTCGACATTGGTCAGAACAGTTACGTTGTCCAGAGAATACAGCTTTTCTTGTAAAACTTTATCGGCTTTAAGCTCTGGTAAAAACTCTAAAACAGTCACGTGCTCAACTACACCAGCTAAGTCAATGGCTGCTTCAATCCCAGAATTTCCGCCCCCAACTACGGCAACTTTTTGGCCTGCGAAGATTGGTCCATCACAGTGTGGACAATAAGCTATTCCTTTATTTTTGAATTCTTCCTCTCCCGGAATTCCGAGTGAACGCCAGCGTGCTCCAGTTGATAGTACAACTGTTTTAGACTGAAGAACTGCGCCATTTTCTAGTGTCACTTCAAGCAGATCTTTTTTCTCTAATTTCACCGCCTTTTGTGTTTTCATAATGTCTGTAGGATAAGATTTTACATGTTCTTCAAGCTGTGCGACCAGCTTAGGACCTTCAGTATAGGTTGTGCCGATAAAGTTTTCAATACCTAAGGTTTCTAATGGCTGACCACCAAATTTTTCAGCTAAGATACCCGTACGTATTCCTTTACGCGCTGCATAAATAGCTGCACTGGCACCTGCTGGTCCACCACCAACAACAAGAACATCGTACGGTTCTTTCTTATCAAATTCTTCACTGCCGGCCTCACCAAGGAGTTTGTTTAAAATCTCTTCAAGGCTCATACGACCACTTGAAAATTCTTCACCGTTAACAAAGACTGTTGGGACTGCCATCACACCTCGAGATTTTACTTCTTCTTGGAACATGCCGCCCTCAATCATCGTGTGTGTAATATTTTCATTAAGTACACTCATAATATTCAGAGCCTGTACAACGTCTGGACAGTTATGGCAAGTCAAGCTGACGTAAGTTTCAAAGTGATAAGGCTTATCTATAGCTTGAATACGTTTTTTAAGGTCTTCTTCAATCTTAGGTGCGCGACCACTAACTTGCAAAAGCGCCAAAACGAGTGAATTAAATTCATGCCCTAAGGGAATACCGGCAAAGGCAACACCTCGCATCTCGCCCTTACGTACCACAGCAAATCCAGGAGCTTTTACCAATTTTGCTTCCTCGACACTTATACGAGGTGACATCTCCGCAATCTCATTGACAAAATCACGGACTTTTTTACCGTTCGTATCATTTTCATCTGCTTTTACGCGCAAGGCGATATCATTTTCTAAAAGTTCTAAATATTGCTTAAGTTGTGCTTTAAGATTCTCTTCTAACATTTTTTCTTTCCATTCTTTTTAGCTTAAAAAAGGCGAGTAAGCTACTTCGCCTTCTTAAATTAAATCTTACCAACCAAGTCCAAGCCAGGTGTCAGTGTTTCGGCATTTTCTTTCCATTTTGCAGGACACACTTCTCCTGGATGATTACGGATATACTGTGCTGCACGCACCTTGTCTACCAACTGGCTCGCATCACGACCAATCCCATCTGCTGTAATCTCTACAGCTTGAACGACTCCGTCTGGGTCAATGATAAATGAACCACGTTGTGATAAACCAGATGTTTCATCTAAAACATCAAAAATACGAGAAATTTTTTGGGAAGGATCAGCAAGCATTGGGTATTCTACTTTCCCGATAGCTTCACTGTGTTCATGCCACGCAGCATGGACAAAGTGTGTGTCTGTTGAACATGAATAAACTTCAACACCTAGTTCTTTAAGAGTAGCGTATTGTTCTTGCAAGTCTTCTAGTTCTGTTGGACAAACAAATGAGAAATCTGCAGGATAAAATACAATAACATTCCATTTTCCTTTAAAATCATCTGAATTGACCGTTAAAAATTTCCCATTTTGGTAAGCTTCAGTAACAAATGGTTCAACTTCTTTTCCGATTAGTGACATAGATTTTCTCTCCAATTTTTCTATTATTTTTTTGTTCCCTAATAATTATTACAAAATGCTGAGTGTTAGTCAAAGAATCTGTTCATAATTTCGGAACAAATGAAACCGCTTAATGCTTCTGAATTATTACACTCTTGCTTTATAACCGTAAACAGCACTTTTGTGATTGAGAAAAGGATAATTGATAATGTTCTGATTATTTTATAAAACAAAAAATCCCGCTAGGGGAAAAATTTTATCTTGCAGTGAATGCTAAGTACTTATCTAACATAAAGGGGCGTAAATAGGCTGTTGCACTACTTGTAGGAAGAATTTCTTCTGAAAGGGAAATACCAAGCTCATTTTGGATATATTTTCTGCGTTTCTGAATTCTATGCCAGATTTCGGGATACATTTGACGGATGTCAGCTCTTAGTTTTTCATCTGCTAAGAAAATACCACTTTCACAGCTTACGCCGGCATATCCCTGTACAGAAGGAATGATATCAATTTGGAAAAGCATTCCGCTCTTCAACTTTTCTGTTGACGCTGGATAAATAGGAGAGCTCAGCCATTCTTCGTCAGCTATCAGATGCCCTGGATTTAAGGTCCAACCATATTTTTCTTTGGGGAGAACTTCTTCGACTTTATTATACAGGTCTTGGCCTAACATTCCGATTTTAACTGTTTCCAACCATGTTTTCACAGCATTAAAATAAGGTTTAGCTACAACTTCCAAATAATCTTTTTCAGCATCAGGTAACTCTGAAAGTTTGCTTACAGCATATCCGCCTCTACTTTGAAGACCTCCCTTATAACCTGTTGTCATAGACAGTCTATCGCCTTTTTTGATAACTTTAGACCCCGGATAGATATTCGCTTTTTCAAACCGCTCACCAGTAGCCATAATTGTAACAACACTATGATCCTGACCCAGATCAGAGAGACTCTTCGCAACTTCCATCTCTGTCTTTCCAACCTCCACTTGATCCATTGTCTGCAAAATACAGCGCCCTGCTAATGCTGCGCCAAACTCATAATGCGCAAATTCATTAGCATTGTTTCTAGTGCGTATGCCGCCTTCACCAATGAAAAGTTGTGTAGCATTTTCCATTAATACCTTGGGATATAAATTTTTTAGAGCCTGAACCAGATAGTAAGGAAGTTCAAAAAGTTGGGCATTATCTTCCGTGAAACTGGTGAAATTTTTCCAGCCTACAAGACCAATTTTCTTTGAATTTTCCAAAGCACATTGACCCAAAATTTCCTCCACTGTTCCTTTTTTAGGCATGGGCTGATTAGGCAAGGAAAAATGTGGCATGTGTATGGCTTTAGCTAAAAGTCTTGCCTTACTTGCTTTATTCAAATTCTCATTGCCCAATACCATGTAAACCTCACCAGTCACATGAAGAATGAGTAGTGCTTCTTCAAAACGTGGAAGAAAACCTGTTAAATATTCAAAGTTACTCCCATGTTCCAGATCAGCATAAATAACCAAACTGTCATAGCCTTTTTCTCGCATTTTTCCGAGTAAAGCAGTTTTTCTAAAAGCCATCGTTTCATCAGTCAAGGAAACTGGACTTAACTTGTTTTCAATAGCTGGGGCTTTAATCTGCTTAAGCTGAATCAATTTTCGCTCCTTTTTGTAAAAATAAGAATTGCCTAAAAAAGCAATTCCGTACTTAGTGATATTAATTTTTTAATTCTTTTAAAACAGACTTTAAATGTGAAAACTGCGAAGGCTCGGACAAGGAAACTGTCATTTCCCAAGCTTTTGTGCCTTCCTCAACTGCTAAAGAGAGAAAGATACGCTGAAAATGTGAGAGTGCCTCAGAATGAACGAGGTAATCAATCTCTTCTGGGGACAAAAAAATCTGATTTCGCTGAATTGCCTTGTTCAAATAGCGGAGCCAAAGCCGTGCATCTCCTCTAGATTTTTTAGCAGCAGCTTCAAAGTATTCTTTCCAACTCATTTATAACAACCTCAAAAGTTCTGGTTTTTCTCGTAAATAATTTTTCAAAGCCTCTTTGCCATAAGCGATACTGTAGGCTTCTAAAACAACTGCAGGATCGGATGTTCCTTCCGAATAATTTTCCAACAAATCAAGTAAAGTATCTGGACTTTCTATTTTTAATTTTTTCATGATTTGTGCAATATCAGGAATGTCCTTCTCTCTTCCCGCCTGAATCTTATCAATCAAAACAGATTGAAGTGAAGAGAGATAAACTTCAAGATGGCTTGCCTTAAAAATCAAGACCCTATCCTGTTCAGAAAAAGACATGATTTGTCCAATCGAATGACTTAGCCAAGGCTCGTTCACAGTTCCTACATGAAATTCTTGGCCAATCTCTGCAATAATTTCTTCTACTTTGGAAGTGGATTCATAGAAAGCATCGATATCTTCAGTAGCTTTTAAACCGTGATACTCAAGCACAAAGCCACCCACACATTGTAAATTCAGATGGATGTCATTTTCTGACAGCTTTTCATTCAAACGTGTAAACAACTTATCATAATTCATAAATCATATACTTTCTTTTGAAATCTCTCCTTTTGATTATAGCATATAGCAGCGTATAAAAAAAGAGTTTTTTATCTTTTAAAACAAAAAAACACCTTTTGGCGTTTTAATTCCTTATTATTTCAAATGCAGTTTGTAAGTCTTCTAACAAGTCGTGAATATCTTCAATCCCTACAGACAAGCGGATTAATCCATCTTTGATGCCCACTGCTTCTCGAAGATGTTTTGGTATTGAAGCATGTGTCATTACCGCTGGAACCTCAATCAAGCTTTCAACACCACCCAGTGATTCTGCCAAAGTAAAATATTTTAGAGATTCGACAAAATATTTTACTTTACTTTCATCTTGGAGCTCAAAAGAGAGCATTCCGCCAAATCCTGACATCTGTTTAGAGGCAATTTCATATCCAGAATCTGTAGAGAGTCCTGGATAGTAGACTTTGCTCACTTGTGGGCTTTTCTCCAGAAATTCTGCAATTTTCTGGGCATTCGTTGCGTGAGCTTCCATACGAAGTGCTAAAGTTTTTATTCCTCGCTGAACCAACCAACTGTCTTGCGGTCCTAAAACACCCCCGATAGAGTTCTGCATAAAACCAATACGCTCTGCCAAGTTTGTATCGTTTGTTGTTACCAAGCCTGATACCACATCCGAATGTCCTCCCAAATACTTTGTTCCTGAATGAAGAACGATGTCTGCCCCCAAACTTAAAGGGCGCTGAAAATACGGCGTAGCAAAAGTATTGTCTACAATTGTGATAAGATTATTTTCTTGTGCAACTTCTGTAAGTTGTCGTATATCTAAAATCTTCATCAAAGGATTTGAAGGTGTTTCAAAATAGAGGGCTGTGGTGGTAGGCTTTATCGCCTTGTTTAGTGCAGAAAAATCTGTTAAATCAACCAGATCATACTCTAGCCCAAAGTTCTGCATGACTTTGTCCATCAAACGGAAAGTACCACCATAAACATCATTGCCCATAATGATATGGTCGCCTGCCTTAAAAATTGAGAGAACAGCATGAATCCCTGCTAATCCTGAACCGAATGCAAAACCGCGCACGCCTCCTTCTAAATCTGCAATAAGTGATTCTAGAGCATGACGCGTTGGATTTCCCGACCTTGAATATTCATAAGCTTTGGGCTGTCCTAGTCCCTCTTGCTTATAGGTTGATACTTGATAGATTGGGACTGAAACAGCTCCGCTGGTAGCATCTTCACTGATTCCCCCATGAATCATTTTTGTTTTTATCTTCACCTCTGATAGAGTCCCCTCTCTTTAATTATTCATTCATTATAATACAGTTTATTTCTTTTATGATTAAGAATTATTTATAACCAAGTTTTAAAAATTTTATACTGAATTGCTATTAAGTTTTCAAAATACAAAAAATGCTTAACCCGATGTATAAGAACACTGGTTAAGCGTTTTTGTATTTTGGATGAAATCAGTCAAATTTCTTCCTCTGTTCTAAGTTCTATTTTTTAACCTCGTTTGCGTTAGAGAAGAGGTCATTTAAGGCTTCACTCATCGTTGGGTGTGTAAAGATATGATCTCTTATCATAGTATAGGGCAACTTGGCCTTCATTGCAAGAGACAGAATATTAATCACTTCATGTGAATCTTCAGCATAGAGCGTTGCCCCTAAAATTTCCTCTGTTTCTGGGTCAACAAGTGCCTTGAGTAAACCTTTACTTTGCTTGAGTACAGCTGATTTAGGAATAGCTGTAGCTTCTAAACGGAAAAGACGATAATTTTTTCTTTGAGCTTGAGCCTCAGTTTCTGTCAAACCGACATTAGAGAGTGTTGGGGTGATAAAAACACTGCTTGCTAGCTCTCCCCGATTATCCAAAGTTCGTCCCTTATCGCCATAAAGTTGACTTTCAATAATTCTGTAGTCGTCTAATGACGTATAGGTGAACTGTGGTCCGCCGTGTACATCTCCGAGAGCCCAAATATTTTTGGCAGAAGTTTCCAGCTTTTCATTCACTAAGATATGTCCGTCTTCTCCTATTTTTACAGAAGTATTTTCCAGTCCTAAACCAGAGATATTTGGCTTACGACCAGTGGCTAATAAAATCTTATCTGCTTCAACTTCTTCTGCTTGACCATCAAACGTGATATTCAAGATACTCTTCTCATCACGGTCAAAAACACCATTAATTTCGTAGCCGAGCTTGAAAACCGCTCCTGCTTCTTCTAAATCTTTTTTCACACGTGCTGCGATATCTCGATCTTGACGTGGTAAAAAAGTGCGATGAGAATCAATGACAGTTACCCTAGAGCCATAAGACAGGAACATTGAAGCGAATTCAAGACCAATGTAGCCTGAGCCAATGATGACGAGATGATCTGGACGTTTTTGCAAGTCCATCAACCCTGTGGAGGTTACAAGATTTTTGCATTCTGACATGCCAAGAATTGAAGGCAAAATTGCGCGTGCTCCTGTATTTATAAAAATACGCTCAGCCTCCACAAGCATGGCAGGTTGACCCTCTCGAGAGACTTCCACCTCATGATCCGATAAAAATCGAGCCTTACCATCTATAACCGTTGCTGTAGGCTCATCTGCAATCATGTGATAATTTTTGCTATTTAATTTTTCGACAAGATTGACTTTTTGAAGTGCTGCATCCGCAAAATTCTCACCTTTTTGGCCATTGACGATTAGAGACTTTGAAGGGATACAGCCAATATTAATACATGTTCCACCGTACATGCGTGGAGATTGCTCTACTATTGCAACTGCTTCCCCTTTTCTGGCTAAAGATTTCGCAAGCGTTTTCCCTGCTTTCCCAAAACCAATGATAAGATTTTTAACTACTTTTCTTTCCATACTATAACTTTCCCCTATAATCCACGATAAGTAAATTGTGACTTAAATATTCACCCTCTGTTTTCAAAGCTATAAGATTATAACTGCCCTCAACCTTAGCATATAGGTCTTGGCTTCCCCAGAACATCTCGCCCCATTTTTTAAAATAAATGGGACCAAACTCAGAGTCCAAATGTGCATCAAACACCTCAGGAAGTTTACCCTTGTCTATGGCGAGGAGTCGATAGCGTGAAATACCACCTGCACATGCATCTACTGACTCGTTTTTTTCACTCAACTCATGGTCAAAATCTAATACAAAATCTGCATTTTCGAATTTCATCAATCTTTCGCCTACTTCTTTATCGAATATAAATTTCATGTTTTCTGCCTCCTATCATTTAAACAAGTGACTTGATTTCCTTTCTTAATTTATCTATTCCCTTTTCAAAAACCGCCCAGTCCTGTGTAAGTTTAAGCAGTAGATGGTTGCCTTGAATGCTTGAAATGATATGCTGCGCTTGAATTTGGGCTTTTTCTTGACTCCAACCCGTAATTTCAATAATTCGTGCTTGAACCAATTGCGTCCAGCTTTTCATAAGTTGACACAACAACTCACGAAAATCCTCATCCTCGCCCGCACCAAGTTCAACAACAAGATTTCCTACGGCACAGCCATAATGCTTTATTTCGTCTTTATGCATCCGAATTTCCCAATCCAGCATAGCAAGTAGGGCCTCTTCTGGATTTTTCATTTTACGTAAGAGAGGCTCAAAACATTGTCTCTCCCATTCCGAACTGTGCGCACGAATCACCTCGAGGCAGCTTTCCTTTTTAGATAGGAAATAATGATAAAGTTGCCCTTTCCCAGTACCGGAATCTTCCAAAATATCTCGGATAGAAGTTGAAGCATACCCTTTCTGACAGAAAAGTTTCTTACTGCTCTCTATGATTTTATCTTTTGCTTCCGACACTTTACACCTCCAATCATTTTACCTACCGCTTGGTACAGTATTAATATAACACACCATAGAGTGTGCTGACAAGAAATTGAACTTGAAATTTCAGATTCAGGATAATCATAAGAGGATATTAGAAGGGCAATCATCAAAAAAGAATTTAAAAAAACCATTCACAAAGGACTCCGAACAGTCACTTTGAATGGTTCATTTCTTTATTTGTTTTTAAATCACTCCAAAAAGAATAAAGATGATAACAAGAACTCCTAGAGCTATACGGTACCAACCAAAAACTTGGAAATCGTGGCGCTTGATATAACTCATCAAGAATTTAATAACAAAGACTGATACGATATAAGCCACAGCCATACCTACGATAAGTGCGATTACTTCTGACAGACTAAAGTGAAGTCCGAACTTCAAAAGCTTGAAAGCTGAGGCACCAAGCATTGTTGGAACAGCTAGAAAGAACGTAAACTCTGCAGCGACAACACGTGACACACCAATCAACAAAGCACCGACAATAGTCGCACCGGAGCGTGATGTACCAGGAATCATTGAGAGAACTTGAAACATCCCGATAATTAGTGCAGCTTGATACGTAAGTCCCTTGATACTGGTGATTTTAGGCTGACGTGTTTTATTCCAACGTTCGACCACAATAAAGGCAATACCGTAAATGATGAGCATGATAGCAATCGTTAATGGTGTACCAAAATTTTCTTCTAAAAAATCGTTGAGAAAGAGACCGAATACAGCTGTGGGGAGAAAAGCTACGATAACTTTAAGCCACATATTAAAGACAGATCTTTTGATACGTACCCCTTTGCCTTCAATGTTAACAAATGGATTCATCTTTGACCAAAACTCTACGATAACAGCAATAATCGCTCCTAACTGAATAACAACGAAAAACATATCTTTAAAAGCCTGAGTCATATCTGTATGAATAAAGGCATCAACTAGAAGCATATGTCCTGTACTTGATATGGGTAGCCATTCCGTAATCCCCTCAACAATGCCAAGGAAGATGATTTTCAAAAGTTCAATAAAATTTAAGTCCATTTTTCTTATATCCTATTCGTTAATATGGTAAAGCTATTATTTTCAGCAGGCAAAGTTTCAACTTACATTCTTCGACCAGCACTTGAACCATTTTACCAAAATTAAGGCGTAAATTGAAGTGACAGGAAAAAGCACTCCCTTACAATTGAGGGAATGCTTTGTTATTTTTCTTGAGCTTTTTCATACTTCAGCCCCATTGCATTGATTGAAACAACGACTGTTGAGATACTCATTAACACGGCCGCTGCTAAAGGATTGATTGAAATCCCAAATGTAGGATAGAAAATGCCAGCAGCAACAGGAATAGCGACAATATTGTAGCCAGCACCAAACCAAAGGTTCTGTTTCATTTTACGGTTAGATCGTTTAGAAATTTCAATCAGGGCTAAGACATCACTAGGATTTGAGTTCACCAAGACAACATCCGCTGTGTTAATCGCCACAGAAGTTCCACCGCCAATAGCAATCCCAAGATTACTTGTTGCCAGTGCTGGAGAATCATTAACCCCATCTCCAATAAAGAGGACATTGCCTTTTTCTTGATACGTTTTGACAATCCTTGCTTTATCTTCTGGTTTTAACTCAGCATAAAACTCTGTCATGTCTAAATTTTTAGCAATTTTTGCAGCTGTAGCCTTATTATCACCAGTCAACATGATGGGTAAGATACCGCGTTTTTTCAGTTCTGCAATGAAAAATGCTGCATCCTCCTTTAGCGAATCGCCTAAAGCCACAAAACCATGAATTTTCCTGTCAGATATCAAGAAAGATACAGTCAGCCCCTGAGCAAGAACTTTTTGAATTTCGTCTTGGTCAACTGCAATAGAGTGCTCTTGAAGGTAGGCGTAAGATACAACACTATAGTTTTTGCCCTGTACACTTCCTTCCAAACCCACACCAGGAATACTTTCTATATTTCTTGCTTCGAGTTGTAAATCTTCCACTGCATGAACAATCGAAAGGGCAATTGGATGAGTAGAGCCGTTTTCTAAAGCTGCCATCACCTGCAAAATATCAATGTCTTCTTCGTCGTCGACTTTTACAACTTGACGCACAGTAAATTTTCCGTCCGTTAAAGTACCAGTCTTGTCCATCAAGGCATACTTTACCTTATGGATTGACTCCAAAGCAGTTCTGTTTTGAATGAGTAGACCATTTTTAGCTGAAATATTGGTCAAACGTGCCACAACGAGAGGGACAGCTAATCCTAAAGCATGAGGACAAGCAATCACAAAGACGGATACAGCGGTCATTAAAGCGAAGCTAAGTGTGGAAGTCATTGTCCAGATGATGAAAGAAGCAATACCTACGATTAAAGCTGTCCAGAAGAGCCAACCTGCGACTTTATCGGCTAGATTTTCACTGGCAGACTTTTGCTTTTGGGCTTTTTCGACCAGTTGGGCAATTTGTGAAAGGAGAGAATCCTTGCCTAGAGAAGTAACTTTCATTTCGAAGGGAAGGTTTTGATTCAGAGAACCGCCGTAAACAACATCTCCCTTTTCTTTTGGTACAAGACGAGATTCACCTGTAATCATCGACTCATCTACAGATAAGTGAACTGCTTCTGACATCACGATACCATCCGCTGGAATTCGCTCATTTTCCTTAACTAAAAGAACATCGTCTACTTTGAGCTCAGATATGGCTACGTCTTTTCCGTCTTTCAAGTGCGCTTTTTTAGGAATAAGCGATGCCAAGTCCTTGAGAGCATCACCTGCACGGTGAACAGCTCTCATCTCAATGATATGCCCAGCCAACATGATGACGATAAGGGTTGACAGTTCAAACCAGAAATCCATAGCTTCCCCACCAGCCCACACCACGACCGTAGCATAGACAGAGTACAGATAGGCAACAACAATTCCCATAGTGATGAGCATCATCATCGCAGGTTTTTTAGCCTGCAATTCTCCACGCGCACCACTAAAGAAAGGTGTGCCACCGTAAAAGAAAATAATTGAACCCAGTATCAACCTAATAAGCGAGTCCCCTGAAAAATGGAACAATTGAAATCCAGCAATGCTTGAAATAGCAAGCAGTGGAAACATCAAAGCAATACTGACTTTCAGCTTCTTGCTCATATTACCCATGTGCATCATGTGTCCACCGTGGTTCATCATATCATGCTCACCGTGATGTTCCATTTCTTCCCTATCATGTTTCATATGTTCAATGTGTCTATTATCCATGTTAACCTCCCTAAATGTTTAGTTTTTTGAACACTCTTCATCTATAGTTTACGCGAATAAACTTATAAAGTCAAGTAAACTGAATTTTCTAAGAAGTTAAAAAGAACTTAATTTGTTTGAACAACTATCAGTCTAAAATTGTAAATCCTAGAGCTTTAATGTCTTTATTGAAAGTCTGAACTGTTTCGAGTGAGAGTGTGTTCAAATCTTTATGATACATTGAAAGCTTATTCAAAAGAGCAGGAGGGACAGTAATTATATCGACACCAAGATCTTGTGCTTGCACAATATTCAGCACTTCACGTGTCGAGGCCCATAAAAGTTTTACTCCTTCTTTTCGGTGACAGATTTCTACTGACTTTTTCACAAATGGTTCTGGATGGACACCGGTATCTGCTATGCGCCCAGCAAATACCGAAACAATGCTCTCAACTCCTGTAGTAAGTGCATCTACAGTATCCTGAACTTGTTTTTCCGTCATCAAGGCTGTGATGTTCAACTTTAAGCCTAAATCTGACAATTTTTTGATTAAGGGAATGCTTGACTCACCACGTGTGTTCATGATTGGAATTTTCACAAAAACATTATTCCCTAGAGCAGCAAGCTTTAATGCCTCTTTTTCCATTGTTGCAAAGTCATCCCCAAAGACTTCAAAGCTAATAGGCATCCCTTCTATTTTTCCCAGAGCTTCTTGGACAAAAGACATATAATCTGTAACTCCTGCCTGCTTCATGAGTGAGGGATTTGTTGTAAATCCTGAGATGAGTCCAGCTTCTTTCATTGCAATCATATCAGAAATTACTGCACCGTCAGAATAGATTTCAATATTAAATTTCATAGAATTTCCTTTCGTTTTGCTTACTTTTGGCCATAATAAGCAGCAGAACCATGCTTGCGAAGGTAGTGCTTATCCAGCAGATATGTTGATGCTTCTTCTGCTTTAGGATTGAGTTGTTCAGTTAATCTGGCCATCCTCGCAACTTCCTCCAAGACCACACTGTGATAGACTGCCTCTTCTGGTGTTTTCCCCCATGTGAAAGGTCCATGATGACGCACGAGAACACCTGGAACTACCTTATAACTACTGCTTCTTTCCCTAAGGGTTTCGATAATCACCGTTCCCGTTTTTCTTTCGTAATCGGAGTGAATTTCCCCTGCTGTGAGCGAACGGACAACTGGAATTCCTCCATAAAAATAATCTGCGTGGGTTGTCCCATAAAATGGAATATCCCGCCCTGCTTGGGCCCAACCGACAGCTTCTGTTGAATGTGTATGAACCACTCCCCCAATCTCTGGATAAGCTTTATAAAGCTCTAAATGTGTCATCAAGTCAGAAGAAGGGTTGAGTTCTCCTTCGATAACTTTACCCTCTAAATCCGTGATGACCATATTGTCCGGTCTAAGATTATGATATTCAACACCGCTAGGTTTAATGACAACATAACCAAGTTCCCGGTCTATAGCAGAAACATTTCCCCATGTGAACTTTACTAGTCCATATTCTGGAAGTGAGACATTCGCTGCATAGACACGCTTTCTAAGCTCTTCTAATATCATTTATTTAAGCCCTGCTTTCTCAATCAATGGATAAAGGAAGGTTTGAGCTTCTCGGATTGCAGCTCTTGTTTCCTCTACTGTATCACAGTTTTCAGACCACATTTCGATTAAAAATGGGCCTTGATAATTTGTTTCTTTTAAAATATTGAACATTATTTCCCAATCTACGCTCCCTTTTCCAAAAGGAACATCCCGAAACTGCCCTTTCGAATGCTCTGTTACAGCATATGTATCTTTTAAATGAAGCCCTGCAATTGAGAGATGGCCAAGAAAGAGTTCACTGTAAATATCATTATGCCATGCGGAAATATTTCCTGTATCTGGATAGACAAAAAGATAGGGTGAAGCAACTTCCTTCTCAATGGTCAGGTATTTTTGAACGGAGTTGATAAAGGGATCATCCATTGTTTCAACCGCCAAGATAACTTGGGTCTGCTCTGCCCAGTTACACACCTTTCGCAAATTTTTGATATACCGTGCTCTTGTTTCAGTAGATTTTTCTTCATAATAGACATCATATCCTGCGACTTGAATAACACGGATACCTAAATCTTGAGCTAGTTCAATGCATTGTTCCATAATTTTTAACGACTTTGCCTCAGTCTCAGGATTGTTTGACCCTAAGGGAAAACGGCGGTGGGCAGAAAAACAAAGGCTTTGAATACGAATACCCGTTTCGTAAATTGCTTGGACAACTTCCAAGCGTTCTTCTTTTGTCCAGTTTAGCCGAGCCAAGCGCGAGTCGTCCTCGTCGACTGACATTTCAACAAAGTCAAAGCCCAGTTCTTTTGCAAACGCTAATCGCTCCTTCCAAGAAAAATGCCTTGGCATTGCTTTTTCGTAAATTCCAATAGGTCGAGTCATAATTACCCCCAAATCCGTAAAATTTCAGCTTTGAACTCCTGTGCAGCTTCTGCAGGCTTTGGTGCCTCAGTAATGCCACGCCCCACAATAAATGTAAAAATATCTAGTCCTCTAAAAAGTTCTAAGTTTTCGGTATCCAGACCACCAGTGACTGAAACGCGGAAACCCATATTTATCAGCTTTTTGATCTTATCAAGATCTTTTTCACTCCAAGTCTTCCCTTCCAGAAGAGCATCACGTGATTGATGGTAGATGACTTGGGAAATTCCTGCATCAAGCCAAGTCTTTGCTTGCTCATATGTCCAATCACCATAAAGTTCTACCTGAATCTCACCATTTTTATCATTTATTTCTTGAATTGCTTTCCGAGCGGCCTTCATCGTTGGAAGAGTTGCAGAGCAGATACAAGTCATCCAATTCGCTCCACATAGCGCATTGTTTTTAGCCACAGTTCCTCCTGCATCAGCACATTTGGTATCAGCAACAAGCGTTTTATCAGGGAAAAGACCACGGAGTATCTCTACCAGTTGACTCCCCACCTGTAACAGGCAAACTGTACCCGCTTCGATTATATCGACTTCATGTCCAACGGATACAGCAGCTTTAAGCGCACTATGCAGCTCTGAGTGATCCAGAGCTACTTGTAAATTAGGGCGTCTTTTATTCATTTTCATCATCCTTCTTGGTTTAGACTCTGTTATGTTCCACGAAATTTTTATTAAAAAGCTTCTTTTACATTTCCCTGTCTAGATTTAATTCCTCAAGAAAAGGGTTGCTTTTAGACTCTTCTAGCATCTTAAAGATTTCCTCTTTGTGTTTGGCAGCTACAAGCCTTTCAATTGAATTTTCAAGTTCAAACAATGCCACAATTTGTGGGATTGCCACGGAGGTATGGATCTCAGAGCTGATAGCTGCTAAAGTTAACAAAACGCTTACCTCTTTACCATCTGAGAAAGTTACAGGCTCAGTCAAGCTGATAAGGGAAAAAGCAGTTCTGTTTACCCCTGCTTCCGGCCGTGCATGAGGCATTGCCATACCGGGCATAAGGATATAGTATGGTCCATATTTTTCAGTTAATTCCAAAATTGCATGATAATACGCTTCCGTTACTGCACCGCTATCAATAAGAGGTTTAACGGATAGTTTTATCGCCTCTGACCAGTTTTGAGCTCTTAAGCCCAGACAAATAGAATCATTTTCCTTTAGGCTCTGCATCAAATTCATCTTTTTTCCTCCTAAGCCCTATTACTTTATATAAGTATCATAAGACGGCTTGTAATTTTGTCTTAATCTCAGTATCGTCCATTAAGTTATCAAGACCGATAAGATGTGCTTTCGTACGCCCTTTTAATTCTCCGATGAGATGCTCTGATACAATGACAATATCGTAACCAGCTGCTAATCCTTTGGCTTCCTCTACAGAGCAGGAAGCAGATTCAAAATCAGTAATTCCCAACTGGCGTACTGCACGCTCTACTTTCATCTTAATAACCATTGATGTTCCCATTCCATTGCCGCATGCTGTCAAAATTTTTAACATATATTTTTCTCCTCATCTGTTTCTTTTTTACTGAATTTATCTTCTCCTAGCGCTTGGACTTGTCCGGCATAGTAAGCTTCTTTGCTCCTGGCTTTCCGATACTGAAGCTGTGGAATTACTAGAAAGAACAGGCAGACAATGACATAACCCCAAACGCCTAATTTTTGGAAAATGTAAGCAAACGGTACCCAAGGTAATTCAAAGTCAATGTTCCCATGATAACCTCCGAATGCTTGCAACTTAAGCAAAGCAACTGCAAGAGCACCAATAGAAACTTGAAGCAAGCCTGAAATAAAGGAAAGAATAAGCGCTGCTTTCCAGCCTCCACGTTTATCTGCATAAACGGCAATGGCTGCATTGTCAAAGAATACAGGAACAAATCCGGTGATGATAAGAATAGGGCTGCCAAACACAATCAGCAAGCCAATCATAAGCAGCTGACCAATCAATCCAAACACAAACCCTGAAAGCACCGCATTAGGTGAGCCGAAGCCGAATGAAGCTGCCACATCAACAGCTGGGAATGAGCCAGGCAAAAGCTTTTGCGAAATACCTTGGAAGGCATTGGTTAGCTCTGTTACAAACATACGAACGCCCTGCATCAAGATAAATAGGTAAACAGAGAATGTAAAAGCCGTTTGAATCACATACATAAAATAAGATTGGGCTTCAGGATTATAGGGAATCCCAGAGGTAATGACTTGGGGATTAGACATAATATCTGGCCCCAGAACTGCCAAGATTGCACCAAAGAAAACCAGCATCAAGGTTGCCGAAGCAACAACGGTATCGTGAAAAATGGAGAGAAACTTGGGAAGTCTTATATTATCAAGATTTTCTTCTTCATTGCCGATTTTCCCTGCAACCTTATCAACGAACCAAATGGCGAACTGCTGTTGATGACCAATCGCAAATCCTCCCCCACCCGTTAAAGTCTGAGTAGCTTCAACGGTCATATTTGAGCTCACTGCCCAGTAAAGCCCACAGAGAATACCAATTGCCACGATACCAGAGGGACTCCTGAACTCGGGTACAAGCAAAAGCACCATCAGTGAGAGGGTTGCTGCCTGCTGGACCATGATGTGGCCGGTAATAAATAAAGTACGCACCTTGGTGATTTTCCGAAACATTACCAGCACAATATTGACACCAAAACCAATCAGAATGGCCGTCGTTGCTGCACCGATAAAATCAGGAAATTGCTTAGCAATACTTTCGTTTGCCGCTGTCAAACCAAAGTAAGGGTCAATAACTGCTGCACCAATATTGAATTTATAGTTCAAAGCGGCAAGTATAGGCCGAAAAGTATTTACTAAACCACCCGAAGCAACATTCAAAATCAGATAGCCGACCGTTGCTTTAATGAAACCCGAAAAGACTTCATGCGCTGGCTTTTTAAGTAGAGCATAACCGATTAAAACTAGTAAACCTACAAAAAAAGCGGGATTCTGTAAAATATTTTTAGAAAACCATTCTAATATAATAATAAAAGCATTCATAAAAATTTACTCCTGTATCACAACAAGGCTTTAAATTGAATGTTTGAATCTTCCTCAAAGCAATCTTCAAACCCACGTGGATGGTGGTACTCTATTTTCTCTTTATCTAGCGGGTAAGTATACTTGCCGCCGACTTCCCAAATGAATGGGTGAAAGTCGTATTGCAAGCGCTCTTTACGCATTTTCCAAAGCTCGAGTATTTCAGCTGTAGAGGCCATAAAGTTAGACCAAATATCATAGTGCACAGGGATAATGACCTTAGCCTGCAAATTTTCAGCCATTCGTAACAAATCGACCGAAGTCATCTTATCTTGAATGCCTCTTGGATTTTCGCCATAGTTATTCAAAGCCACATCAATACTAAAGTCCTTACCATGCTTAGCAAAATAGTTCGAAAAGTGAGAATCTGCGCCATGATATATGGTTCCACCGGGGGTTTCAAAGATATAATTCACTGCCTTTCGCGCCATTTCTGCATCGGTGATTGTTAAACCTGAAAGTTCTCCCCCTTGACTCTCTGCGCCCTCAACAGGCAAAGTGACCAAACATGTCCGATCAAAAGATTCTACAGCATGTACTATAACATCTTTTACTGTAAAGGACTCCCCAGGCTTGACGATTATAATCCTTTTTTCAGGTACACCCCATTTTTTCCAAATTTCACCGCATTCATAAGGCCCAACCAATTTCACATGTCTTAACTTGGGATTATTAACAATAGCTGCTGCCGTACTCAAATCAATATGGTCACTATGAAAATGTGAAACCAAATAATAATCCAGTTCTTCAATCGCAAAAGGATCAATCACCATGGGCTGAACACGGAGATTGGGTTGCAACTGACGAGCCCCTGCCATGTTAGCCATTTGATGGCCGCGAACCATGTTCTTTATCTTTTTGCTTGACTTGCCTCGTGATGACCATAAGTCCATAACAATATTTGCAGCAGCTGGCGTTTTTATCCATAGGCCACAATTTCCCAGCCACCACATTGAAAAATTTTCCTCCGGCACTACTGTTGCTGCAATTTCTTCATTAAGCCAAGTGCCCCATTCTGGAAAGGTATTCAAAATCCATGATTCTCTGGTCACTTCATTTATATTAGCCATATCAACCTCCTGTGTTGCTCTTTACTCTAATCTTAATATGCTAAGTGCAATAAAAAAAGACCAAATAGCGCACTTTTATGTGTTCATATTTGGACTTTTTAATTTAAGATAACTTATTCATCATTTCTAGAATGCTTCTCCTGCATTCTTTTACTGCCGAAGTATCTCGTATATAGTTGCTTAACAGACTTTCTAAATTATCGTTAAACTTAGGAAATTTCCCAGATTGAAAATAACTGCTATGGCCAATTTTGGCACTATCATTCTCTGTCAAAATAGGATGAACAAAAATGAAAGGGAGCTCAGTTTCTAGAGGGCTTGTAGAAATCAAAAGCCCTAGATCAACAATTTCTTCAATGCTTTTGAACTGTTCCGTAGTAAAAACTGCCTTGATGTCTTCTTCTGGGATATATTGATACAGCTGCTTGATAAGCAACTTTTGAACTGCGAGTCCCTCATCGCAGACAACATAGACGGAACTCTTTTGAGATTTTGAACCTGTGTTTTTTAAGGCGCCACCAAAATGAACAGCCATATAAGCGATGTCGTCATCGCTTAATTCAATCTTCCAACTTTCTTCCAGTAAGGCAGCACTGTTTTTAGTAAAATGAAAAACTTCAGGATATTTCTCTTTAATCTGTTCTGTTAATGGATTTATTGAAAGAATGCCATATTTTTTACGGAACAACATTGCTTTGGCATGTGACAAAAGGGCCTTTGCTAATTCTTCTTTTTGTTCCAAGGGAAAGGCAGAAAGCTCCTCAAAGTATACAATACAGGCATCAACTGTTTTCTTCAAATAGTGCCAATCCTTACTTGTAGCATGTTCATCGCTGTCTTTTCTATATGAAAGGAACAGGAGGGCGATCGTCACAGTTTCAAACGCATTAAGTTGAATCGAGAGTTCTTCGAAAATTATCTCCGCTAGTTTCAGCGCAGCTTTGTATTCAATACGCGCGTGAATCACTGACAAATCTCTACAAACTTCTTCGATTTCCGAGTGACTCAGCTGCATGTTCCAACAGCTCATCAAGACTAATGGGAAGGTTTTAAACATTAATTGAAGTTCATGTTGATTAATTTTTTTCCTCAGATTCCTTTCTAAAATAGGGACTTGATTTTCAAATAATTTTTTTAACTCACCATACTTAGCATCACTATCTGTTTCAGATATTGTTTTCCGTATTATTTCCAGAAAACCTAAGCTTCCATTGGAGAAGATATGGCTGTAGATTTTATGCATGTATTGCACTTGTCCTAGTGCTGCGCCTCTCAAGAAGTAACCCTTTTGCTTTGTGGTCTGTAGGCTGACTTTGTATTGGCTGTTTTGCAAATCATCGCGGATGCTGTTTAAATCATTCAGAACAGTATTACGAGAGGTTTCTGTCAAATCTATTAACTTTTCGAGTGTCACTCGCTCATTGTTTATACAAATGTGGAGGATAATCAAGTGTCTTCTCTCACTCGCAGTCATCATGTAAGTATACGTATTTATCCTCATGATTAAAGACTGACAAGCCCTTTTTTGCGTAAAGCTTAAAAGTACTCCTTGCCGAGGAACAGTAAGAATTTTGTCAATATTTTCCGGCAAAGCATCGTTGATTTTATCAAGATGATAGTATATCTTCCGGCGGGAAACTTGGAATTCTTTTGCAATGACTGTTACCGTTTTAGGTTCCTTAGATGTCATTAAACATCTCAGCAGTTCAAAACTTCCTTTATCTAAAAGCATATTCAGTCCTCCTTGGCCTTGCGCGTCCTTTTCTACTCTCATTATACATTTTCT
Organism: Lactococcus muris; assembly: GCF_042849115.1. NCBI lineage: Bacteria > Bacillati > Bacillota > Bacilli > Lactobacillales > Streptococcaceae > Lactococcus > Lactococcus muris. The sequence goes on along the minus strand of NZ_BAAFQO010000002.1, from coordinate 204,148 downwards.
TTTTCCTGATATCCCTCTATATGACGAAATCTCAATAAAATTTAAAAAACAAAAAATAGGCACGTTATCGTTAAACACACCTATTCCTTTGCTCAACCCATAGATACTTTGTAAAATTTATGGGCATATGCTTGTAATAAAGATAGCCTTGAGGCATCTCCTACTTATTTTTAATATTACGACTTTAGGAAAAATGCTTTCTTATGCCATTAGATACCGCTAATAAAAAACATCATAAGAAACCTGTGATGTACACGTACTCTTTGCACCAGAATTGTCTAGAAATTCAGCTTTGTCCATATCCTCTCCTTCCTTTCCGATTTGTTTTTAACATGTACTCCTTAGATTTCAGGAAAAATGATTCCTTATGCTACTTGACATCACTTGTAAAAAACATGATAAGGAACTTGTAATGTACATGGACACTTTACATCAAAAACATCTATAAGTCCAGCTTTTTCCATTTTCTCTCCCTCCTTTCCTACTTAATTTTTATAGAGCCCAAAGATGATACGTTCCGTCCACTGAACAAGGACAGTTCGCCACACGGATGTTCAGAAGCTTAGCTTTTTTCATATTTCCTCCTTTCTGACACTATCTTGTGTTATGTGTCACAGAAATTTTATTCCTGTCTCTTTAAAGTATCACTTTTTAATTTAACTTTTGCAAGACCAAAAAGTTTCTATAACGTAAAATACAAAGTGTCAGGTTACCTTTAATAATATACACCTACCATGTATTTATCACTTTTATGGAAAGTTTTTCTACCTTTTGTCCCATAGCTTAAACTGTATTTGTCCTTAACACTCTCAAAGTACCTAAAGCAGTCGAAAATAGTAGCATAAAAGCGCTTTATACCAAAAGGTTCTGAAACTTAAAATTCTTCAGGAAAAGTAAACTACGTCTTTTGAGACCTCCCTGTTCTTAAGCCTTATGTAGTCCTGATCAATATCAGCGGTGTACCATACATGACAAACTGATTGTCTTTGACATATATCGCTTCTACTTTCCCCTCTTGTTCCATATAAACTTCATTCAAAATGCGTAATTCTTCAATAGACAACAGTATATTTCCTTGTATAAATGTTGTACCTTCAGAAAGATTTGAACTAAAATGAACAACACCAACAAGTTTACTTAAATATATTCGACAATTTACAAGCTGTGTTTCTTTATAGAGTACGGATACTCTATTGGATGTAAATATAAGAGGGCTTAACTCGTGAAGTATGTTCTCTTGAATGAAGTCTGAATGCTTATCCTTCAAAATATAATTCTCTCATTCTTCTGATTAAAACTCATCTAAATCTATGCGCACAGGTTCATTGCTAAGATGATTTATTTTAAAAGCCAATAAATTTGAATGTTGAATTCCACATATACCAATCACTATTTCTGATCGTCTTCGATAATACATTTCATGTCTTGAACTGCAGCAAGAAATTTTAATCTTTGCTTCCTTTTCTAACCATTTTTTATAAAAGCGTTTCTTTTTATAATCTTTATCTCCATTTCCAAGATAGGTATCATACACAAGGTCAGAGCGCTCTCTTAAAACTTCAGCATCGATTCCTACAGGAGTTTTAGAAATTGCCAGTACATAAAATGAATCTGAATTGGAAAAGCTTATGTAAAAAGGTAGATTTTCTATTTCATGGGCACTTTTCTCAAAAGCTTGGAGTAATAACTGGTCAGACAGATTGTAAAACCCCAAAACCTGAAAGACAACTTGGCTTCCCACAAGGTGTTTCCGTTTTGTTTCCTCTCGAATGGCTTGATTGTAACGTTCTAATCTTTGACCAAAAAGAGTGTTTTCAAGTGCTTCACCTGTGTCTTTGTATATGAAAATTTCAATATTACTCAAGAAAGCTCTCCAATATTTCACTGACCTTGCTTAAAGAAGTTTCTGATTCTTCAAAAATTCCTCTACTAATCTCTGACATCTTCACAGAGTAATCCGCTATCTCTGAACGAAACATTGAGAGTTTTTCACTGATTTTCTCTTCTTCTTTACTCAATAGCATTGCTGCCCCATAATCACTAAATTTTTTTATATTCCAAAGTTGCTCATTAAAAAATGGAATGCCTATAAAGGGAATGCCTTGTTGAGCCATGGCATAAACCGTCCCTTGTCCTCCATGAATAATCGCAAATGAAATTTTAGCTCTTAGAGAACCAAAGTCTACAAAATCTACCAGTTCAATGTCCTTTCTGTCGATATAAAATTCTTCACCACTTGTGGTTAAGATATAGGAAGGGCCTTTGGGAAGATGTGACACAAAATCAATAACCCATTCTTTATTAAAAGAAGTCCCAAAACTCAATAATATCCTATTTTCACCTTTCAACCGACGAAAATCTGATTGCTGTGAAGAAAAAAGTATTGGACCTACGATTTTATAATTACTCTCTGAGTCAAAACTATAAAATTTGCTATAATCCGCAATCAAATTTAAGTTTCCTATGAAGAGTTCTAATCCTGACTTCATTGGAAGGGCTCCTTCTGATATCAAATATTTATTCCAAGACTCCACACTTTTAGAGTATGAAAGAACTAAACGTTTGATGCTCTTTTTAGCTTTTTCATTCTCTTTATCAAAAGACATATGACCTGGAATAATGCCGTCAATATTATGGATAATCTCATCAATTTGTACTGAACCAGAAATGATCCATACGAGTGGGATTTTCTCAATTTTACAACTCACTACAATACTTAAACGATAGCCAGTAAATACTGCATCAAATTGTTGATTCACTAGGAGTTCTCGCTCATAATCACACATGTTTCTAATTTCTTCGTCTGTCAAAAAGTTAAAGTCCATATCAAAAGAGAAAAATTCTTGATAGCGTTCTCGACAATATACTTGAGTGTCAAAAGGACATTGATGAAAAATATAGGCATCATGCTGGAATAAAAAGGGATAAAAAACTTCTCCCAATATGTGGATTTCATGTCCTGCCTGATGTAGAGCAGAGGCGATTTGTGACAAACGCTGACTTTCTCCGAGATTCATCATAAACGGTGCGAATAAAAACTTTTTCATTTAATATATCCTATATCTTTTCCAATAAAACAGTTGATAGCCCCCCAAATCGTGAATAAGAAATTATCAAATAGTGCCCTGTCTTTAAGTCTTCCTTATTCAAAACATAGTCCAACTCTTCTCCAGCCCCATCCGAAGAAAAGTCTAACTCATCCAGTGAATAAACGGGTATATCCAAGGCTGCTAACCAATCTCTAAGAACATCGTATTCTTTTTCTTCTGTCTTTTTATTCGCATTCCATACGACACCTTTGAGAGTGTCAAAAGTGATGCCTCTTATTGGCAGTTCTGCCTCAATGAGAGAAATTAAATCATGCTTTATTTCTTCATTAGTTCTGACTTTATTATCATATTTTATCTGTTCAGCACCAAGAATTCGTGCTTCTCTCTTTTCAGACGAATTTCCAACAATTAACGTACTGCAGTAGTCTGAGGGTCTAAATTTTTCTGGGTCATATCCAAGTTTTTCCCAAGCAAAAAGAGAGAAGTCTGTCCATTGAGAGGCTGAAACGATCAATACATGAGAGAGTTTCTCATTTTTCATCATCTCCTCGGCATAGATAATACCATCAGCAAAGCCAACATTAGAAGAAATGACTGATACTGGACCTTTAATTTTAAATAATATTGAGAGCATCCCTGCTGCCGCATTCATAACAGTAAAAGGGAATTTTGAAGCAGATACTTGATGATACCCTTCTACTCTAATCTGTTTTTCAATATCCTCCACAACTTCTAAAGGTCCAGACGGTGTCGTAAAAAGGATACCCACTTTATTTAAATCTATTTTTTTAAAATCTAAACTGCTGCGTTCAATAGCTTTAGCAACTGTACCCGCAATCATTTTAGAAAAATTATCCATCCTACGATACTGTGCTGGATTAATTTTAGGAGAGGGTGAAAAATCAGTATAACGTAGTCCTCTTATTTTGCTAAAACTTTTAGATATATTTTCATATCTACTGCTTTTATCTTCCAAACTTTCCAATGTTGAAGCATGTGATATGATGTCCATATGAATATTTTCACTCGCTAAGAAAGTTTCTTCTGGTGTATCTTTTGAAGCAAGGAGTACTCCACTGTTATTTCCACCAAATGCGAAAGAGAAATTAAGTGCATAGGAAATATCTTTCGGAATATTTTGATTCCTCACAAAACAATCTTCTTGATAAGAATCTAAAGTTTTTGTCGCCGGAACAGTTTTCTCCTCTATCGCCAGAATACAGTTAATGGTTTCGATAATGCCAGCAGCACCCAGTGTATGACCTGTTTGCCCTTTCGTACTGCTCACCCTTACCGTAAGCGGAAAGTTTTTTCCAATCATGGATTTTTCCATGCCATCATTTGCGCGTGTGCCTGTGCCATGACCATTAATGTAATCAACTTTATTGAGCGGCACTCCTGACTGTTCTGACAAGTTCAGAGCAATTTGACCAGCTCCTTCACCAGTAGCTTTAGGCGCTGTAATGTGATAAGCATCTGATGTAATTGAACCTCCCAATACTTTTCCGTATTTTCCAACTTTATTTTTCTCAAGAACAATAAATCCTGCTCCCTCTCCCAGACTAATACCGCTTCCAGTAGAGTAAGGTTGACACGGAGACTCTTTATTAATGGCTCCTAGAGAGGTAAATCCTGCAAGTGAAATATCACTTAGTTCATCACAGCCGCCACAAATTGCAATATCACATTTACCGTCTTGGAGAAGCTGTGTTCCCAAAATCACTGCATTATTACTCGCAGAGCAAGCAGTTGAAATGACGTAATAACTTGCCTTTATTCCATGATAAGCGATGAGTTCATCCGCAATATAATGCAAAGAACGTTTTTTAAAAAGATCATTCGACATGTCTAAACGATTGTCTTCAAAAGAATAGAGAAGTTCTTGACCCAAGACTTTTCCTCCTAAGGATGTCCCTAGACATATCGCTATCTTTTTGTCTTTTTCTTCTTCAAGTTGAAGATTCGCGGAAGATATTGCTTCTTCAAAAGCTAAAAAGGCAAATTTAAAATTACGGGTTTCCTGCTGATATTTTTCAGGAACTTCCAGTTCACTCTCGACAGCTCCTACATAAGAGTTCAATTCATGTTCCCCGTTAATAAACCGTTTTTGTTTGATTCCTTCTGTTTGAGAGAACAAATTTTTCTTATGTTCCTCAAGATTTTTTCCTAAAGATGAAACGACACCAACTCCTGTAATATTAACTTGATTTCCCATTATTTTGACCAACTTTCTGGAATAACATACGGGTTGGATAGCGTTTCTAACACAACTCCTCCTTCTGTCAGAAAATGAAGGCCTGAGTGAGCATAATATCTTTCAACCTGTAACATGCCTAAACATACCCGGTCAGTTTTTTCATCAAGTGCCTTTATCACCCAGTATACTTTTCCAATTTCTTGATTATCGAAATAAACACCTTCATCTCTTTGAACTTCTGCGGAAGCTGAAAAGACAATACTTTGTTTTGTTGAACTTTCAAAATCCGCTAACAAGCCCCTTCGTCCTTTAAACTCTTCTTTTGTGAAGTCTAAATTCCATGCATATCCTAACTCAAACAAATTATATTGTCCTCTGTATACATCATACACGGGATGGTTGACTTCAAACTTGACATAATCATCAAGTTCTTTATCATATTGCGCTGTATCGGCTAAAAATTCATCAATAAAATGAGGAACCAGATGATTCGGCAAGAGAAACTGATAGCCAAATTCTCCTGAATATCCAAAACGAGCCATAATAATATCAGAGCCCTTATATGTTGTGTTAGTAATGAATTTGAAATTTAAAGTTGAAATATCATAATCATAAAACTGCTGTGCAATTTCTCCTGATTCCTTTCCCTCAATTTGAATGAGGCTCAACTCATCTGAAACTTCCTTGATACTAAATTCACCTTTGATATCGGAGAATAGCGAAAGTAAATCTTCATTAGAAAAAATAATATACTTATCTTCTAATTTATAAAAAACGATTTCCGAATAAACTGTTCCTTTATCAGTCAATATAAATGAAAAGCCACAAGTATCAATATCTGAAAACTCAATATTTTTAGGTATCAATGGATTGAGTATATCCTCTACATCCTCTCCTTTAAGCTCAAAAATTTTTCCCTCAAATTTTCTATATGCCTTGTTTTTACGGAGTTCTTTATAAATTTTATTCATCATTTTCTTCCTCTCTTTTTAATTGTCTAAAATGTATAAACTGTTGGCTGTCTGAACTGTTAGGAATAACACATCGTATCATTATCTTGTTGCTTTCTTTGAAAGAATAAATTTTTCCTTGTTCTGCAGTTATTGATAAGTAACGATTTTTACCCCTATCCACTATTAAAATGTTCTCCCGTGCTTCCCAAATGGGCCCCTTATTTTTATAAGCGTAAAAAGCATCATGTGTCCAAGCTTCTACACGACTTGAACAAGACCAAGAAAACTCCAATACCTTATAAGAAAACATTCTATTTTTACTGTCACCAATATAAAGCTTCCCCTCCTCCATATCTATACGATAAAAAAGTGATCTTCTTTTTTGGTCAAGACGATAATTTACTGCACCGTCTTCCATTGCTGTATAAGCTTTAAGATTTCTTATAGATTTCCAATTTAAATTCACCGCTCTAAATTCTCTAAAATCTATGTTAAAATTTTGAGTTGCCTTTTTTTCAAATTTAATCGAATAATCTATCTTTACATTTCTGAAATTGTTTAATTTTATAAAAGAAAGCGGGCGATATTGCATTTGGTTTGAAGTCGGATTTTGCGTCGAATAGGTAAGTTTTAGTTTTTCAGAAATAATAAGATAGCATAAATCACGTGTTTTAAATTGATGTGCTGACACAAAATCATCTAATTCATTCGGAAGTTGTCCTGGAACATAAGGGAAAGTTGCTCCTTCTTCTTGGATCAAATAGTCCTGTTCTAAGATTTTCATTCCATATTTCAAAACTTTCTCCTTATTCTCAGCTGGAAACTCTTTGATGTAATAATGAGCTTCCAGTCTATTCGGATAAAGTTCAATCACTTTATAAATGTCTAAGTGCTCTCCAATGCAGCGAATGCTTATCTTATTTTCATATTCTTCAACTAAGAATTTCACCTCTTCAGGCCTAGCAAATAATAAATAGGTATCTTCAATAAAGGCCTTATCATTTTTAATAAAGAACAAGCTTCCATTAGAGCGATTGACGACTAAACGGTATGAAAGCATTGACTGATTCAACTGAATATTTATCTTTTCATCGGTAGGCTCTCTATAATGGAGTTGTACCCTAATTTCTCCTATATCTGTGTATACTACGCCTTGAATTAAAAAATTTAGTGGGGCTTTTTTTATTTCAATTTGATTTTTCTTACGTGAAAGTTTTACATATTTAAGATTCCCTATCCTGGCCTTAACAAAAGATACTTGTTCCGAGTAAAATTCACATCTCAGATAGTATCTCTTATTTTCTTTAAAGATATACAATCGAAATAAATCAAGTTGGATATCAAAGGGATAGTATGCCTTAGAAAAGCAACGATACACCATCTTCTTTCCTGAAATTTCAGTTAAAAGTGTCGAAATATCAGCCTTATCTGTCTGCTCTATAATTTTGAAAGTATTAATGTTGTATTTGCTTTCCAAATCTCCCGTAAATTTAAATGCCTTTAAAACTTTAGGCAATAAACTTCTGAGGAGATAACAATGATTCATGTCCTCATAACTTCCTTCAAATTTTGAAAAGCCATTTCTTTTGGAAAGAGTCAGCGAAGCTTTATTATAACGACTGATTTCTGTAAAATGTGTGTGAAAATCACAATTGACGATATCAAATAATACTTCTTTGTGAAGTAATGAAATTGCTGCACCAGTTCGATGCTCCACATCTATTAAAAGAAAGCCACTGTAGCTTTCATTCACAGGAAGTACGCCAAAAGTAATAAATTTGAAAAATGCAGTTGTGCCAATAATTTTTCCATTCTTCTCAAGGACATAAAAGTGACTTGTCTCTTTAATCGCCAAAGTTAAGCAAAAATCTTCCAAGGTCACGGGTGCTCCATTTTGGAATTGGTAAACTTTATTTTTATTGAACAAGTCTACAATTTGAGGAATATCTTCTTCTACTAAAGTCCTCACACGGTAGGCAGAATCATTTTGCATATTTCATACCTTTTTTTAGAAGCATATAGATAGCCAATAGTCCAATCATACACATGGAAACATACAAAAGCATCTCGTTATTGGACAGTGTATGATTATTCACTGTTCTTAAGGCAAGTCCATAGGAAATTTTATACTCATTTTCCACGGACTGTGGTGCGCCTGCAAACACTTTGTGTAGACTATGTGACATCAATACATTTTTTAACATGGCGTTCATTTGAGTCATTGGAAACCACGTCATAACTTGAGCTAAAACACTGCCAACAGAGCCAATGGCGATATAAACTCCAGATAAAAAACCGATTAATGTACCGATAATTGTGCTCAATGTGCTGAAGGCAGAGCTACTTTTAATAAGGGATAAGAAAGGAAGTACAATTGTTGCAGAAAGTAAGCAACTCATCACAATCAACCCCAATATTTTCAGAAAATCTGCCAAACTAAACATCTGAAGATAGTTGAAGCCATTAAACAGCAGTACTCCAAAGAAAAAACAAAGAATCGTAACAAGAGTACCTAGCATGCCAGCAGCAATAATATAGGATAATTCAAGTTTCCATAACGAGCAACTACTGATTTCAAAATCTTCATTTAATTTTTTTTCCCTATCAGAAACCATGACACTAAAAGCTCCTAAGGTACTCGTTAAAGAAACAATCGTCGTTAAACCAGCAATCAGCCATAGATTTACCATTTGAATCACAGGAGAAGACACTGTGGTTGTTCCCATGCTTTCTTTTATAGCATCCAGTTGCATTTGTCCCAAAAAAACTTGATACAGCACCAACAAGATTACTACAGAAAGAAAAGACATGAAAAACGCCATTTTGTCTCGTATATATACCAGAATATTACGTTTGACTAAAGAAAGCATCTTAAATTCCTCCTTGTATTTCGTTTAATAAGTTCAAATAAGCAACTTCTAATGTTGCGTTTTTAACTTCGAAAGTTTCAATTAACGACTGATTATAAGAGAGAATACTCAATATTTGCTCCATTGTCACATTTTGATAAATGTATTCTTTCTCATTCTTTCTTATGGGAGACAGCTCAAACAAATCAGATACAGAGGCGTTTGAATTTTTCAATGTAATTTCCAAATTTGTCGAAGAATTTTTTTCTATAAAGCCTTCAACGGAACCTGAATAGTGGAGTTTTCCCTGGATTAAGACATTTAAACGATCACAGAAAGCCATCTCTTCTAAATAATGTGTAATCAAAATTATTGTCATCTTTGCCTTTTTATTCAGTTCATAAATAGCTTCCCACAAGTCATTTCTGGACTTAGGATCTAAGCCAGTTGTCGGCTCATCAAGAAGAAGAATAGAGGGATTGTGCAGCAAAGCTCTTGCAATGTCTACCTTTCTTTTTTGACCTCCTGAAAGCATGCCATAACGCCGTGTTCTTAATTCTTTAATGGATAAATATTCTTCAAATTTTTTTAAGCTCTGAAAGACTTGCCTCTTATTTAAGCCATATAAGGCACCTCGTGTAATCAGATTTTCTTCAACTGTCAAACGTTCATCTAGACGACTGGATTGAAAAACAATTCCTACATGATGATAGAATGTGTCTGCCTTAACCTTATCTCCGTCAATTTGCCATTCAATGTGTCCTGAAGTTTTATGCGTTGCTTGGATCAAAATGTTGAATAATGTTGTCTTTCCTGCCCCGTTTGGCCCTAACAAACCATAAAACTTTCCTTCCTCAAATTCTGTTGATATTCCTTTGAGGACTTCAAAATCTCCATATTTTTTTTGAATATCTGTTAAAGTAATTTTCATTTTTGCGAGACCAAAATCCTTCCTGAAGCTACTTCTTTACGTGAGTCATTTGTTATTCTCACCTCAATTTCTGAAAGTTTCCCCAGTTTAATAAAGCTCCTGCATCTAATGCTTAAGGTATCTCCTGGAGATACTAAAGTTTTCAACTTGAAATTTTTGATGCTTGCCAAATATCCTACCTTATCCGATAAATTTTCTTCCAAACATAATTTTTCAAAATCTGTGCCACTAATATTTATTTGATCAGATAAGCTATCCAAAATATACATTAATGCTGCAGCTTGGGCGCCGCACTCAATCAGTAAAACGCCAGGCATGATAGGTTGTTTGGGGAAATGCCCTTGGAAAAACGGTTCATTGATGGTTACATTCTTTCTACATAAAATTTCTCCTCTGCTATAATTTTCAACTGAATCAATCAATAGAAAAGGATAAGTATGTGGAAGCAACGCTATAATTTGTGTAATATTCAGTTTTTTCATTGTTGCTCCTCTATAAGTTGGTTTTCTATGATATAATCCGTTAATTTATTAATGGAAGAAAAGATGGACATGTCATCATCTGATAATGCAATCCCAAACTCAGTGGAAATTCCAATAGACAATTCCAAAGCATCAATCGAGTCTAACTCCAGCTCTCTACCAAATAATGGTTGATCATTTTGAATCAGTTTTTTATCTAAATCTAACATCAAGGACTCAACCAAAATTGTCTTTATTTTTTCTTCAATTACTATGCGCTTTTCGATATTTTCTTTTTCAGTTTTCCAATCAATCATTAATCATTCCTCCATCTATTACAAAATTCTTGCCTGTAATGTAATTTGCTTTATCACTACTTAAAAATGCGACTAACCACGCGACCTCCTGAGGATCTCCAAACCTCTGGAGCGGTATTAAGTTTTCAATAATCTCTGCCTTATTTTTTAAGTTACTTGTCATATCTGTATTGATAAATCCAGGACTTACACAATTTACATTGATGTTGTCAGCTGCAAATTCTTTAGCCCAAGATTTCGTTAAAGAAATAATTGCTCCCTTTGTTGCCGAGTAGTTAGCTTGTCCAATCTGCCCTGTAACCCCACTTGTCGACGAAATATTGACAACTTTGCCCCCATTTTTTTTAACCTTCATATACCTTAAAACAGATTTAGAAATATTTACCGCTCCTAGTATGTTCACATTTAAAACAGTTCCCCATTTTTCAGTAGACATCATTAAGAAATACCCATCTCGGGTAATTCCTGCATTATTAATTAGGCAATCAATTTGACCATAGGTCTCATATATTGTTTTAATAATCTTGGAAACATCTTTTTCCCTCGAGATATCGCATGTTTGAACATCTATATCAGGATATTCATCTGCCAATGATTGTGCAGTTGCTTTATTTCCTTGGTATATAGCGATAACTTTATACCCCTCTTTGTAGAGCTCAATGCTTATTGATCGTCCAATTCCTCTCGTGCCGCCCGTTACAATTGCTACTTTCATATTTCTCCTTAGCTTAATTTTTCTTTAAATTGAGTAGTTTTACTTGTTTCAGAATAAATCTATTGGGAGATAAATCCTCTATTGATAAACCTTTCTTTACAAGTTCTTCTAAAATTCTGTGCCACTTAAACTCTTGGGTCAGCTGGTTTATAATTTCTTCTTCAAGATTAGAGGACATGTAGATATATTTAAAAGCATTGTTTTGTTGAATATCAAGAATTTTAACAAGTTGAATATATTCTTCTTTTATTGGTTGAAGAAACTTTGTATGATAGGGTACTTTCAGTCCTAACTTTTTAAGTTTTATCAATAAATCAGCTGATTCTACTCTATCTACAAATCTGTCTCTATTTTCTTCCGAAAAGCTAAGGACACCTGTAGTGGAGTCAGTAGTGATTGCTAATTCCACAAAACTAATGCCATCAATAACCTCTCTTAGTCTCTCCATGGAAGATGTAGCAACGAGCCACATTTCCTCTTTACATTTTAGGGAATTCACTAATGCGGCTCGTTTTTCAATAAACGTCACAATATTTTCAAAACTTGCTGAATCACTTGCCAGCAATACGTTAAATATCCCTGCACTATGCGAGGAAAAACAAGTAATATCCGATAGTTTATACTCCGAAGTTCGCCATAAATTATATATAAATGTTCCCAGCATTGATGCATAATTATCGGATAGCAATATTTCATTTTTTAAAATGCTTTGGAAATATGTATGGGACTGAGTGTTAGTAAACTTTAATTTTTCAAGAATGTCTCGCCCTGCAGCTGATTGGGATAAGCGTATCAAATCTTGTAATCTAATGTTTCCTTGCCCACCATACACTAATATTTTTGACAATTTTCTCGTCCTCCTTAAAAAATTTTCTAACTTTTCGGGAAACGTTACCGCTTACATTTATTTGTACGACAAAAAAATGCTTTTATCACCATAGCTGTAAAAAAAATTATTGCTTCATACAAAAAATAGTTCTACTTGATAAGTTTTCCACTACTTTCGCCAAATAATTCACTCACCTTATTTTAAGTTAATATGCGCATGATTCTCTTAGAATCACTTTTCTTAATGTAAATGTAGCATTATTACACAGCTTCGACAATTTACATCTGAACTACATTTGTAAACCGTGATAAGTTATTTCCTTTAGAAAAAATAATAGGCACGTTTGTGCCAAACAGAAAAGACTTACTCTTCTGATATTTAAAAAATGCAAAATAAAAAGAGCAGCTACAAAATGTAGCTTACTCTTTACATTTGCTTTCCCACTTGTTCTGGATCCTTTTTGAAGAAAAAGATGCCCAAAGCTCGTTTGCTAGCAGAGTCAGATGTGCACTTATAGGTCTCACAACTTACTTCACATTTTTTCAAAACATATTTTTTAAATTAAGTCTTATTTTTATTACGGAGTGAATCATTGAGGATAATCCCGTTTTCATCTTTCCAATATTCCCAACCATTTCTGCTGCCGCCAAGAAGTAGCTCTGCTGCTCTAGAAACAGAGGAGGTTGTGTAATCTTGAACAAATTGCATGCCACCAATGGATTCTTCAATGATGCCATTATTTAACAATTCTTGTCTGGTTTCACCTAAGTAGTCTGAAGAAATATCTTTTATTTTCGAGTATATTTCTGAACCCGAGTATATCGTAACCGTCTCATTTTCATTCAAATACCCGCTTGCCTTTATGCCTTGAGCTTCTAGAAAAATATTTCTAGAAGCATCATACTTGTAATTACCGCTCGACCGTAAGTAGGGATACATAGAAATTAGCCTATTGATTAATTCTGCACTTCTATCTGTAATTGATTTTGATGTCCATTCAGTCATCCCATATAAATTTTTATTCATACGGATATGAAGAGTGTCTTCAAAAATTCTCTTCTTGGTTTTAAAATCTTTATTTCCCGCAGCAGAATTATCAGGTTTGCTAACAAGAGTTAGATTACCAATGGTATTGACTAGACCTGTGTAATCCTCACCAGAAACATTAGCCTGCTCTTCCCAATAGGACGTACTGGTCTGTGGCATAATGTGTTCAATGGATAGCTTGCTCATATCAAGCGTTGCAGAATTATCACTATTTTCTATTTTTTCTAGTAACCACCGCGTTAATCTCATAGTATAGGCATTAGCATTTGAAAGATTTGCCTTCAAAGATTTATCCGTTGGCACAGCCATATTGTTAGACTGATTTCGAGTAACAAGTACATAAATAACTATATCAACGATATTTTCAAAGCCACTTTTTTCGGCCTGTCTCTGTACATTCTTTATGTAGGCGGGAAATGCCTTAGATACTCTACTGGTATCATCACCATTGAAATATCGACGAATTTGGTAATTGTTCAATACTTTGATAACTTCAAAATATTGTTCTTCAGTAATCCTCTTATCTTTGTAGTACCATTCCGATAACTCTAAAACAAACGGTGCTGGCATCATGCTTTCTAAACTTTGAAAATCACTTAGGATTTCAGAATATTTACCCGTTGGTGCTTTATAGCTTTATAATAAAGAGAAGCGAAGTAGTTAGAATATCGCACAAGTTTTTCAAGCAACTCCGCATCGCTATATTTTTTACGTTCTTCATACCAATAATTTTTAAACGCTTGATACAAAACATGTTTTGCAGAATATTTACCCATTATGGCTGCGAGATAATATCTGAAAAAATCTTCCATGGCCCTTGAATTATTGAATACTTCTTCTAATCTCCGCCAATACGTTCTATATAAAATTGTTTGTTCTTCATTGGATTTATCCATCATAATGAAATTTCGAATTAAATCTGAGGCGGTTAACCTCTCACCAGTTGAATTAATACTCTCAAAAATCTGTTGCGCATTGTCGCGGTCGTCCAACTTAATATAGACTATGGAAAATCTTTTCAAAGCATACAAAACTCTATCAAAAGTATATTCATGAACCAGACTCTTCAACTCAGCCTGAAGATATAAAAAATTGCGAACGATATTGCTTTCGCTTTCCTTGTCAATCTCATCATATCTTCCTTCAGCTATGATAAGATAGTCATTTCCGTCAGCAACAGATGGATAAAGTCGTTGACGGTATCGGCTTCCTACTTTTTCAGAATAATTTTGAAGATAAGTTTCATCAATCTCTCTCGCACGGTACTCATTTTCAGCAATTGATTTCATAGCATGAGCAATCAAAAACATCGTCACTAACCGTTGCTGCCCATCTACTACAGAACGTTCCATTTTATAATCAACAATATTCTCAAGATACACAATTGTCCCTAAAAAATGTTGTTTTTGGTTACTCTCATCTTCAATAAGTCCAATCAAATCTTTTTTCAGTTGTACAAGTTGTTTTTTCACAGTCCATGTGTATTTGCGTTGATACACAGGTATAACAAATTGTTTCCACATTGCTTCAGGAATGAATTCGTCCAATAATTTTCTCGGGTTTGATTCCACAGTACTGCTCCTCTGCCATTTTCTACTTACTTTAACTGGATTATTTTTTTATAGAAGTACTTTCTTGACGGAAAAATAGCACACTGACTTCCAAGAAAGTATGCCCCTGCTTTTATACTTATATACTAATTTCTATTCACATATTTTCCTAAAAGCTGTACTTTCCTTTCTCGTAAATTATATCACATTCTTCAATTCCTTGCTTATTTCAATTGGATAGTCCATGCGCTTACCTTAACATTTTAATGTTCCGTTCCAGTTAAATCTGCTTTCAATAAGACTTTTTATTTTTGGGAAAACCATCAAAAAAATCCCCCTTTTTAAATAAGAGGGAAGATTGATTATAGGTATAGTAGTTATTTCTTCACTACTTCTGCTGATATATCATCAATAAAACTCCTCAGGCAAAAGCGTATCCGCTAATTTGATATTGTCTGAGTAATCAATAGGAACGTCAATCACGACTGGTCCTGTTGTGTTAGGAATAGATTCTAGAAGTTCTTTCAGTTCTTTTGCACTGTGTACACGATGCCCTGTAGCTCCCATAGCTTCCGCATATTTTACATAATCAACGCTACCAAAGTTAACACCTGCGGCCCGGCCATATTTTTTCTCTTCTTGGAATTTAACCATATCATAGTGTCCATCATTCCAAATGATATGAATTAATGGCAAATTAAGGCGAACAGCAACTTCAAGTTCTTGACCTGTAAAGAGGAAACCTCCATCACCAGAATGAGAATATACCTTATGTCCTGGACGAAGCAAGGCAGCTGTAATTCCCCATGGCAAAGCAATACCTAGTGTTTGCATGCCGTTCGAGAAAAGCAAGTGACGTGGCTCGTAAGAACGGAAGTAACGTGCCATCCAGATGTAGAGTGAACCAACGTCAACAGTTACTGTTTCATCATCTTTAACCACTTCTTGGAAAGTATTGACCAAGTCGAGTGGGTGCAAACGTCCTTCTTCAGCTGCTTCTATGTCAAATTCGTGCTGGTTAATCACATCACGCAAACCTTTAAGGTATTCAACAGAGCCTTCTGGTAAATTATAGCCACGAACTGCCGGCAAAAGATTTTCCAATGTTTGAGCAATATCGCCGATCAATTCACGTTCTGGTTGGTAGTATGTATCAATCTCAGCAATTGCATTGTCAATAACGACGATGCGACTATCAATCTCAGCATTCCAGTTGCGTGCTTCATATTCGATTGGGTCATAACCAACGGCGATGACTAGGTCTGAACGTTTGAGCAACATATCTCCTGGTTGGTTACGGAAAAGTCCGATACGCCCGAAGAATGTATGTTCAAGGTCACGTGAAATTACACCTGCACCTTGGAAAGTTTCAACGACAGGAATAGACACGTGTGAAAGTAGGTTACGCAAAGCTTTGGCCACTTTTTCATCTGAACCACCTGCACCAACAAGGATAACAGGCAATACGGCATTTTTAATGGCTTGTGCCAAATAGTTAATGTCATCAATTGAGGCATTCCCCATCTTTGGATCTGACAATGGCTTAATTGCATTGACTGATACTTCTGAGTCGATTACATCTTGTGGAATGGACAAAAAACTTGAACCTGCACGGCCAGCTTTTGCAATGCGATAAGCATTAGCTATTGTTTCTGAAATTGTTGATGGGTCCAAAATTTCGGAAGAATATTTTGAAGCAGGTGCCATCATCTGTGCATTGTCCATAGATTGGTGAGCGCGTTTCAATCGATCACTCCGTTTTACTTGACCTCCAATGGCAAGAATTGCGTCGCCTTCAGAAGTTGCTGTCAGGAGCGGTGTTGCTAAATTTGATACACCTGGTCCAGAAGTTACAGCAACTACACCTGGTTCCCCTGTAATCCGCCCCACAGCTTGTGCCATGAAAGCAGCTCCCTGTTCATGACGTGTCACAATGAGTTTCGGTGCCTTAGAATCATGCTCCAAGCGGTCAAATACACGGTCAATTTTAGCTCCTGGAATCCCAAAAACATATTTTACATTATGGTTGATTAAACTATCTACGACTAAGTCTGATCCGAATTTTTTATCAGTCATTTCTTCTCCATTTCATTTAAGATTCACAATCTTCACGACTAATTCTAGCAGAAAAAAATTTAATTTACAAAAATAGAAGCCTGTCAAACACATATGTAGTCTGCTTTAGCCAATTTTTTAGTTATAAAACGTTTACATTATCTCCAATAACAAATTGCAAAGATTATTCTCGCATTTTTATACAAAAAACTATTGTACGATTACTCGAACAATAGCCCTCTCAGTTCTTCATCTTCTGGGACAAGTTCCAGATATTGTTTAATGTAAGTCTGAGCTTTATTATTTTGTCCCAGTTGCAGGAGAAAGTCAACATAGTCCTTCAAAAAATCAGGATTTTCCCTGAGTCCAGTCGAAAGAAGTTCTGTATAAAGTGCCTCTGCCTGCTTATCGTTTTCCAGCTCCTTATTGGCTTGAGCAAAAAGCCACTGTGCCAGCAAGTGTTCTTCTTCTAAAAGCTTTTCAAGGCGAATCACTGCCTCAAAATCACCCATATTGAAATAAAGGTTAGCAAGCAGAAAGACGGTTTCATCATGAAGCTCCGCAACATTGAGAGCATCCACCAAATAACGTTCTGCTGCTGCTTGATCTTTTTGACTGTAAGCCAGTTTGGATAGAAAATGCAATAATAAAGCTGAGTTTGGGTTTTTACGCAAATCTTCCTGAGCCACTCGTGCTGCTTCCTCAAACTGACGATCAGCCTCCAAAGCTTGAGCATAGGCCAGCTCATAGTTTAAAAGATCCGTGTTATAGTCTTCCAGCTGTTTAAAGTAGCTAATGGCACGCGTTTGATTATCGAGTGCACTGTAAAGCAAGGCAATCTTGTAGATAGTATCTGCTGTTTTAGAAAATTCCAGTGACTTTTCCAAAAAAGACAGAGCATTTTCAAAATTTCCAAGCTGTGCATAGGATTCACCAATCCGCTGATAGGTGGAAATCTTAGTCTGCTTCAAGATTTCACGGACAGAAAGTTTGGCATAATTTTGAATTGCCTCTTGATAGGCGCCTTGCTCATAATAGCTTTCCGCCAGAGCGAATGTAATTAGTGGAGAATCTGATAATTCACGGGCTTCTTCAAGCTTACTGATAGCTGTCTCAAAGTCACCTTCAAGCTGGTACAAGTCAGCAATTTTAATCAGAGCAGCAACATAGTTCTCATCACCTAAAGGAATCTGATAAAGATAGTTCAATGCCTCGTCAATCTGTCCATCATCCTCAGCGATTTCAGCTAAATTGATCAAATAATCGGTACTGCTAGGATTGTCACCTAAAATCTTGTCATACACTTGATGACTCTCGTCAATAAATCCCATCATCTGTAAATACTCTGCTAGGTCAGCGAGCATTTCTTCACTATCATACTTGAGTGCATGACTTAAGGCATTGTGCATCCCAATCAAATCACCTTTGTGCAGGAAGTCAATTGTATCTTCTGAATAAGACATTAGTTTTCCTCTGTTTCTTGAATTTCAACCGTTTTTCCTAAACCACCGGGATGATAGAGTTCCGAAATTTCACGATACCAATCATAAAAGTGGCTGATAATAACCTTAGCTGCCGCATAGAATGGAACTCCCAAAAGCACCCCCCATAGTCCAAAGACTTTACCCGCAGTCAAGAGAACAAAAAGAACTGTAACGGGGTGAATACTTAACTGTTTTCCTAAAACTAATGGAGAAACAAAACGGCCTTCGATTGTTTGTTCAATGATATATACGATCAAAACCTTGAGCAACATCATCGGACCACCAGTAGCTAACCCAATAATCATGGCAGGGATAATTGCCAAATAGAAACCTAAGAAAGGAATCAGATTAAAAATCCCTGAGAGAATCGCAAGAGTAATTCCATAACGCAATCCAATGATTGGCAATCCAATCGCTAACATCAGAGCTACCGCCAAAGCAACAATGACCTGACCACGAACATAGTTAGCCAACTGACCATTCATTTCAGTCAAAATCTTAGATGTATCTTTACGCCAGTTAACAGGTAAAAGATGCGTGATATAACCGTTCAAATTCTTTCCATCTCGTAAAAGATAAAAAAGAACAAAGGGGAAGATAACAAGTGAAATAAAGACACTCGCTGTACGCGTAATGACATCCGTAATCGAATTAAAGGCTATGGATGAATAATTTTTTGACCATTCAACAATGTTGTTCCCCATAGAATCCATAAAGTCATCCATCTGTGGACGGAACTGCTCAAAATGCTGATTTGTCAGTAGTTTATTCACTTCTTCTTGAATTTGTTCCACGTAGCTTGGCACATGCCTAGAAAAAACAGAAACACTGTTTGATACAGAAGGAATAGCATAAGCCAGCCCCCATACAAGTAAACCTGCGATCAACAAGAAAATAACTACAATACTAACAATACGCGGTACACGTTTCTTCTCTAGATAGTCAACGATTGGGTTAAGCAAATAATAAAATACTGCCGCTAAAACAACGGGTAGTGAAACGATCGCTAAGAAATCGCCAATCGGTGCAAAGATGAAATGTACCTTATTGAGCAATAAAATATTCAGCAATAAAAGCAAAATAACTAATAGCACTGTTACTACTTTGTTATTCATAAACCATTTGAAAAAAACAGAGGCTCTGAGGTTTTGTTTTTCCATGGGACGTTCCCCTTCTTTTGTGAAAATTCTTCTTATAATTATAACATAATTTTTATTAATTTGGTCGAGAACTTTCTTTGTTTTGCATAATTTAATTTATGTAAAATAGTCTATTTGTGACGTCCCGTTTTCAGTCCTCTAATCAACGGGATTTAACTTTCAATCCCCCTTATAATATATTTAGTGGTTATCCGCCACATAAGTTTATACTTAATTAAGACCGTGGATCAGTATTTCCTCCAAGCGCTTGACGTTTTTTCTACAATTTTCTACAATAAGGTTACAAGACAAAAAGTGCGTGGATACCACAGAAATAAATTTATTGCTGGAGATACACTTGATGTTGTACGTTAGAATTGATGTCGCAAAGCATAAACATGACTTTGCCCTATTAGATGAACAAGGTGAAATACCGATTAAAAATAAATATTTCCCCAACAGCCTTGATGGCTTTGCTTATCTACACAAGAAACTCCAACAACTCAACGAAAGCTATCTCATTGCCCTTGAAGATACCGGACACTATTCCTTTAATCTCTTGGCTTTTTTACATGAGAATAACTATCAAACTTACACTTACAATCCCTTTCGTCTATTAGCATAGAAGAAAGCTATCACCACATGTGGAGTTGGTGGGGCTGCTGTCAAAAGTGAAAAAGTAATTTTTATACATCAATGGGCTCAGAATTAGGAGGATATGATGAGAATAGGAATTATACAGGGAACAACTCAAGTCAGTAAGAATGAGTTGCTCCATAATACTGTCGTAAAAGCTGTAGAAAAAAAAGGGTATGATGTATTTAATTTCGGAGTTTATCCCAACGAGAAACAGTCATATTCATACACAGAAATCGCCTTTTTAACTGCACTACTCATAAACAGTAAAGCTATTGATTTTGTAATTACTGGCTGTTCTTCTGGGCAAGGGATGAATTTGGCCTGTAATACATTACCTGGATTGTTATCGGGTTTCATTCAAAACCCTCAAGATGCTTATTTATTTGGAAGAATTAATGATGGGAACGTGGCTAGTTTGTCACTGGGATTAGGATTCGGCTGGTTAGGCGAGCTTAATTTAGAGTATACGTTAGAAAAATTATTTGATGGAGAATTTGGGATTGGATACCCTGCAGATGTTGCAGAGAGAAAAGTCAGAGAAACTCATCGGGTGAAAGAATTTAATAAGATGAGTAAAATATCTATGATTGAATTAATGAAAAATATGGATAGAGATTTTATAGATAAAATTATGACTAAGAAAAATGTTATTCATTATATCATTGAAAATTCTAACGAAGTGGAATTGGTGGACTATCTTATAAAAGAGATTTCATAAAAAAGTATTGAAGACAGTAATCTGGCGGTGTTATTGCAAAAAACTTGGAACTCACCAATGCTGAAAAGGTTTTGGAATTAACGAGAGTAAGGACAGCTGGTGGGCTCCCGATTGTTATTTTCCAATCTTACATCAATCCAAAAATGGTACAGATCACTAAAGAAGAGATTAACAATTGTGAATCTTTATACTCATTTTCCCATCAACGTATCGAATTAATGTAGTAATTTGTTAAATTTTATACTGATTTTTAATCTAACCCTAGCCCATTAGCTGCAATGACTGCTTTATACCAATGGAATGATTTCTTAGGAATCCGCTTTAATGTTCCATGACCCAAATCATCCTGATCAACATAAATGAAACCATATCGTTTGGCCATTTCCGATGTTCCAGATGAAACAATGTCAATTGCTGACCATGTAGTATACCCTATTAACTGAACCCCATCTTTAATGGCTTCTTCTATCTGCTTGATATGAGCAGACAAGTAATCAATGCGGTAATCATCGTCTATCTTTCCATCTTCTAGCACATCTTCCGCTCCAATTCCATTTTCTACAATAAATAATGGAATACTGTAACGATTATACAGATCGTTTAATGTATATCTCAATCCAATTGGATCAATTTGCCACCCCCACTCTGAAGCCTTCAAGTGCGGATTTTTCAATGTATTCTTTAAATTACCATCGGTTTCTTCAAAATTTTCTTTATCAGCTGCAGAAATTGAAGACATGTAGTAGCTAAACGCCAAAAAGTCAGCAGGATAACGTTTCAAAACAGCTTCGTATTTGTAATTCAATCCCATTTTCATGCCAAAACCTAGCTGCATAGGGTGGATACTCACCACGAATGACTGTATCAGTAAAATAATAATTGTCCATTTGCTCATTTTTTTGTGCTTCTAATGCATCTTCAGGCTTACAAGTTGCCGGATAAGTCGTAAACTTAGCAACCATGCACCCCAACATCGCTTCCTTTGAAACTTTACTTAATGCTTTTTTAGCTAAGGCAGAGGCCACAAACTGATGATGCGCAGCTTGATAACAATCTTGCAGATAGGTTGCTTCATCATCTTTTACAATACCTGTTGAGTAAAAGACATTAAAGCGAGCTCCGTTAATTTCGTTAAAAGCAATCCAATAGTTAACCTTTTCACCATATCGCTCAAACAATGTTTTCGCATAAGTTACATAAAAATCAATGAGTTGACGATTCTTCCAACCGCCGTACTGAGTGACTAAATTCATGGGCATATCAAAATGATTAATTGTAATCAGCGGCTCCATGCCATGCTTAATAACCTCAGCAATAACTTGATCATAAAATGCTAAACCTTTCATATTTGCTTTTGCATCATCACCATTCGGAAATATTCGCCCCCAAGCAATTGAAAAACGAAACACCTTAAATCCCATCTCAGCACACCATGCAATATCTTCTTTAAATCGATGATAAAAATCAATGCCATGACGCTTAGGAAATTTCCTATCATCCGTTTCCTGTAACACTTTCTCAAGCCGCTCAGCTGTTATTAACTTACGCACTGACCTCGGAACAGTTTTATCATGTTTGACTGCAATATCCGCAACAGTTAATCCTTTGCCATCTAAATCAAATGCCCCTTCTGATTGACAAGCGGCAATCGCACCACCCCACAAGAAATTTTCAGGGAATGTTTGTTCAAATTTTTTCATATAAACCGACCTCCATTAAGCAATTACCGTCAGCATTTTTTCTCCTAAGTTCACTTGACCCCTTGTTTTCTCAGGCAAAACCGACACAAAATCATTTGTATTCGTCACCACAACAATCACACTTGACTCATAGCCAGCTAACTTAATTTTTTCACCATCAAATTTCACAAGCAAATCACCCGTCTTGATAGTTTGGCCTTCTGTACAGAAAACTTCAAAATACTTTCCCTCTAATTTCACTGTATCAATTCCAATATGTATCAAAACTTCAACACCATTCTCATCCGTAATCCCAATGGCATGCTTTGTCTTAAAAACTGTCGTAATAACCCCAGTCACTGGCGACATGACTTCTCCATTAGGTGCATCAATCGCAATCCCTTCACCTAACATTTTCTCAGCAAATATATGATCGCTCACTTGACTTAACTCAACCACCTTCCCCGCAGCTGGACTATAAACAACACTTGATTTAATCTGACTAACAGGCTCCTTTTCTTCCTTATCATCTGTTATTTCAATTCCTTCTGCCTTAAAAATTGTCTTCCCAAGCAGATAAGTAATCAGAAAACTTGACACAACCGTCACACCCAGACCAACTAAAATGCTCGCAGGACCGCCCCCCATAAAAATTGGAATGGTTAAAATACTTGGCATCCCACCAGAATACGCTCTTGCCCCCATCATTGTTGCAATCATACCACCAAGTCCACCACCGATTAAGGTTCCGACCATCGTTGCTTTATACTTCGTTAACACGCCATAAAGAGCAGGCTCTGTAATCCCTAAGAAACCTGAAAAAGCTGATGATAATACAATTTGCTTCTGTTTTCTATCCTTGACTAAAAAATAAGTTGAAAAGGTTGCGGTTGCAGTTGCCATCGTACTTAAAAAGTTCGCAGGCGTAATAGTGGTATAACCAAAAGTGGCAATTTGCTGAAGCTGAATTGGGCGAATAGCATGATGCATCCCAACAATAACAAGAAAGGGTCGCGTTGAACCAATCACAAAACCGGCCAACCAAGGTGCCTGATCAATAAGCCATTGAATACCAATAGCTAAATAATCACCGATATAAAAACCAACTGGGGCTACACCAATCAGCATGACTGGTGCCATAATTAAAATAGTAAGTAAGGGGGTAAAAACCGTACTGATTAAATCAGGCATCCATTTTTCTATCCAATTCCACACATACTTTAAAATCCAAACACCTAGCAAAATCGGCAAAATAGAAGATGAATAATCAATAAGTGGCAATGGTAAAAATCCAAATGCAGTCAAAGGATCATTTTCTCCTACCATTCTCATTAGATCAGGGTGCATGATAATACCAGCAAGGGCAAGCGCCATGTACTCATTGGTTTTGAACTTACGAGCCGCTGAAACTGCAATTAAAAATGGTAAGAAGAAGAACATGGCATTACCAGTAATCTTTAAAACAAAATTTAACGTACTTTCTGGATCAAGCCATCCTTTCTCCCTTGCAAAGAAACTCAACCCTTGAATCATACCACCAGCAACAATAGGTGGCAATGCAGCAACTAAAATACTAGATAATGTGCCAATGGCAGTATTAAAACTAAATTTTTTCTCCCCATCATGGTCAATTCCTGAATCAACTAAATCTAATGATGGATACTGCTCCATTATCTCACGAAAAACCTTTGTAACCCCATTTCCAATAATCACTTGATACTGCCCACCTTGAATTTGAACACCTACCACATCTAACTGCTCTATTTCCTTTGTTTTCGCCATGCGGTCATCTTTTAACACAAAACGCAAGCGCGTTATACAATGGGTTAAAGATTTAATATTTTGAGCTCCACCCACGAGTTTCACAATCTTTGTTGCTAATTCTTTTTTATTCATTAAAATCACTCCTCTTTCAAGTAAAAAAACCTTGCATCACTGGCATCTGAAAAAATAATGAAACTCACCTATCAAGTTCCTATTTTATTGCCAAATGATCAAGGTCTTGCCAGCCTAACTGTAACGAATCCTTTATGATCTGTTCTTTTTTTCAACTAAATTGCGAAGATGTAAAATCAAATACATTTTTTCAATATTCGATGTGTGCCAGCCTTGCTTTTCTTGTAAATAATAGTCAATCAAATCGACACAATTCTTTTCTTTATTGAAGCGAGAGAATACCATGTTAACCAACTCATTTTGGTCTCCATTTTCTTGTATGACACCATTTTTTTGACGCATTAGATAATAGCGGAGATGCGTAATAAAACGTTGAAAATACCAAGAATCTTCATCATAATCACAGTTTAACTGGTATCTAACAAGTTGTAAAATATCATTGGTCATCTCAACCATTTGAACACCCTCATGATGTACCGATGACTCAATTTGTGCATTAACAAAATGGAGTGCAATGAAAGAGGCTTCCGCATCAGAAATATTCACTTTTAACTGTTCACGTATTAACGTAACCGCAAATTTTCCAATCCCATATTCAAGAGGATAAAACTTTTTAATTTCCCAGTCAAGCGGATTAGAAATATCCATTTGTTTTTCATAGCGTTGTAGTGAAAAACAAATATGATCAAGTAACGTAAAGAAGATATTCGGATTCAAACTTTCCTTAATTTGAACCTGTCCATAACGAATGATTCCATCTACTGCTTCGATATCTGCTCCACTAGCATCCGTGATTAATGATGCCATTTGTTCTAGATTTAAGCTACCTTCAGAATAAAAAGTCTTTTCCACCTGATCCTCCGCAATCTGATCACCTGAATGTTTCCCAAAGCCAACACCTTTTCCCATTACAATCAATTGTTGTCCATTTTTTCTCGCTAATGCTACATTATTGTTGATCCTCTTTTCTACAATCAAGATCTCACCTCCAAACCTGAATCAAATCAGAACATTTTAAAACATATTGCTTAGCTTTCCCTTTGTGATGTATTTAATCAAGAAGCACACTCCTTTCATTTCTTTACAGTTTCTTTAAAAAATAAAAACCAGAATAAGGACAAGTAGTAAAAAACTATTTGCACTTATTCTGGTCTTGCCTGCCGAACAGTAACGAATCCAGTAAAAAAACCGTTTTAATTTAAGAACAATGATACCATATTCCAATAAAATTGTCAATAGTGTGTGCGTCTTTTTTTGAGGTTATTATTCAGAAGACGAAAATTTGATTAAATTTGCAATCTATTTTTAATTAGTAGTGAAAAATTTTTGATGTTATTTTATGTTTTTTAAACAACATCAAATCGCTTAATATACTGGTATTATATATCTCAATGTTTTTTTCAGTAGTTTTCTTCTCTTTTTTTTAGCTTCTCTAAAGTTATTTCCAAGACCTTTGGCTCAAAAAAATCCTTTGATACCAAGCCTTTTACAGCCCTAATCTATTTCTTCCTTGTAAACAACGCAACTGTCTCCACGGTATTACCCCTTTCCCACAAAACTTTCCTTACTTCCTTGCCGTCAATATAAATCGGAAAGTTAAACTCTATCGACTTCAACGGCATTTTCGATTCTCCACTCGGATATATCTGGATTTCTTTAATGAGGTAAGTGATAAGACTTTTCTTCTCCTCGTCACTCATTATAGCATATAACTTTCCAAAGTTCTGCATGATTTTGTAAACATTATCAAGCGTTATGGCTTCCATCTCAATGGAGCTTTTTCTTAATTTGGCATCTTCAATGCGTTCCTCCAACTCCACCATCGTATCATACAAAGCATCAAGCCTTAATGTCATATCATGGATTTTTCTTTCACGGAATCGGGCATCAACAGGAAGATTGTCAATTTCATTTTCCAGACGTGCTTTATTCAAATCCACCTCTTTCAGCTTATTTTCATAATTGGCAAGCTCTTTATCCACTGTGCTTGTATCAGTCTGCACTCCTATCCGCTTTTCAATTTCTTTCGCAAAATAGGCATCGCTTACCAACTCTTTTACGGCTTCAACTACAAGCGGCTCAATATCTGTTTTCCGAAGGGATGCTTTATAATCGCAATGATGACCTCGCTCCTGCTTATTTCTTCCACATATATAATAGTAAACTTCCTTATATGTGCCGTCTTTATTTGTCCATGCGTGTTTATTCGTATACATTGAGCTGCCGCAAAGAGGGCATTTCAATACGCCAGTCAGAAGATGTGACCTATCTTTGCCAACCTTTGACGGCTGCTTAATTCCTGTTGCTTTCCGCTTTGCATGAACTTTCTGCCAGAGTTCCTCACTGACAATTCCCTCATGCTGTCCGTCCTCTAAAATATAATCATCGGTATGAACCTGCTTATATTCGTTTTTTGTTCCCTTGACCTTTTCCCGTGTCCTCCTGCCGTAAGCAATTTTTCCGCAGTAAACAGGATTGTCTAATATCTGCCGTATTAAATGGTTGCTCCATGTTTCTAACTTTCCGTTCTGACGGGGAATTTTCTTTATTCCTTGCAAGTTAAGATATTTGGCAACTCCGCCAAGCCCTATATCAGAATTTCCAAACTTATCAAATATAATTCGGATTGCTTCTGCTTCTGTTTCTTCTATTAAGAGCTGATTGTCTTTCAGATAATAGCCATACGGGGCAAAGCCACCATTCCAACCGCCCTGCCTTGCTTTTTCCCTGCGTCCGTTCATTGTCTGCTCGATAATGTTTTCCCTCTCAATCTCCGCAACCGCAGAGAGAACGGATATTAAGAGCTTGCCGCTTGTCTGGGATGAATCTATTCCTTCCTCAATACAGATAAGGTTTATTCCATAGGACTGCACAAACTCCAGAGAATTTAGGATGTCGGCTGCGTTTCTTCCAAAACGGGAAAGTTTATAGACAAGAATATATTCTATCTCCAATCCGTTTTTTATGTCGGAAAGCATTTTCTTAAATGCAGGTCGCCCCTCGATTGATTTACCTGACTTTCCTGCGTCTTCATAGATGCCGACAATCTCCATTTCCTCACGGTCTGCAAAACGCTTCAAGCTGTTTTTCTGCCCCTCAAGGCTGTATCCGTCAACCTGCATCTCGGTACTTACTCTGGGATACAAGACACATTTCTTTCCTTCTCTGTTCACACTACCACCTCCGATAATTTAGGAAAATGTGATATGTATGGTTGCGTAAATCTACGCAACACTATCCAATTCCTGCAAAACAAATCTTCCGTACTTTTCAACAATCTGCACCATAGCTTTGATAAAAGTATCGAAGTTTTCCGCTTCATTAACCTTACATTCGTGCTGCTGTTCTGCATTTGTGGATACTTTAGCATTTTCCATCTGACTACCTCCGCAAAACAAAGCGGCTGTATGCCCTAAATTATAGAGATACAACCGCAGTTTGACCAATGTGCAAATTTCTCCGTTTTCCCTAATTTGCACATTTTCCGTTTGGTCTGTTATTGAGTGAAATACTAATGGCAAGAGCCTTGTCAACTCTTGCCATTACGTTATCGGGCATCAATCCCATATACTGTTTTAGTCTATGTTTATCAATCGTCCGTATCTGTTCAAGCAGGATGATGGAGTCTTTATCAAGCCCCTCAAAATCATTTACATCCGTATGTGTCGGTAATTTTGCCTTTGTGTGTACTCGGCTTGTAATAGCAGCCACGATTACCGTAGGGCTATGCCTGTTTCCTATATCATTAGAAATGATAAGTACAGGTCTTGTACCGCCTTGCTCCGAGCCGACAACGGGATTTAAGTCTGCGTAGAAGATGTCCCCACGCTTGATAGTCCTTTCCATTATGTGTTAAACCTCCTATCTGGATTTAGGCAGGGGCTTCCTGCCTATGTAGCAGCCAAACACAAGGAAGTATTTAAGGTCGGGAGAGCATTAACAAAATCTCTGTTCTTATGACCGCCTTATATCTGGCTTTATGATAGGAGCATCTCAATTTGTCCTCGACACCCCGAAATGCAATGCGTCCTTTGACGCAGGGAAGTCGCCAAACGGTCAGCAGCGAACTGACGCCACGGGAGTTCCACCCCAACTGTCGGTCTGACAGAGCCGCCCTCATTGCCTGCGACGGGTTGGATACCGTTCGGGCTGTGACTGGACGGGAGTACCATTGTTCTCTTTGTGGGTCATGGCGAAATCGGGAGCCGCCCGATATTTTGAGTCGGTATTTGACCGCTCACCACCTTTCATCGCTATTCTGCTTATCGGCAGGTCATGGCGTACCGCTGCACACGCTTATGCTCATCACTATCACAAAGAGGAAGTATCTGACGAATGATTATTCGGTTGTCAAGGAACTGTCCCCGTTTTCGCCACACAAAGGAAAATGGGGCGAAGGCTTTTTGCCTTACACCCCATAGTCCTTGAAAATCCTTGATTTTCCCCTCTACTCAAAAAATTTTTTCAATTTTTCTTTGAGCCTGTCCATTCTTCTGTAAACTGCCTTTTCGGTAGTGTTGAGCTGTGATGCAATTTCACGGGTAGAATAGCCCTGTACCTTCATCACAACGATTTGCAGGGTAAGCCTGTCCACCATAATAAGGATTTGATAGAGCTGCTGATTTTCGATGCTGTCTAAAAAATCCTCAACGGTTTTCACTTCGGGCTGTGCTGTTTCTTCGGCAAATTCCTCAAGGTATGTACCTGCATCCTGCAATCTGCGGTAATACCGCCTGTCAGAATTAAAGACCGACCAATCATGGGTATGGAGCTGTTCGATGGTGTCCTCGCTAACACCCAAGCTCCGTAACTGCTTTTCTTCGGCTTCTTTCCAGAGCCGCCATTTCTTTTCTTCTCTGCCATAATTGAATGACATTCCTGTTACCTCCAATCTGAATTTTTTTGAAAATCCAGATTGGCAGGTGGAGAGCGACAGCCAACACCAGAAACAGCCCTGCGGCGTGTTCTTACAAAAAACGACAAAAGAAAAACCGCAAAGGCTGTCACACCTTTACGGTTTAAGGAAAGTTTATTTCTATTGTGTAGAGATTTGGCTTCTACTTTTGAGGTGCAAAGCCCCCATGCGGTTATGAGGATTTTTTTAACAGGTTATTCGCCCATCCTCGGTATGTTGGTATATGTAAGTAGAAGCTGCTGCTTGCAGGCAAAAGAAATCCCTCCAAACTTCAAAAGCGAAGTCAGAGGGTAATTCAAGCATAGCAAATCAACCCACCCGAACATCGTTTTTTTTATTCGGTGGGCTTATCCTACCTATGGTTATATAAAAACAGAGCCGACAAACTGTGATTTCATTTCACAAGTTCATCGGCTCTGCGTCTTAGCGTCTGGCTCTATAATGATATGTTGTTCTGCCCGATAAACGGGAATTTATAGTAAATAACCTACAGCAATAAAAAGATAGCTATACAAGCATTCCCTGTTTAACCTTAAATACATTAAAATTTCCTCCTTCGCAAGTGATTTGTTCTCTTGACCTGCTTTGAGAATAATCACTTTTTCTTTTTCTGTCTATCAAACCTGTTTTACTTCGCTGAAAACACAGTGTCAAAAGTATTTGACAGCACTTCAAACCTTATAGAAACAGCTTGATTATTTCTTTTGCCCACGAGAGATAGGCAGGAACAACCGTATCAAGTGATTGCTTTATGGCAATAATGTCCTGTTCCGAAAGTTCTCCAATTTTTTGGAATACATTTCCTGTGGCTTCCGTATCTCCTAAAGCAATCATTGCTCTGGCATTGTCACCAAGGGCAAAATATTTTCCGATGGATAACGCTCCCACGGAAAAATCGCCGATTGCGATTGCACCGAGGGAAATGATACCCAAGCTGATTGCACCGGTCGCAAATACGCCAATGGAAAAACATCCTGCGGATAAAAGTCCGAGAGCATACATACCGATTGAAAGCATACCGATTGAAAGCATACCGAGCGATAACACGCCTATGGATAGCATACCGAGGGAAACAATTCCTTTTGCTTTTAATCCAACTGCAATCACACCACGGGCATTTAAGCCCACGGCAACAAAGCCCCTTGCGTTTCTACCAATATGCCATAGGGGCATACCCAATATTGTTTTTTCACTTTTTCTCTCACGCAGACGCTTTCTGAAAAACAGGATTTCCTCATTGGAATTGGATTGATTGTTACAGTCTGTTTCTTCTGCGCCTTTAAGCAGATAATCCAACGAGCAATCAAACAACTCACTTATCCGTATCAGTTTGTCAGTTTCGGGATATGTAATATTGCTTTCCCATTTGCTGATTGCCTGTCTGGATACTCCGAGAACATCAGCAAGCTGCTCCTGCGTGTAATTGTTTTCTTTTCGTAGTTTTGATAATTTATCGCCTAATGTCATAGTGCGTCCTCCAATCTGAACTTTTTGTTCGTGTTAATCATACCTGTTTGATGCTTGAAAGACCACCATCATCGAGGTTCTAAATGTAAACTACAGGTTGCATCATTGATTTTATAGCCTATTATGAGGATTTCTGGTTCTCCCTTTACTTTTCTTCATCTTCCGTAAACTCAAACAATTCCTCAACAGATACCGAAAAGACTTTGGCTATGTCCATTGCTAATTTTAACGATGGATTATATCGTCCGTTTTCCAAGTGAACGATTGTTTCACGCCTTGAATGTACTAATTCTGCCAAATCAGCCTGTTTCAGTCCTGCCATTTCACGATACTCCTTGATTTTTGTTTTGAGAGCCATCCTTAGACCCCCTTGCTATCCATAATGCAAAAAACAACAAATCGAATAATCGCTAAAACAAGTATCATTCCAACAAGTGCATATCCTGCCATTATTCCGTCTAAAAGGGTCAATGCGCCTGCAAAGGCGATTATGATAATGGCAACTATCAGTATTTTGAGACATATGGAATCGACTCGCCGTAAATTCTGAACAGCCAATTCATCCTTTGTTTCTTTGCTATACTTACGAATACGGTCTATTTGAATTAAGAAAAACAAAAAAGTAAACCCTGCGACAGCATATTGAATAGACATATAGTAATCATGCCAGTCACGTCTTGCCCACATCCAATAATAGCAAACAAGAAGAAGGGCATAAACAATTTTAGTTCCTACTAATTCTTTCAATGAGACTTTTGATTTCATAAATAAAACCTCCGTGTGATATATTTGTAACTCTTGCGTGTTATAAATATATCACACAGGCATCTCAAAGTCAATACGAAAGTGAATTATTTATAACTTAAAAACCGATGGTCTGTGACTGCTTACAAGTTCATCGGCTCTGCGTCTAAAGCGTCTGGCTCTTTGATGACTAAACTATTCTGTACTTACCCAATCAAAAAATCTATAATCATTTTCTTCTCTTCATATGTCAATTCATTTATATGACCTCTATCCCTTAACAAATATCTTTCGCTTTGTGTCCATACCTTTTTTGCTTTAAGTAACACACCCTTAGCAGGAAATAAGCAATCTTTCTCTGCTGCCATAACTAAAACAGGATTTTGATATTTACTAAGATTTTCACAGCTTTCATTTTGGGGCATAACAGATTTTATCTTTACATTATCAATACTACAACGGGCAGTTGCTAAAAAATCCCCTGTGATATTACTTTCTGTTATTGCTATCGGGAGAATGCATTTAATAAACCATTTTTCTTTGTGTGTGAGCCAGTACATGAGCATTGGAAATGCCATATTTATGCTTTTGTATGTAGGGGCATTCTGAATGGCAGACGGCACAATCAATACACTGCGTTTAATGACCTCTGGAGCAACACACATAGCTTTTACCAATATTCCTGCCCCAAATGAGCCACCGAAACAAGCCATTTCATGAAATCCTAAGCCTTTTATTACATCAACCGCCCATTTCCCATAATCTTGATTTCGTGGCGATAAGGGAACCTCTGCACTTTTGCCGGGATGTCCGATTGTATCAACAGCATATATGTGAAAGTCGTCCAGTAAAAACCTGCAATCTTTCAGATTATATGCGGTTGTCGAATTGCCCCCGTGAAAGACCAGCAGAGGTTCTCCTCTCAAATTGCCGCATTCAATTAAATGTGTTTTTCCAAAGGAAGTATCAATAAATAAGTCCGTATATGGAATTTTCAAATCCTCCATCTGTCTGTCGTACAACTTCCAGACTGTCTTTTTAGATTGCTCGTTTCGATAAATAGATTTCATTTTCTTCCTCCTGTCAATGCAAATTAGATAGTTTATCAGACATCATAACAACATTTATCTTCAATCCCTCCGCTTCAACCAAACTCTCGTGTTTGCATTTAGGACAATAAAGAGGATAGTTCCTCAAAACGGTATCTTCCCTAATCCTGTCACGGGTCTTATTGCCACAAACGGGACATAAAATCCATTCTTGCTTCATCATAAACACCTGCCTTATTTCTCACTCTGATACTCAATGAATAATTTGATGCCTAAACAAAATACAAATCCTCCCAGTAGGATAAACATTAGCCAAATCGTATTCCAATATGGAGATGTTGTATCATACATCCATAGCAGAAGTTCATTCCAAAATTTTAACCTCACACATATGGCAAACAGGTCAAATAAGAGATAACTTCCTCCCGCAATATATATCCATCGCCACCAATAGTTGTGATGGATATTCTTAAAAAAGCTGATAATCCCTAAAAAACAAAGCATAGCTAAAACAATCATAAGTCCATAATAAAAAGCATTCCTGCTTTCCAATATCCCAATCCAGAAATCTGCATAAGACTTCCTGTCAATCATTCCCCAAATCCTGTGTAAATGAAAAACACCAAATAACAGGAAAAACCACGGTTCATAAAATGCTATCTTCCTCATTTTTCTTTTCTCCATTTATACTATTTGACCAATATTTCTTAATAGTCAATTCGAACGTTGTTATATGGCTGTAGCCATAAAAACTACAGCCAATTATTAAAAAATTTGATTTACTAAACCTTTTATCAAGAGATAGAGGACATCTTCAAAATATTTTTCTCCAATTTCCTCCTCATGCAACGTAGCAAGATAAATTGCACGGAAAGCAGCGCTAAAAGTGTCTTTATCTGCCCCATCCCTAATAGGTAGTACAGAGAAAACTTTCTCTACAGCAGAACTGTCATGCTCCAAATGTTCGTTCAAAACCTCTGGCGGAAGTTTCCTTGCCAGTATCTCAACTTCCTTCGTACTTATCATTTTCAAAATTGGTGACTTGGAAGCTAAAATGTAAAAATCGCAAACAATCCTTGTTAGCTGCTCGACAATATCTCCATCCTGTTTCATTTCGTTTACAGCCCGATATACTTTCTGCTCAATCATTTCATGTTCTTCTAAAATGACTTGAAACAATAACAGCTCTTTTGATTTATAAAACAGGTAGAATGTTCCTTTTGGTATATTTACCCGTTGTACGATTTCATCAACGGTTGTGTGACGTACTCCATATTGGGCAAGACACTTTGCAGCTTCCTCTTTCAGCCGTTTTTTTATGTATTCTTTTTCTTGTTCAGAATAACTCTTTGGCAATAGGTTCACCTCTTTTGACTGAATTTGTTTCCATAGTCATTATAGCAAGTAACAGACAATAAATCAAGCTTTTGCCCTCAATATTCACATACTTATCATAATTTAAAAGAAGATTTTTCTATTTGGGTATTTAACTTCTTACTACAAGAGATTTCATATCCTATTACAAGAGATTTCACATCGTTTAACTGGAAGCCACATCTCTGTAAAATATAAGGGTAAAATTTTCAGAGTATAGGTGGTGAGCTTATGGACGAAAGGAACAATCATTTTGACTTTGATTTTACTCCGATAGGACAAGCAATTAAAAAAGCCCGTGAAGCCAGAGGAATAACAAGGGAGCAGCTTTCTGGGATAATCGGCTATGCTCCCAGACACATTCAATCTATCGAAAACGAGGGGCAGTATCCAAGCATCGAGCTGTTTATCCAACTTATTACGATGTTCGATGTGTCGGTTGACGAGTACATATTCCCAAATAAGGAAGTCAAAAAAAGTTCTGCCCGCAGACGCTTAGACGCACAGCTCAACAGATTAAATGATAAAGAGCTTTCCGTCATAGAAGCAACGATAAACGGACTATGTAAGGCAAAAGAGCAGCCAGAGGATTGACCTCTGGTTTTTCTTTCGCCCTTTTTCTAATATCTCGGACAGCCATATCCAAGGATTTCATAATACCCTACGGGGTAGCTGTTCTGTCGGCAGGCATCGCCAGAGTTACCCTCTACGGTGTAAACAACGCCGTTCTCACATTTCTCTACGATACCCACATGGTCAGAATCTCCGTCCTGTCCGTCGTTGCTCCAGTCGAAAAAGATAATGTCGCCTGCTTTCGGCTCATAATCCTTTCCCTGCCATTGTCCGTTGCCCTTAAACCAATCCACACCGTCCGAGCAGAGGGAGAATTTCGGCACAATGCCGCTGTCCAGATAGCCGCACTGGTCGGCACACCACGACACGAAGCAGGCACACCATTCCACACGCCCGTCAAAGCCGTACCAACTCCAATAAGGCTGACCGCCCTCATTGCCGAGCTGTGTCAAGGCAACTTCTACAATGGCTTGGTTGCCACCGCTTGTGAACGCCCGTCCGTATGGGTAATAGCGTAACACATGGGCGGGGTACTGCGTATCGCCGTACTTTTCCCACCCTAACCGCTGTGCCTGCATGGTGGAAAACTCTACCGCATTGGCGTAGGAATAGCCGCCGTAGTTGGTTTTTGCCCATGAGATATACCCGTTGCCGAAGTTATAGCCCTGCAAGGCGAGCTTGATACGCTCCATGTCAATCGGGTTTTCCACCTCGGCAGAGATAAGGGCGGCTTTCAGCTCCTGTACGCCGCACTGGATAGAATACTCTGGGTCTTGTATCCCGTTCGGCTCATGGGGATACCTTGTGTTAAAGCTGCCCTCCGCCGCCTGCATGGGGTCAAGCCCACGCCCGCCGCTTTCCTGCATCATCACCGCCTTGATAAGCTCCACATATTCGGGGATGCCGTACTGCTTGGCATACTTCTGTATCAACGGCGTGTGGGCTTCCACCTCCGCACTGACGGGGGTATAGGAAGTGCTTTCGCTTCCGCCCCCAAATAAGGACACGGCACATCCGAGCAGGACAACAATCAAGATAATCACGACGGCAATCCAACCGCCTGCGATTAGGGCGGAAATCAACGCCTTTGTGCCTGCGATAATCGCCTTGACTGCGGCAATGGCAGCCTTCACTGTCGCTTTTGTCGCTTCGGCTGTCGCCTTTGCGGTTGCTTTCGCTGCCTGTGCCGCTTTCTGGGCGGCTTTGGCAGACGCTTTCGCCGTTTTCTGTGCCGCCTTGACGGTCTGCTCGGTGGTCTTAATCGCCGTCTTAGAGGTTGCCTGTGCGGTCTTTACGCCTTTTTCCGCTGTCTTGACCGTGCCTTTTGCCGCAGATTTCACGGTCTTTTCCGCATTTTGGGCGGTGGTCTTGATGGTCTTTTTCCCCTGCTGACGGGTCTTTATCAACTGGCTTTCTGCACTTGCGGGAGCATCAGGGGCAGGAGAACGGCTCACAGTTCCGTAGCGGAGCTGTGAGCCGTTCCGTTCTGCAGCAGCCTGTGCTTTTTTCTGCTCGGCGGCTTTCATTGCCCGTCTGGTCTTAAACTCGGCAACCTTATCCTTTGCCTTGACGATATTTTCTTTCGTGGTCTGGACGGATTTCTGCCCCCGCTTATTGAATTGGTGGATGCCCTCGTCCTTTACACGGTCTGCGGTATGGGAGATTTTATCTGCCGCATACTCGGTGGCAGAGTTTTCCTCCGCATAATATCCCTGCTCCGCCTTGTCCTTTGTCTTGGCATAAGCGGATTTCATACGCTCACTGGCTATGGCGGCTTTGTCTATGGTCTTTATCGTACCCTTGACCGCATCTCTGGTCTTTATATCAGCCATACAAAACCTCCTTTCCCAGAGGATTTGCGGTCATTTCAGTCTGTCTTTTTCGCCACCACGACAAGCCTGCCGTTCTGTGCGGAATATTCGCAGGTGGAGAGGGTAATGAGCTTATCGCCGTATTCAGCAGTTACGCCCGTATCATATAGTGCAAGCTCCTTGCATTTTTCCACATAGGCGTTAAATTCTTCCTCATTCTCCGCATCCACAAAATCATAATAGCGGTAGCCCTCCGCACTGTACGCCACGGTCTTAAATACGGCGATGATTTCATATTCTGCAGCTTCCGTGAGGGTGTCAAACTGGATGGTCTTGTGCTTTTCATAAAAGCTCTTGGATTTGTAATCCTCCAACGCCCCGAACATCCTGCCGCCCTTGATGTGGTGTCCGTAAATAATGAGATTGTCGCTTGCGGCAAGGTCGCAGTCCTCTTGGATATACGGCACTCCCAAATCGCTGTATTCCTTTTCAAAGTTGTGCTTCAGATAGAAATTCGGATTGTTCTTCGTCTGCATGACGGGGTAATTGATGGTCGTGCCGTCAATGGAAATCCAACCTGCCATATCCTCATTCTGCAAATACAGCTCCTTATATTTCGCCAGAATGTCCTCGCCCTCGCTGACGGGCGTATCCTCTGGCGTTTCTTCCTCCGCAGGGGCGTTCTCCACAACCTTGGCAATCTCCGCAAAGGCTTCGGTCTGCTCATCCACCTGTGCATAGTGGTGGCAGATATGCCAGCCACAAAAAGCCGCCGCACCTAAAAGGCAGACGACGGCAACGATACAGATAACAGACTGGTATTTTTTCAGATATTCTTTCATAGGCTTTCTTTTCCTTTCTTGGTCTACCTTACATTATCGGTGTGCTGCTTGGGCGTGGGTAAATCCCTGCAATATTCGGGATACCTCACCTTGATGCCCTCCATAAAGTAGGGGGCGAACTCGCAGCAGAACAATTCCTCTGGGGTGAAATACCTCTCACGCCCGTCCTCGGCGTAACCGTTCCAGAGGTTAAAAGCAAGGTGGCAGACCTTGACCGTGCCGCTTGTCTGCCATCCGCCGTGCATCCCTTCTGGCTCAATGCAGTCCGTCTTGAAATCGAACATGGCATGGATGTTGTTCCTTGTTTCCTCCGCAATCCCCATCACATAGAAAAACGCCCTGTGGTAACAATCGTTTACCCTGCATTTCATCATATTTTCCAGAAAGAAATCACGGTGGGCTTTATTGCGAAACCTTATCTCTGACATAAAAATCCCCCTCTCTTAGACCTCACCAAATTTTGTCGTCATCAGCTTATACAGCTCCGTATTGCGTGGGAACTTATTAACGAACGGCACAAGGGAGCTGCCCACTTTGAGTAACCCTTGACCTGCACCGACATTGGTGATATAGCTCATCTGCAAATCGGAGATATTAAGGAGCTTGGCAAGCTCAATCCTGTCCGTGGACGCTTGGTTTAACATGATGATAAACTCGGAGTTTGCAAGCATTGTCCTTGCCGTGTGGCTCTGTAACAGGTCGTCCACATTCTGGGTAATGCCCGTACAGTACGCCCCGTACTTACGCACACGCTTCCAGAGGGTAAAGAGGAAGTTTGCCGAGTATTCATGCTGAAAGAGCAGGTAAATCTCGTCAATGAAAATAAAGGTGTTCCTGCCTTTCGCCCTGTTCTGGGTGATGCGGTTTAAGATGCTGTCAAGCACCACAAGCATACCGATAGGCTGTAACTGCTTGCCCAAATCCAGAATGTCATAGCAGATAAGGCGGCTCTTGGTATCCACATTCGTGTGCTTGGCAAAGGTGTTGAGGGAGCCGTCCGTGAAAAGCTCAATCGCAAGGGCGATTTCCTGTGCTTCTGGCTCATCCTGTTTCAGAAGTTCCTCACGGAAGTCCTGCAAGGTCGGCGGCGTTCCCATATAGTTGCCCTGCTGATAGTAGCGGTACACGCTTGCCGTACAGCGGTCTATGATGGATTTCTGCTTTGCCCCAAGGCTCGCACCACCGATGAGCTGCTCGCACAAAGACAAAATGAACTCTGATTTTAAGATGATGGGGTTTGCACCGTCGCCGTAATCAGAGTTCATATCCATAGCGTTGATGTGGTTCTCGCTTGTAGCAGAAATGTGAATGACCTCGCCCTGCATTGCCTTTACCAAAGGCGAATACTCACGCTCTGGGTCTATGATAATCACATCGGCGTTAGGGTCGGTGAGGATGATGCTCGTCATTTCCTCTTTCGCCGTAAAGGACTTGCCCGCACCAGACACGCCGAGGATAAAGGAATTGCCATTGAGCAGGTGGCGGCGGTTGGCGACAATCATATTTTTGCTGATAACATTCTGCCCGTAATATACGCCGTCCTTATGGTAGATTTCCTGCACTCGGAACGGGATAAACACCGCAAGGCTCTCCGTGGTAAGGGTACGCAGAGCATCAATCTTCCTCACGCCGAAGGGCAGGGCGGTATTCAGACCGTCCATCTGCTGATATTTCAGCACGGCAAACTGGCAGAGATGCTTTCTGGCTGTCGTGAGCAGGGCTTCCGTGTCATTGTCAAGCTGCTCTTTGGTATCAGCCGTATGCACCATTGTGAGGACGGCGAACATCATCCTCTGGTCACGGGTCGTCAAATCGTCCAGAAATTCCTTGCTTTCCTTTCGCTGCTGCTCCAAGTCGTAGGGGATAACGGCGGAAAAGTTGTTGTTCTGGTTCTGCTTCCTCTGCCAGTTCGTGATATTGGTTTCCACGCCCAAAAGACGGTTTTCCACCTCCCTTACGGCTTCGTCCGTAGGAACGGGTACGACATCCACGGAGAGCATCATGTTACGGTTTAATTCGCAAAGCTCCGCCACCATGCTGTCCTTGATATAGGCGGCGTACTCTCTGAGGAAAATCACACGCCCGTACCGATTGCCCATCTTGAAATAATCCTTTTCAAACTCAAAGGAGTCGGGGCAGATATAGTCCTTAAAGTCGTGACCTTTCCGCATGGTCTGGGAGAGGTCGAAGGAAAACGCCGTTTCCTCGCCCGTGCGGTAGAAGTCATGGAAGATACGCAGCCTGTCATTGGCATCCAGTTCCGTACACTTTGAGCCAAGACGGTTGAAATGCCCGATAAGGTCAGCACCTACACGGGCAAAATAGTTCCTCGCTTCTTCGATGTTCTTCTTGCAGACGGAAATTGTCACATACTTGTCCTGCACGATGGAATTAGCCCCCGTCGCCTTGTCAAGCAGCATCCTGTTGTATTCCTTGCGGTATTTATCCAGTCCGTCCTCCGCCATAGGGATAAGGATGGTCTGCTCAAAATCCGCTTTGTTCAAGCGGCGGTTGTTGATGGTGATTTTCGTGGTCGCCCCGCTGTCGAGGGCATTAAGAAGCTCCGAGTATTCAAGGAACATGGCTTCCTTGTCCTCACGGCTCGCCACGGCATAGTTGATGTCCTCAAACTGAAAGGTCTTTGCATATTTGTTCTTCCCGACAAGGAAAATGCCGTCCTCCCACATGGTTTTCAGCGGGATGACCGCCTGCACCGATTTCGGCACGATAAATTTTTCCTTATCCTGCTTAAACAGGTTTCTAAGCGTCTTTATCATGGCTTACCTCCTTACGCTTTTTTGATTTCTTGAAATGTTTCGGTTTCTTCGCCTTTTCTTTTACCGCTATTTGCTTCTGCTTCTTCTGGACGGCGGGCAAGCCCTTTTCGTGGGCTTCAAGGGTCGATTTCATGGCTTCGTAGTAGAGATTGTCTGGGGAAAACAAAATCTTCTTTGGCATTAAGAACTCTGATTTTATCCACGCCCAGACAAACTGCTCCGCCGTCATGCCGTTGTACTTCACAAAGCCCATCATGGCAAAAGGGGAAGCCCCCAGAATACACATCCAACTGAGGGTTTCCGTGCCGAACTTCGGGCGGAGCATGAAATATAAGCCCACCGCCACGCCGCAGGCAAGGACAGAAAAAACGAACTGCCGCATAGACAACCCGAAAAACATACTCTCCGTGTAGTTGCGGATTTCCTTATTTATCTTGACTTCCAATCGTTTTCACCTCCTTATCGCTCCCTGTCCTCATTTTTACGGGCAGGGGGCTGTTTCTGTGTTTCCCTCTGCGGCACAAGGTAGAGCTGACCGTCACGCTCTTTTGCCTGCGTGGGATAGCCCATGACCTTTAGTGCTTTTTGCAGGTCGGACACGCTTTCCCTGTCTGGCTTGCAGACACCGATTGCCCGATACATCTGCAAATCACCGTACCACTTTTCATTCTGGAAATTGTCTGCCCGAAAGAAAATATCCTCTTTGATTTCCTCAAGGGGCGTTTCAAATATCCTGCGGTATTCCGCTTCAAAATCGTACATCGCCAACCTCCTTACCGTTCCATTCCGTTCTTTCTTCTTGGTGCTTTCTTCTGGGATGGGTAGGGGATAAATTCTTCCTCCCCCTTGATAATGCTGAACTCCGCCCACAGAAACGGGTGTGTTTCCTGCTTCTGGTACTGGCGGATAAGGTCAACCGCACTTTCCTTTGTGGCGGTGCTACCTTGCTGCATCCCGTCCTTGAAAATATAAAACCGTTCCATTGTTCCTCCTTTACAAGCCCATCATTTCCCTGACAACACGGTCTGCCATCTTGACCGCACCGACTAAGACGAGCATATTGAATACAAGCTCCCCGATATAGCTCCATACCATTGTGACCGCCGCCGCATCGGGATTGACCACGGGCGGGGAAGAAGCAAACAGGGAGAAGATAATACACGCAAGCACGATGACAGCCCCCTCAAGGCACACGGCGGCATAGCTTTTGATAAAGCTCCTGCCGACGCTCTGGCTCGGCTCTCCCGCAAACGAGGACAGGGGAACGGGAGCGATGGCGGTGTAAATATACAGCTTGAAAAACCTGCCGTACACCGACATAATCATAATGAACGACAGCACCGTAATAAACAGCCCGCCGATAAGCGTCACCGCCCATAGGGGGATGCTCTCGAAAAAGCCGCAGTCCTCCACGGCTGTCACAATCTCCTGCGGCAATACCGTCTGCTGTGCCGCCCCGAAGCCTGCGGCATTCATAATCGTGGATATGACACCCTGCACAATCTTAAACAGAGCCATCATCAGCTCCAAGCCATAGGTCACTGCACCTTTGGCAAGGGCGAAGCGGATAAACAGCTTCAACGCCTGCTCTGGACGCTTCACCTCTGCAAAGTTGCCGCAGGTACGCATCACGCCTACCACAAAGAAAAGGACGAGCAGAGCAAGCCCGATAGCCTGCACCGCACCGTGGATGTCAACAATGGCTTTCCATATCGCTCCGCCCTTGAAATTCTCTGGGGATTGGGTAATGAGCTGCCATATCTCGGCTAACTTCTCATTCCAAGTATTTAGGGCGTTCTCCAAGTTCTGAACTACCCAGTTATCAGACATTCGACCACCTCCTTGTTAAAAATCGGCTTATGGGGCAATCCGCGAAGCGGATCTGCCCCGTAAGCCCTGTCTTGTGTCTTTGGGTTATTTTGTCTGCCGCTTCCCAATCAGCCTGTGATTAGGGTCAGAATCTCCTTTGCAAAGGTAATGACAACGCCGCCTGCAAGGGTCAGAAAGCCGTTCGCCCTCTGGGAAGGGTCGTGGGATTTCAGCGACAAGCCAATCTGCACGATGCCGAAGCCGAGCATAATCATGCCGACAGCCCTTACCAGACCGAAAATAAAATCAGAGAGGTTGTTGACTACCTGTATCGGGTCGTTGGCGGCAAAGGCGGTCATGGAAGTGCCAAGCACCATCGTGAGGGCAAGCACCGCCACGCAGTAGCGGCGGAAGCCCGTTCTGACCTTACCCGTCATGGGCAGCTTCGTGGTTTCTTTCTTCTGGGTGTCCTTTTTGTTGAAAATTCGCATAGATAAATCCTCCTTATAAATTGAATAGTTCTTCCAAGTCCTC
Organism: Lactococcus muris; assembly: GCF_042849115.1. Lineage (NCBI taxonomy): Bacteria > Bacillati > Bacillota > Bacilli > Lactobacillales > Streptococcaceae > Lactococcus > Lactococcus muris. Next base: position 161,744 of record NZ_BAAFQO010000002.1, on the reverse strand, counting down.
CTCGGACAGAAGCTCATAGGAAGTGCTGACAGCCTTCACGCTCACGGCGTTTTCTGGAATGTCGCTGTCAAACACAAGGGTTGCGACAGCCTGCGTCGGCTCGCCGTGGAGATAGGGCGGCTGTCCTCCGTCGGTTGTCAGTTTCACATTGGGGTGCTTCAAGATGTCATACTTAAAGTCCATGACGGGGCGTTCCCCACGCACAAAAAGAAGTGCGTAGCGGTTGTCAAGCATACGCACTTCATCGGGCGTTAAAAGCTCACGCCCCGAAATCTGGTAGTTGGTGGAATAGTTCCCGCTGCGTCCAGAGCTTTTCCCATAAGTGTTCGTGTCAATGGTTTCCTTGCCTAAAAGCTCCGACACATACTTGTGGGTACTCTGCTCGTTGCCGCCCAGATAGAGAAATTCATCGCAGTTGCCGCAGATGCTTTCCCATTGCTTTTCAAAGAGGGCTTTGAGCTGTGCCAGATTTTGCAGGATAATCGAGACGGATACACCTCTGGAACGCATGACGCTCAAAATCTTGTCAAAATCATCGGGCAGCGAAACATTCGCAAATTCGTCCATTATGAAATGGCAATGGACGGGCAGGCTCCCGCCGTACTTATGGTCGGCAAGGTAGAAAAGCTGTTGGAATAGCTGCGTATAAAGGATGCTGACAAGGAAGTTAAAGCTCGTGTCGTTGTCTGGTATCAAGGCAAACAGGGCGACTTTCTTTTCCCCCAGAGAGGGCAAATCAAGCTCGTCCGTTGCGGTCAAGGACGCAAGGCTCTCCAGATTGAATTTTTCAAGCCGTGCGGCAAGTGTTATCTGGATGCTCTTTAGGGTCTTGGCAGAGCCAGAATGGTAATCACGGTAATACTTGAGGGCGATATGCTCTGGGTTTACCATCTCCAGACGGTCAAACAGCTCGTCTAACGGGCTTACATAGCTGTCGTCGTCCTCCCGTACCTCGCCTGCCCGTAAAAGCTCCATCACCATCGGGAAATTCTGCTCGTCTGGCGGTGCTTCGTATTTCAGATAGAACACCAAAGACAGGAGCAGCATACTCGCCGCCGTATCCCAGAACGGGTCTTGCGACTGGCTTCCTTTCGGCGTGGTTGCCTTAAAGAGATTGGTTACAAGCCGCTGCACATCGTTGTCGTTCCTTAAATACACAAAAGGGTTGTAGCAATGGCTCTTGTGCATATTGATTAAATCAAGCACTCGCACCTCATAGCCTTTCTTCTCCAACAGACCGCCCACATCCCGCACGATTTCCCCCTTTGGGTCTAAAATCACCATTGAGGTGTTGCACTGCATGGCGTTGGGCTTGCAGAAGAAGCGAGTTTTTCCTGCCCCGCTTCCCCCGCACACAAGGATATTCAGATTTCTCCTGTGCTTCTTGCCGTTCAGCCCGATACGGACATTCTGGGTCAACAGCTTATTCTGGGTCGGGTCTTTCTCTCGGTACTTTTTATTGAGCGTACCTGCATTGCCCCATTTGGCAGAGCCGTGTTCCTCCCGCCTGCGGTAGTTCCTGCGTGTGGAGAGATAAATGCCGATGCCCATAGCATAGGCAAGCAAAAAAATAAGGACAGTCCTTAAACTGTCCTCACACACCGTTATGGAAAACGGCTGATTGATTGCTGCGGATAGACCGCCGATTATCTCCACGATGCCGCCGCTGACATAAGGTGCTGTCAGCAGGGCAAGCCACACAACGGGTACGATGCCGCATACGGCAAGGATTAGGCTCGTCTTGTTCTCATCGTTCCTCATTGCACCTGCACGGGGCGACTTTTACTTTTCTGGTCGGGGCTTTGGATACTCTGATAATCAGCTCGTCAACGGGGTCGGTGGGGCGTTCCTCCCGTACCTGCTCGGTACGCAGCGTGTTCAGTGCGTTGAGCATAATGTTCTTATCATACTTATCCATAGCCAGATGGTAGCGTTCTTCTTTCATAGGCTGTACCTCCTGTTAGCGTTCCTGCTCCTTAGACTTCGGCGGCTTGTTCTTCTCCATGCTCTTATACATATCGCTCTGGATTTCCCCAAGGACATCACGCATCGAGCCAAGCTCGCCCTTGAACGCCTGCGTATCCATCCCCTCATACTCTTTGGGAAGCTTGCCGAAGTTGAAGCCTCTGGTGTCCACGCCATAACGGGAGCTTACCATATAGGCAACGCAGAACGATTTGAAATCGGAAGCGTCACGGCTCTCGTTATGCTTGAAGTCAAAGACCGCCGCCGCAACCTCCTTTGACATGCTCACAAAGAGCTGTTCCTCGGAAAGCCCCGTCTTGATAAAAATGGTCTGCTGCGAGCTGTCATAGAACACAGGCACTTCAAGCTCCTCCACGGGCTGAAAACCGACAGGGCTTGCGTCAATCATTGCCGACACAAGCTCACGGATAGATTTCTTCTCCTGCGGCTGCTGCCTGTCCTTTGCAGAAGTTTCGGAAACATCAAAAACCTCTTTGGCGTTATACCCGACAGCCTTTGTGCCATCATCACGGGTGTATTCCTTGCCAGGCTCAAGGATAACGACTTTCTGTGCGTCCTTGTTCACATAGACACGGCTCTGCTTCCAAGCCGCCCGTTCTTTAAGCTGCGCCGCTTCGGGCATCTGTGCCGACACTAAGATGGCGTTGTTGACAGAGTAGCGGTCAACAACGCCCCTGCACATCAAGGTACTGGCGAAACGCATCGCCGTCCGTCAGCATCTTTTCGCAGGTCGTGTCAATCAGCCCATAGGCTTCCTGCCGCTGCGCCTGTTTCTGGGCAGCCCATTCCTCTTTGTTAAAGGGGCGGCTGCCGCCGTTAAATACATCATAGATACTCATTTATCTTGCTCCTTTCGATTTGTTCGGTTTCTTCCGCTTCGGCGGCTGTTTATGCTCCGTCTTTCCTGCGGGCGGTTTCTTCGCCTTGTCGGAAGATTTGTCTTTGCCGACGGCAGGGGCATCGGCTTCCTGCTCCTTTCGGCTCTCCTTGATTTTCCGCAGTTCTTCTCTGACCGACGGTTTCTCCGCCTTAGTCATAGTAGCCCCCTCTGCGGATTTCTTTGGCTGCTCTGAGGTAGGCTCGGACAGAGGGGATTTTTCCGTCTTTGCCACCGAGGGGTTTGGGGCGTTTTCCTCTTTCTGCATCGGCTTTCCCATAAGGGCGTCCATGAGCTTGTCTTTCTCCGCCTTTTCGGGCGTTGTGATTTCTGGCTCTGGCTGTCCGTCCTTGGCATCCCTGCTTTTTTCCGCCGTGGTAACAATGGATGCGGTATCCACCGAAGCAAGGTTGAAGCGTTCCACGATACGGCTGATTTTCGATGCGTCCTCGGCTCTGGCAATCACATCGACCTCCGCATTGAGGTCTTTGTTCTTGCGGTCTGTGAGGACGCAGTAGAGTACGCCGTATTTTTTGGCTTCCTGCGTGAATTTCTGCAAATCGCCACGCTTGACGGTAAAGACTTTCAGCTCCTTGCCAGAGCGCAGCATGGAAGTCAGCCTCGCCTTGCCCTTGGTTTTCTTTTCCTCTTTGAGAATGGAATACAAGAGGATGGCGATATTCTTCGCACCCGCCCCTGTGATTTTGGCAGCGACCTCAAATCCCTCCAAGCTCATTCTTACGATTTGCTCCGCCGCTTCGCCGCCTGTGTTCATCCTTCATCAGCTCCTTTCTTTGCTGTTTGTTTTCGTCTGCCCGTATGACCTTTAACTTTTCTTTGAGGGTATCGCTGCGGGCTTCGATGCCCTCACACAATCTGACCTCCTTCCGTAAAAATTTCATACGCTCCGTGATTTCTGAAAGCCGAGCCTTGACCGCTTCTTTTTCTTCGCCGCCTGCTTTACGGCTCTGGGAATAAAGCCCCTTGCGCTGTTCGGTCAGCTCATGGATTTCGGATTCCAGAGAGCCTTTATATGAACAAAGCTGCTCCGCCGTATCAATATGATTGTGGCAGAGCAGCCTTGTTTCCTGTGTGATGGCTTCCATCTTCATAAGGTCGTCCTTTAGGAGATAGTGAAGCCGTGCATAATTCGGTTGCCTTTTCTTTGGCAGGATGCCGAGCTTATAGCAGTAGTGGAGATACAGCCCACGCAAGCCGCCGATTTTCTTGGCATCCTTTAATGAGCCTTTTACCCTTATGACCTTGACGGGCTTTGTCTGCTCGGCAAAACGGGAAAATTTCACCGCATAGGAATTTTCCTTAATGCGCTCTACAATCCTCTCGTTGGTATAATCCTCTCCGAGCTTATAGAGCCGCTTCGGTCTTTGCCATCCCTTTCCGATAATCGTCCAGTATTTGCGGTTGGGGTCAAAGCTCACTCGGTATCCCATTTCCGACAACTGGCGGTCAAAGTCTTTCAGCGTGTAGGATTTGGAGATGGCTTCGTCCACCGCCTGCCGTGCCACGGTATCCCTCGTAGGTCGCCCATGCTTTTCCGCTTGGTAGAGGGCGTAGGGCTTTTTCTTCCCGCTTGGGTGTTCGATGACCGATAACGCATACTCACGGCAAAGCTCATCGGAACGCTTACGGAGCAGCCGCAGGTTTTTCTTGTTGTCGTGGTAATGCTTGCCGTCCGTAAAGGAAACAGAATTGACAACAAAGTGGTTGTGCAGGCACTCGGTATTTAAGTGGGTGGCGACAATCACTTGAAACCTGCCGCCCCACATCTTCTCGGCTAACTTCACGCCCACCTCATGGGCAACCTCTGGCGTGACCTCGCCTGCCTTGAAGCTCTGGAAGCCGTGGTAGCAGACAATCTCGCTCGTGTCGTTCCACTGATGTTTGGCAATCATCATTTCATCCCTTGCGGTGGCGGGGTCGCAGTTCACGCCGCTGACAAAAAAACGCTGTTCGGTCTTGTCCTTATTGGTGGCGTATTCCATGACATCCACCATCGCCTGTAAATCGCTTTCGCTGTACTTGGGGTTGGCGGTCTTTTCTGGGTTCTCGGCATAGTCGATGGGGTGGTCGAGCCTGCCTTTCACATCCCATATCTCGCACACCGCCATCAGCCCGTCTGCTTTCTGGGGAGAAGATAGCTCCTGCTCACATCCAGACGGAACTCCCGCCACCGCTTGGCTTCCTCACGGAGCATCGGGGCGTCCACGAAGTCAAGAGCGTTGGCTTTCGCCGCAAGCTGGTTGATGCGGTTGCCGATTGCCGACAGCTCCCGCATGATTTTGTAAAATTCTGGGTCTGGCTTCTCGCAAAGGCGGTAGCCCATCAGCATGGAACGAAGCAGGGCTTCCTTGGAATGCCCCGACCTCTCCACAAGCTCATAAAGGTAGGCGGCTTCCTCCTCATTCAGACGGAAAAGTATCTGCACATTTCTTTTTCGCATCGGCATCCTCCTTTCCCTCGGAGAGCCTGTTAATCTGCATTAGGCACATCAGCACAACGCCAATGATGCTGCCGAGCATCGTGCCGATGACAAAGAATAAAAACTCGCTCATTCTTAAAGCTCCTTTCTTCTGACCGCTTTCTTGGCGGCATCCTTTTATGGGGGTATTAGGGGGCATCCCCTAACAAGCGAATTTGGGCGTCCATCGGAAGATGGATAACCAAATTCAGTGCTTGGTAAGACATTGCTCAGTCCTCGTCCTCCAGACGGCATTCTCCGCACATCGGGCAGAAGTACGGACATTCCGAACAATCCTCGTGCTTCAGACACTCGTCCTCACCCTCATCGGACGGGTCAATTTCCTTTTCTCCGTCCTCGTCTGCTTCCATAATATCGGCTTCGCCGCAGACAAAATCCTCATCGGAAAAGTCGATAAGGTCGGTGTCAAAGAGGATGATTCTGAGCTTCTCCGCCGCCTGTTCGGGGCTGTCGGCATAGACGGAAATGGTCTTTTCATAGTGTCCTGTGAGCGTTACATCATACTGTTTCAATGGGTAAAATCCTCGCTTTCATTCTTAAATTTGGTGTGGTCTTAATGGTCTTTCCTGCTAAAAATCTGCTGCACAATCAACGGGCATCCCTCCTTTCACGGTGGGGATTTTGCTTGGCAAGCCCCAGATAGGACATTAAAAAATCGTTGACATCCTTGCCGACTGGCGGCGGGGTGTCAACGATTTGATAGTCTTTCTGCAATAATTCTTTAAGGGCGGCGGTGCATAATCTGCCCGTCCTGTCGTTATCCAAGTGCAGGATAACGGTCTTAACCTGTGGGTTTTCTTGCAGGTAAGTGGATAGGGCAATGGGGATTTTGCTCTCTGAAAGTTCCTTTTTCGGCTGATACACGCCCGACAAAGAGAGCAGGTTTTCTTTCCTGTAATCCTTTCCCTCGCATTTGAGGTAGGTGGCATAGGACAGCAAATCAATGGCTGCTTCAAATAGATGCACCGTGTCCGTCGGCTCTCTTGCCAGAAGTCGGAACGAATACCGCTTGTCGCTGCCCGATGCGTCGCCCTTAAAGGAGCTGCCAAGCGTACTCCTAAGAGCCGCATACTTTGGCGTTCCGTTCTTGTCCTTGCCGACAAAAACAGCGTTGTGGTACTTCCTGCCCTCAAAGATGATGCCCTCTGCGATACAGTCCTGTATGAGCTGATAGTCAATGCCACGCCCGAAAAGGTACTCTGTCACACGGTCTGCGTTTGCGTTTTTCTCTGGCAAAAGCAGCACTTTCGGCTCGTCTTTCTTTACGACAGGGGGCGGCGGCTTCCAGTCGCCCATATCCCCCGTGAGGGTCTGCACGGCTTCCACGAAGCTGTATTCCCGTACTTTCATCAGATAATCAAGGGCGGAATAGCCGCCGAAGCCCCTTGACCACCAGTACCATTTGCCGTTGGAAATCTTCAAGCTGTCGTGTTCCCTCGTGCAGTAGACATTGCCCGCCACACGCTTTAGGTTGCTCGGCTCGTACCGTTGCAGGTAGGAGAGCAGGTCGATTTGCCGTGCCTGTTCAATCACGGCGGGGTCAAACTGCACATAGCGGTTGCTTCCCATTCAAATAAAATCACCTCCAGAAATGAATTTAGCCGAGGGGCTTTCGGTAAAGAAAACCTCTCGGCTATGTAAAAAACGGCATCAGCTTTCACGCCAACGCCGTCTTTCTTCGGTCAGTCCGTTATAAAATCCCTGCCTTTTTGAGATAACCCACGCTGTCATAGCAGCCACGGAAGTACACCGCCTGCATCTCCATGTCCGTGAGTTTATTCTTTAACTCCATTACCTCAATGAGAGCCGCACATTCTTTCTCGGTCAGCTCGCTTTCGGTTTCGCTGTCAAATACGGCTAAAACCTTGGGATATTCCTCATAAATGCCCTCAATCTTTTCTTGCAGGGCTTTGTATTCCTCGTCCTCTTTCGACAGTCTGGCAACGACAGAGCTTAGATATTCGTTGAAGATATTGCCGTGAACATCTACAAAAGTTTCAAATCTGAACGTATTAGACATTTTCCTCACCTCCGATTTTTCTTATCGTCACCTATTATACTGCCCAGATTTCAGCAATACAAATGTGCAAATGGGATTTAACGCTCCCAGCTCTGTGTTTTCTTTTCGGGCGGTTCGTTTTCCTGCTCTGGCTCGGTATCCATAACAGGGGTGTCTTTCTCGTCCAGATTCAGCTCAATATTGAGGGCGTTCAGCCTGTCGGTCTTTTCTTTCAGCTCATCTTCATAGGCAAACGGCTTCAATACCTCGGTCTTTGCATTGGCAAGCTGCTCCAAGGTTTCCGCCTTTCGGGTCTTGGCGGCTTCCAGTCTGGCAGGGATTTTCCCAATCTCGTTTTCAATACGGGTGAGATTTCCCAGAGCATCCGTGCCTAAATCAACCTTGTGCTTTGTCTTTCCGCAGAGATTAAGACAGTAATGGGTATTGAAGGTGTCGTAATAAACCTCCATCTTGAAACCTCGGTAGCTGCCGATTTCCACGGGATTTGACAGCGGGTTTTCCTTACAGACCGCAAGGAGCATTTCGCCCGCATCCGCTTTTTCCTTATAGGTCACGCCCTTTAAGGTCATGGGACAGAACTTATCCTCGCCCTGCGGCTTGTGCTGTTCGGCAAGGGCGGCGTCGCTTTCGTAGCCGGCAATGCGTTCCTCATACTCTTTAATGGTCTGCGGAAAGTATTTGAGTATCCTGTCCTCAAGGTCGTAATGCTCGGAAAGATAGCTCTGCTTCAAGACTTTCAGCTTCGCCACCTGCATATCCAAGTCCATTTTTTCCTTAAAACGCTCATCGCCTGTGGCAAGCATCTTGACCTCCGCAAAGGAAAGAGCCACCTCGTCCACATCCTCGGCGGAACGCACGGGGCTTTTGCTCGTCATTATCTGGGAGATAAATTTCTGCTTGCTTTCTACCAACTGATAGAGGTAAGCATCAAAGGTCTGCTCGGTCACATAGCGGTAAACCTCCACTTCGGGAAACAGATTGCCCTGCCTTTCAATCCTCCCTTGACGCTGTTCCAAATCAGTCGGTCATTTTTTGCGGACAGTTCATACATGCTATCCTTTTCTGTTCTCTGCTCCTGCGTTTGCTCTCGTTTGATTTCTCCCTCCGTATCTTCTTGGCACAAGCAGGACAATACCTTGATGCACCAGAGCCCGGGACATATTCAACGCCGCACACCGTACAATTTTTAGCGGGCATTGCTGCCCACCGTTTTGTAGGTATGATATGTAATTCATCGACAAAGCCGATGAATTTATAGTAAATCTTGATTTCCTGCTTCACTGTTCCGTCTGCCATCTTCTCACGCTCCGAAACAAGTATCTTGTCTATGAGTGCGTTTATAACTGTTGCATCCAGTTCTTTTAAGCCTTGATAATTTCGGATAAGGGCGAGGAAGTCACGGATTCCCCGTGATTTCTCGTAGCTTTCATTAAGAGTTTCCGTCACCTCTTTCAGCCTTGCTTCAATTTCAAGCTGCTCTTTCTGGTATTTCCCCGACATCATCTCAAAATTCCGCTCGGTAATACGCTCCATGACCTTATCCTCGTAGAGAGAGGAAAACAGCCTGTCCAGTTCCGCAAGGCGTTTGTTCAGCTTCTTACGTTCTTTCTCTAATGCTTTCGCCCTGCTCTGGTCTGTTTCCGTGAGCCGCTTTTCTATGGCCCTGACCGCCTTTTCATCATTCACTGCCATATCCGCAAAACAGTTGATGTCGGCAAGAACGGCATTGAATAAATCCCTTGCTTCTATATTGTGGGCACTACACTCGCTTCTTCCGTTTCTTGCATAATTATTACATGAATACTGTACACAGTCGATAATCTCTGGGCGTTTCCTCCTGTGTACGTTCATTGCCCGCAGAGCACATCCGCAGTCCACACACTTGATAACGCCTGCAAAAATATTTACAAATCCTCCCTTGTTCTGTGGAAGCCTACGACTTGTAATAAGCTGTTGGACAATATCAAATTCCTCCTGCGTGACTATTCCCTCATGGGTATTGGGTATCACTTCCCATTCTTCGGGCAGCTTAGAGGGGCGTTTCTTGCTTTTCATATTGGCGGCAATCCGTTTGTAGCCTACAAGATTTCCCGCATATATCGGGCTTCTTAAAATGCTCCTCACGCTGTTCCCACTCCAAATATAGCGTTTGTCCTCGTTCCCCTCAAAATGACGTTCAAAGCCTGTTTCGCCACGCTCCGCCGCATAAGCGGCAGGGCGTAGGATATGCTGTTTATTAAGATGTCTGCAAATTTTGGCAACTCCATTCCCTTTTAATGCAAGGTCGAATATCTCTTTTACAACATGTGCCACTTTATCATCTATCAGCAGATGGTTGTGGTCGGCAGGGTCTTTGATATAGCCATAAGGGGCGGTAGTTCCCATGAATTTCCCCTGTTGAAACCTCGCCCGATATGCCGATTTTATCTTAACAGATATGTCAGCGGCATACATTTCGTTTAAAATGTTGCGGAAAGGCGTGATGTCCATAGCAGATTTATTCAAGGTATCTACGCCGTCATTGACCGCTATATACCTCACGTTATGCTCTGGGAAGAAAACTTCCAGATATAACCCACAATCAAGATAGTTTCTCCCCAGACGGGATAAATCTTTCGTAATCACGCAGTTTATCAGACCGCTTTCAATGTCTTTTATCATATTCTGGAAACTTGGTCTTTGGAAATTTGTACCAGAATAACCATCGTCCACATACGTTTTTGCTATGTGCCATCCCTGCTTTTTCACATAATCCGTGAGGATGGATTTCTGTGTCGCAATGCTCGCACTCTCGTTATCCGTACCATCGTCTTTAGATAAGCGGCAATAAATGCCGACTAAATAGATTTTCTTTTCTTCTTTGATTCCTGCCATACTGTAAAACCTCCGTATCTGTCCTATCTGTTTTCATGTCCCATTGCGTACATTCTAAGCGGACAGCCCCTCATTGTCGAAGGTGTCGCCCTCGGCAATCTTCTTCCGAATATCCTCGGAGATAATCGGGACAAACGCTTCTGTAACGGTCTGTGTGCCGACATATTCACGGCTGATTATCATCTGCACTGGTGCTTTTGGCACGATACGCTTTCTCTTTTTATCTGCTTTCTTATCCTCGCCCATACTTAAATCTTCCTTTCCAGACAGGGCAGGGAAGAGTTTGGAAATGTCCCCGCCCTGCCAATCAGATACCATTAATCCTCGCTGTTTAATTCTTTCTGTAATGCTTTAAGGAGTGCCGCCGCTTCATCAGCGTTCAGCGTGATTCCCTTGCCGCACTTTTCACGGTTCGGGGAAAAGCTGCGGATGTCATACTTCGGCTCTTTCCCATTCCATGAAATGAGATTGATTTCCTTTGTGTAGCCACTGTCGCCCGTAGACAATACTGCGATTTCCTTTACGATTTCATACTGGATTTCTCTCATTCTCCATACCTCAACTCTCTGTATTTACTTCCCGAAAAAAGAAGATTAGCGGCTGTCACGGTTGCGTTTCCTCTGCAACTCACGCTCCAAAAGTTTGATGATGGTTTCCTCCATCTGCTTCGGCGTTGTGTTCTTCGGAAAGTATTTTTTCAGCTTGCTTGTGTTGATTTTCAAGGTTTCTTTCTGGTTGCCCTTTTCCTCCGTCATAATCGCAAATATCGTATCCATGTCAAGCCGCCCGCTCTGGCTTAACTGTTTCATCCGCTGTGCCTGTGAGAGTGAGGGCGTTGCTTCTTCGCTCTCCATCGTGGCAAAGAGGTTTTCCTGCTCGTCTTTCTTCAAGAAGGACAGTTCCACCGCAGGCGTGAGGGCGATTTTCCCCTCGTCCACCATCTGCAAAATCGGCGGTATCAGTTCCGTCAGGCGGATAAAACGCTGCACGGTCATCCTGCCCACGCCGAAGCCCTGTGCCACCTTGTCGTCCGTCCGCAACTTCGTCACAACTTGTGACGAGGTTAAGTCTGTGCGGAAACCCTGCCGCTTCATGGCTTCGGATTTCATCTTGTAAGCAAACGCCCGCTCCGATGGCAGGATATTCTCACGCTGCAAATTGCTGTCTACAAGGGTGATGATGGCTCGGTCACGGTCTAAGGGCAGGACAAACGCAGGCACGGTATTTATCCCTGCAAGTTCAGAAGCACGGACACGCCGCTGTCCTGCAATCACTTCATAACCGTCCCCGTCCTCTTTCGGGCGTGTGATTATCGGCGTGACAATGCCAAATTCCTTGATGCTTTCCGCTAACTCTGACAGTGTTTCATCTTCTGCCACATGAAACGGATTGTCGGGGAACGGGTACAAGTCTTTGGTCTTTAACACCTTAAAATCCTGTTTCTTCATTCACATATCTACCTTTCTTTCGCTCTGCTTCTATGATTTTTCTGCAATTCTTCCAACACTTCGGGCGGTATTTTTGACAGCAGCCGCCCCATCTGCTCGTTGGTTCTCTGCAATTCAAATATCTTCTGATTCGCTTTCTGCACCTTTAGTTCCTGCTCGTACTTTTCATCACGCATACGCCCCGCATAGTCTGATTCCTGCCCAATTCTCTCTTTCAAACTGTCGATATACGCCTGCTGTTTCCCGATTTCCTTAGAGAATTTCTCCACGTCTGGCAGCCATGCAGAGAGTAAATCTAACGCTTTATCCCTTTTCTTCCCTGCGTTAAAGGCGTTGATGTCGGATAGGGCAGACACGATTTCTTCATACTGTTTATCAAGCCTGCCGCCTAATTTATAGAGCCATGTGGGGACGTGTTTCCGCTTGGTTTCCATTGAGGACTGCCCCCGTTCAAGCTGATTCCACCGTGAGGACATCCGCTCATGGTAGGCGGTCTGCCACTCGGATAATGATTTCTGGTTGCCTAAGATAGCTTTCGCTGACAGCTTATTGTCTGGCGTAATCGGCACAAAGCAGAGGTGCATATGGGGCGTTCTCTCGTCCATATGGACGACAGCGGAGAGGATATTCTGCTTTCCAACACGCTCCGAAATGAAGTCAAGAGCCGTCTGGAAATACGCTTTTTGTTCTTCGGGCGGTAACTGGTTCATAAATTCTGGTGAAGCTGTGATGAGCGTTTCCACCATCATCACGCTGTCTTTCCTTGTCCTGCACCCCGCTTCGGCTACCATGCGGTTAATCTCTTTCTTGTAGGTGTACTTTGGTGGTGCTATGAGATGGTAATTGTTTTTAGAGCGTTCCATATCTATATCTGGGTTGCTTTTGTAGGCTTCTTTCTTCCGCTCGTTGTGGCGTTCACAAGCCGCAACGCCGCCCGCTTTTCGTTTCTGGAAACGCAGGATTGCATAAGGCATAGGCGGATTCCTCCTTTCTTTCGGCGGGTGACCGTCCTTTGGGGTGACAGCGGTGACGGTGGTGACAGCAGTTTTGGGATACCCCCTGCCGACTGCCGCAACTGTCACCCTCACCCCCTGCATGACGGTCATGTCGATGATGACGGTGTTTTTGGGATACCCCCCTCGCAAGAGCCGTCACCGTCATGCCGCCATTCTTTTATCCGAAGCCGTAAGGCGTAGGATAGCAGGGCACAGCCCTGCCTTAAGGGAGTCCAGAGGGAACGTCTGGCACACGACTTTGCAGGGCAAAGTGTAGTGTGTTACACCCTGTAAACGCAGTCGGAAAAATCGGAATGATTTTTCTGACCGCAGGGGTGGTTTTACACGACCGAAAAGGGCGAGTAAATCTCACGCCTGCATTTTGCGTTTACGGGGTGTTCTCCCGTAGGGATGACAGCGGCAGGGTATCCTAAAATCACTGTCACCACCGTCACTGCTGTCACCCGCAGGGCAGAGCCGCCAGCTTTACATGGCTTTAAGCGTCAATGACAGTAACAGGGGGGTATCCTAATATCGCTGTCACCACCATCACCGCTGTCACCCGCCCTCCTTGCAAGGGCAATCCGCCTGCCGTCTTTCCTGCGGCTGTACTGGTAGCAGATACGGTTCTCGCTTAAAAATGTGGTGCGGTATTCATTCAGCCATTTCGTAATCACCGTGGGTATGGTTTCCGTTTCCCCCATAGCGGCTAACAGTTCCGTTGCCGTGCCTATCCATTCTTCCTTATCCCTCATAAAATCCACCAACCGAAAAAGGACATCTGGTATCGTTTCTTTCGCAAGCTGCTCCTGCGTTTTCCGCTCCACAAGCTCCCAACGGCAATCACGGAAACGCAGCGTGTATTCCTGATAAGGCGTGTCCCTGCCCGTCACATACAGCTTGGCGGTGTCAGACGCACGTTTCTCCTTTTCCAGAACAAAGGTAGCGTCCGCACTCCCCGTTAATCCTGTCGTCCCAGACACCTTGTTGAACACGTCGCTGTCATTCTGCTTTCGGATGTGGTGTACGACAATGACCGCCAGAGAGTGCCTGTCGGCAAAGTCTTTGATGAGGGAGATGTCCCCATAGTCGCTTGCATAGGCATTGTCTTTTGAAGCTGTACGGACTTTCTGCAAGGTATCAATGACAATGAGCCTGCTGTCTGGGTAATCTTTCAGATAATCTTCAAGCTGCACGATAAGACCGTCTGACAGCTTGCAGCTTGCCACGGCAAAGTGGAGCCGCCCGCTTGCTTCGTCCGTCAAACGAAATAACCTGTCCTGTATGCGGCAGAACGTGTCCTCAAGGCAGAGGTAAAGCACATCGCCCTCCATTGTCGGCATATCCCATAAAGGGATTCCCTGCGACACGCATAAGCATAGCTTCAGCATGAGCCAGCTTTTGCCTATCTTCTGTGAGCCGCAGAACAGCGATAAGCCTGTCGGGATAAGGCTGTCCACCACAAAGGATGGTTTCTCAAGCGGTTCATAAAGGAGCGTTTCGGCGTTGACTGTCTGTAACTTCTGCATGGCTTTCCTCCTTTCGGGCGGTGTCTTTGTTTTCGTTGCACATAGGCGTTGACCTCCTTAAAAATAGATTTACTCCCACGGAAAAAAGTGAGAGTATGTAATGCCGCCAATCCCACACAAATAAAAAACAGATTTCTTTTTCGGGCGGTGTCGGTCACGGTTGGAGATATTTCTTCAATTTCCGCCTTTACTTTCTCCTTTGCAATCGCAACAGATTTCTGTATTGCCGAAGCGGTGCAATGCTCCATAGCGGCGATTTGGTAAAAATTGAACTCATACTCGTAGTAGAGCAGGAAACGCCGCCTTTGTATCTCTGGAAGGCTCCCAACCGCCTTATAGAGCGTTTCATTCCGTTCTTCCTCAACCATGCGTTCATCAAGGCTCTTAGGCACACGCAACGCCCGTCTGTAAAGGGTTTCGTCCCATACCTCGTTAAACTCCCTGTGCCGCTCGTCCCATTAGAAAAGATTCCTGTTCCTGCGCTCCATCTGCCGAAACTCCATAAAGAACTGTTCCGACACTTCCAACTCGTGGGATTTGCCCTGCCCGTCCTTAAAGCTGATAAAATACCTTGTGCCGCTTTCCGTGGATTCCTCCCGAAGCGTGTATGCCTTAACCCTGTATGCCATCCTGTTGTCCTCCTGCAAAAAATGAGTGAGGGGATTTCCATCCCTCACCCAGTAGCCCGCAGGATGGCAGGCTGTTTTAGAAGCTATAAAATTTTCCGCAGCTTCTTCCGCAGATGGTCTAACCTCGCATAGATGGCACCAGTCGTCAAATGCACAAGCGGGGCAATCTCCTTTGTGGAATACCCCTGCATTTTCAGCAGGACGATTTTCAAGGTACGCCCGTCCACCGTGACTAATACTTGATAGAGATTTTCGCTCTCAATCTCTTCCAGTAACTCCGCAACCGTACCCACTTCCGCCTGCCGCTCCCTGCCTGCCATGTCCTCAAGATATTCCGCAACGTCATTCGTCCATCGGTAAAACCGCCTGTTGGAATTGAAGTCTGCCCTGTCCGCCATGCGTATCTGCTCAATGGTCGCTTCATCAACGCCGCACTCACGCAGCAGCTTTTCCTCCGCTTCTTTCCAGATACGCCATTTCCTGTCCTCCCGTCCGTGGTTGTATGCCATTCTTACTTCCTCCAATCAGAATTGATTGAGAGGGCAGAGAAAAGCCCCCTCATCTTCCCAAAGGAAAAAACAAGGGGGCTGAACGCCTTAAATTTTAATTTTCTATTATCTTTCTTAGTTTTATTAGGATTCTGGCTTTGCGTTTGTTTACAACGCTCTGGGTTATGCCCAACCTCGCCCCGACTTCACGCTCGGAAAGTCCGTCAAAAAAGATTGCCTGTATCAGCTCCTGTTCACTATCCGACAGCAAAGGCAGGGCGGCTTTCAGCCTGTCCACCATGACCGCATTGACAACGGTTTCTGCAATGTCCACCGCTTCATCAGTGATAAAGTCCAGAGGATTCCCCTCGCTGTCCGTAAATCCGTCGAGAGATAGCAGTCTATTCTTTGTATCTAATTTTTGCAGATAACGCCACCGTTCCTTGTCACGGTAGAAGTCTGTGTATTGCTCCCTCACGACTTCAAGCAGACAGCCTTGAATGGGGATAAACAGCTTGTCCATATAGGTCTGGTCGGATTCCCTGCAACGGCAGAACTCCGTGTAGGATAATTCCACATAGCCGCCACTTTCTCTGATATATACCTTTCTTGGTGCATATTTCACCATAAATACCTCCCATCTGAATTTTTGAAATGTAAAAAATCCAGATGGAGAGGCGGAGAACGACACCGCATATCAGAAACAGCCCTACGGCACTTTCCAACAAAAATCGACAAAAGAAAAACCGCAAAGGCTCTGTGACCTTTACGGTTATAGGAAATAGTAATTCTATTGTATGGAGATTGTACTTCTACTTTCAAGGTGAGAAGTACCGTTGCACTGGCAGAAATTTTTTTAACTGGTTTCCTGCCGTTCTCTGATATGCTATGTATTGATAAATTTTGCTTCGTATGAGCAGATAGATAACTGCCCGAAAAAAGGACATAAAAAAATCCCTCCAAATTTAAAAACAAATTCAGAGGGTAATTTAGGGTATAACAAAATAACCCACCCGAATATCGTTTTTTTTATTTGGTGAGTTTGTTCTTTCAAATACGAAACAAAAAGAGCCGATGATTCGTGAATTGTTCCACAATTTCATCGGCTCTGCGTCTTAAGCGTCTGGCTCTTTGATGACAGTTATCTTCAAGTTGTCAACTTTAATCAATCTTTCTTGTCTGCATTTTGGACAATAAAGGGGATAATTCTCCAAAACAGTGTCCTTCCTAATTTTATTACGGGTTTTGCTCCCACAAACAGGACACAATATCCATTCGCATTTCATCATAATTAGTCTCTAATCCTTTCAAATCTCATTTTATATGACTTTTGCAAGCTGTTAAGCTAACTTGTGGAACATATGCCGAACCTTATCTATACGGCTATTCGGGCGGCGGGGTTGGCAAATAAATTTACCAATAGCTGGCTGGTATCCTTTTAACTCTGTCAAGCAGACTCCCTGCCCATTTGTGAAATAAGTTAAATCGTTCCTGTATTCTTGAATACATCTAGCAGGGATTTCTCCTTTCAGAATGACCTCGTCATTCTTTATCTGAGTACTTACAATATCTGCACAATACCTTGGAGCATCATGATACGCCCGTGAGAGATATTCCTGCGGTGCATAAATTTCAAAGTGGAGATATGGCTCTAATAGTTCTGTCCCTGCTTTTTTTAAAGCCTGCTCCAATACGATAGGGGAAAGCAGCCGAAAGTCTGCGGGGGTACTTACAGGACTATAATACAATCCATATTCAAAACAGATTTTACAGTCTGTCACTTTCCATCCATACAGCCCCTGCTCGCAGCCATAAAGAACCCCCTCCATAACCGCATTTTGGAACGATTGATTTAAATATCCAAGTGAAACTCTGCTTTCATACTGCACTCCGCTTCCAATAGGGAGCGGCTCTATGGACAACCCGACAGAAGCCCAGAAAGGATTTGGCGGGACTTCTATGTGGATGGTATATTCTGCTTTTCTAAGCGGTCTTTCCATATATATAACAGTAGGCTCTTTTATTTCTGCCTCCACATGATATTTTTCCTCAAGGATGGCACAAATGACTTCCATCTGCACATTCCCCAAAAAAGAAAGTATAATCTCATGCGTTGTAGTATCCACATAATATTTTAAAAGAGGGTCGCCATCTGAAATTTCTGTAAGTGCCCCAAGCAATATTTCCCGCTGTTCAGATTTCTTTACTGCAATCGTTGTTTGGAGCATAGGGAGAGGATTTTCAATAAATTTTCTCTGCGGCAACAGTATTTCGTTCCCCAAAATACTGTTTAGCTGCAAAACATCATTTGGTAAAATTACAATATCACCAGAGCAGGCTGTATCGGATGAATATAATTCACCGTTTGTCGGAACACACATCTCTGTGATTTTTATTTTCTCTTTTTCAGATATTCTAATAACATCCCTCAAATGCAATGTTCCGCTATATATACGCACATAAACAAAACGCCGCCTTTTCTCTGAATATTCAATCTTAAAAACCTGCCCGCATAGTTCAGATTGACCTTCAGGCGTTGATGAATAAAATTTACTGGCAATTACTTCTATAAGCTGCCGAATCCCCAGATTGTTTTTAGCGCTTCCGTGATAAACGGGAAATAACGTTCCGTTTTGGAATCTCCTGTTTTCTTCCTGTTCCAGTTCTGACATTTTAAACGGTTTCCCTGACATATATTTCTCTAATAGTTCATCGTTTCCCATAATTACCGCATCCCACTGTTCCATATCGTCATTGTCCGTTACATTTATATGGGGATGCTGCCCAACCTTTTGCTTCACTATAATTTCCGAAGAAAGCTTTGCTTTCATTTCCCGATATACCATTGGCAAATCAATCCCCTCTTGGTCAATTTTATTGATGAAAAAAATTGTCGGAATCTTCATTATCTGTAGTGCATGAAACAGTATACGGGTCTGTGCCTGTATGCCATCCTTTGCAGAAACTAATAATACTGCTCCGTCTAATACGGATAAAGAACGGTATACTTCCGCCAAAAAATCCATATGGCCTGGCGTATCTATAATGTTGACTTTTACATCCTCCCACTGAAAAGATGTCACTGCTGTCTGGATAGTGATTCCCCTTTGACGCTCCAAATTCATTGTATCTGTCCTTGTTGTGCCTTCATCTACGCTCCCTAGTTCTGCAATTGCACCACTGGTATACAATAAACTTTCCGTTAATGTTGTCTTTCCTGCGTCAACGTGAGCCAGAATGCCTAAGTTAATTATTTTCATGTGATTTTCCTCCTATCAACACCCAAAAAAGGGCATAAAAATACCCAGTGATAAATACTCCTATCACTGGGTAAATAACTCCAATAGCCCCAAAACACTTATATGTTTTCGGGCATATAAAATTACATGATAAAAGTATTCTTAAACTGGGTACAAAAAACTAAGCCCCATATTAAAAGTGAAACGGGACTGCTACTTTTTGTTCCCACTATCAAATTGACAGTTTATTTAAGAATACCTTGCCGCATATTTATTAACTCCTTGTATAATACTGAATCTAATTATATTCCTTAACCCTTTATTTGTCAAGCTGACAAACTAAAGCAGAAAAAGCGGCAGGATTTCCCCCTGCCACTAATCATCTGTTTATGCAAAAATAATTTCCTTTTCCACAATCTCCCTCGCACAAGCCCTTATGTTATTGAGGCATCCTGTCCATTCTAAGGCGTTTTCTGCCTTTAGCTGTTCCGTTATGCCCTGTGCCTGTTTCATACCCTCTATGAGCCTTTCAAAGCGTTCCTGTGCCTGTCTGTTGATGTCGGCAAGGTAGGCGTTTAGCCTGCCGCTTGTAAGAAGATTGGTGTATGTAACTTTACGGTACTGTTTTAGATAATCTAAATGCCGTTGCCCCCAGATGCCTATTGCCTGTTCTTCTTCGGCGGGTACAGTTAAGCACGGTATCAAATAATCCCCTTGCCTTTCGTATTTGCCGCCCAGTTCCTCAAATAATGATTTTGCCATTGTCTGTTACCTCCACATTCTTTTTTATTTTGAATGTCCGCAAAATCCGTCCTACATCAGACGGACAGTAGCAGGGGTCATTACGCCGCTTCGCTTGATACTATCGACAAGCTGTTCCATGTCCTCGTCCATTAAAACCTTGAACGGGTGGTCGGGAAACTCGTCAATCTGGGAAATGGGAATATCCCGTATTTTGCTTAACTTCGCTTCCTCACGGCTCTGGTCTGTTTCAAACAGGTCATCGTATGCGGTCAGCTCGATTTTTGTTTCTCTGTTTCTCGCCAAGCTCTGCCACCTCCTTTCCGAACTGCTCATAAGCTGCGGCTACCTTGCCGCCTTTGTCGTAGGCAAAAATGCTCTTTCCCTCTGCGGTGGCTTCTACCGCACGGATGGAATGGGGTATCTGGGTATCAAACACCTTGATTTTCTGTCCGTAGGCACTTCTCACCGTGGCGGTGATTTCCTTGGAGATGTTCGTGCGGGGCATTACCATCGTCATAAGGATGCCGTCAATCCGCAGAGGTGGATTGATTTGCCGTTTGACTTTCGACACGGAGCGAAGCAACAGCTCTAAGCCTTTGGCAGAAAGATAGTGGGGCTGTGTGGGGATAACCACGCTGTCAGCCGCCGCAAGTGCATTGATGGTGAGCATACCCAAACTCGGCATACAGTCTATTAAACAATAGTCGTAATTCTTTTTGACCTCGTTCACGCAGGTTTTCAGCACGCTTTCACGGCTTATGGCGTTAATCAGCCTTACTTCCAAGCCCGACAGCTCAATATTGGACGGTAACAGGTCAACGCCCTCGCCGTGGTGCAGGATGCCTTGGACGACATCAACAGATTTATCGTCTATGATGTCCTGCATGATGGTGGAGAGCGTGACCTGCAAATCGTCTGGTCTGTTAAGCCCAAGTGACATGGTTAGATTTGCCTGTGCGTCGGCATCAATGAGCAAAACTTTCTTGCCCTGCTGTGCCAGACTTACGCCCAGATTGACCGCCGTGGTGGTCTTACCGACACCGCCTTTCTGGTTGGTTAAAGCGATTACTTTGCAATTTGACATAGAGTGCGTCCTCCTTTCGCATAGATTTAGCCGCTTTGTCAAGGCGGCTATGTAACTGTACCAGAGGACGCAGGACGCAAAAAAGCCGCTTACTCTTAAACTTGATAAGAATAAGCGGCTTCGTGGTGATGTGCCTTAGACATATTCAATTTTCATTCTCTTAACAGGGGCGTTGACAACTTTGAAAATGAGTTCGTCAACGGGGTCGGTATATCTGCCCTGTTTGATAAGCTGATTTTTCAATTCCACAAGGCTATGTAGCAACAGCTTTCTTTCCTCGCTGTCAAAATACAAGTGGGTTTTCTTTTCTCTCATAATTGCCACCGTCCTTTTTTCTTTCATTATATAGGGAAATGATAGACGGCTCAAATCTGCAATTCGGGTAAAAAAATAAGCGTACCACTATTTCTAATGATACGCTCATAATTTCAGATAACCTCAAAATGCTTCAAAGCATCTTTGATTGCTTCAACCTTTTCTGGTGTTGGATGTTTCCTCGGCTGTTTCAATTCCTCTACCGCATTAGGGGCATCGTACATCGGCAAACCTAAATCCCGTTTTACCTCTGCGATATATGCGGTATGTACTTTGAAGCCATATTTTTCTTCTATGTACTCCTTAATCATTTTGTAGGTAACTCGCTCTTTCGGCTTGTATGCTTCGGCTCTCTTAGCGATATTATCAAGCGGCACTTTGCCCTCACCCTCGCCAAACTCGACTTTTACGTTGATTACGCTGTCTGGTTTTTTGTGGGAAAGCATTACAACCGTCTCAACATGCTTCGTCTGCGGAAAGAGATCAACCGGCTGCACTTTTTCCAAAAGATAGCCTTCTTCTTCAAAGTGCACGACATCACGTGCAAATGTCGCTGGATTGCATGAAATATAGATGATAGTGCGTGCTTGTGTTGCTGTTGCCGCTTTGATAAAGCTTTCATCTAACCCCTTACGTGGTGGGTCAACAAAGATAAGATCAGGCTGAATCCCCTCTTGCAACCATCGGGGCATCACTTCTTCTGCTGGACCCACTTCATAATGCGCATTTGTGATACCATTAAGAGCTGCATTGACCTTGGCATTTTCAACTGCTTCAGGTATAACTTCCATACCGTAGACTTGTGCGACTTTGTCCGCCATTCCAAGTCCAATGGTGCCGATACCGGAATACGCGTCAATGACAACATCATCTGCTTTCAGCTCTGCGAAATCATAGGCCAACTGATAAAGCTTCTCTGCTTGTGCTGTATTGACTTGATAGAAAGCCCGTGCTGAGATTTGAAATTCCTTACCCAGCATGCTATCCGTGATGTAATCTTTACCTGACAGAAGTTTGAACTCCGAGCCAAAAATAGCATTTCCTGTCGACTTGTTAATGCTAAGCTGGAAGGAGTCAACCTTATCACCGTATTCGGTAATAAGTTCAGAAAGTCCAGCAAATTGAGCATCGGTCACAACCAAGATGAGCATGATTTGACCGCTATGGAAACCTCGACGAATCACGATATTACGTACAATACCTCGCTTTGCTTTCTCATCATAGG
Source organism: Lactococcus muris (assembly GCF_042849115.1). Taxonomy (NCBI): domain Bacteria; kingdom Bacillati; phylum Bacillota; class Bacilli; order Lactobacillales; family Streptococcaceae; genus Lactococcus; species Lactococcus muris. The sequence goes on along the minus strand of NZ_BAAFQO010000002.1, from coordinate 139,791 downwards.
GTTGAATGTTAAGCCGTATTAAACTCTCACGCACCTGATTAACCAAGTCATCAATTTCTGGATTTTGAATATAAAAATCACGAATCGGAACTAAATCGTGAGAATTCTTACGGAAAAATCCTGTTTCTGTCCGTCCTTTCACACTACGGACAGGTACTTGCGCTTTATTGCGATATTGACTTTCCTGTTCTGCACCTAAGGTTTCGAGGACCGGAAAATCTGGCTTATGTGCATTTTTACGAAGCACATCGACAACCTGTTGGCGTTTAAAATGAAGCTGCGCAGGATAAGCCATATGACCAAAGTCAGCGATTCCTGTGCGCAAATAGGTCACATTCACATCCTGCACACGATCTGGAGATTGGCTGAGCCATTCTTCTACCTTTCCAAAGCCAAAATTTTTCCCGACTTTTAGAACCTTCATTTTTATCTCTTCAGCAGGTAAAGCATTTTCAACAAAAAAAGGGAAGTTATCTACTTTGATAACTCCTTGTCCTTCGTGTGTCAAGTCAACGACTTTTCCTTGGATAATTTCATTTTTCTGGAATTTTTTCATGATTTCATGATAGCATACCCGCTTGATAAAGTCCAATGATGTTTAAATGACAAGCACCTTAACAACTTCACGGAAATTGATTACAGTAAGCTTTTTGTTAACTTGCTAAATATCAAAGAAAGGATTTGTATTCACTTTACTTTCTATTATTTCAACATCTGTGGCAAAACTGGCTAATTTTTCAGCAACTTTTGGAACAAAGAGATGCTCCAAGTAATGTCCGGGATCAAGTCCGACAAGCCCTTGCGAAAGTTGGTCATGTCCAACATGGTAATAGATATCACCTGTAATGTAAAGATCCGCACCTTTAGCTTGAGCCTCTGTCCAAAATTTACCGCCGCTTCCACCACAAATAGCGACACGCTTAATCATCTGGCTTAATGAGCGGTCATAAGTCACCAAACGCAAATAGTCTAAAGCAAAAGTTTTTTTCATTTTCTCTGAAAAGTCCGCCAAACTCATCGGCTCAATATTACCTACACGACCCAAACCTTCTTCGGATAAAATTTCTGTATCCTTAATCTCTAAAAGCTCACAGAACCAATCATTAAGTCCCCCATCAACAACATCAATATTGGTGTGACTTGTATAAACAGCAATACCGGCTTTCGCCAAGTCAAGGACTATCTTTTCCTGACTGTCCGCATCTGTCAAATTCGCTAAGGGACGGAAAATGACAGGATGTTTCGCTAAAATCAAATCCACGTCTTTTTCAATAGCTTCCAAAACAGTTTGTTCTCGAATATCCAAAGTAACTAAAACTTTTTTTACCGGAGCATCAAGTGAACCAATCTGTAAACCTACAGGATCTCCTTCAACCGCTAAATCTTTCGAGCAAAACTCTTCGTACAAGGCCATGAAATCTCTGATTTTCATTGTAGGACTCCTTCTATCTTTTCTTTTTTAGCTTGAACAGCTGCGCGTTTCTCATGGTTTTCAGGAAGTCGTTCAAGTATTTTCTTTAAAGTACTGAGCTCTTTATTCCATTTTTTACGGAAGACCTCTGATTTTTCTTGCGAAAGATAAGGTCCAAACTCAAGCTCTGTTTCATTCAGCTCAGATGTGCCATGCTCTGCCACAATAATTTCATAGATTTTTCCTGCTTCAAGAAGAATCTTTTCTGACGAAATTACAAAATCATGCGCGACAAGCCACGAACGAAGACTTTCTTCATGATTATTGGGCTGCAAGATAAGTTGCTCCACTTGACTCAATTTATCTTTACCCTCTTCAAGGATTTCCGAAATTAAAAGTCCACCCATACCCGCAATCACGATACTTGAGATAGCATCGCTTTCTTCAAAGGCAGCCAAACCATTGGCTAATCTGACCTCTATCTTATCTTGCAAGTTCTGCTCAGACACATGATTTTTAGCAATCTGAAATGGGCCTTTAACCACTTCGCCTGCGATTGCAAAATCAATCTTTTTTTGCTGAATCAAATAGGTTGGGAGATAAGCATGATCACTGCCTACATCCAAAAGACGGCTGTCAGATTTAACGAGATCAGCAACAGCTTGTAGACGTTTTGAGAGTTTTACTTCAGTCATTCAAGTTTCTCTTTCCAAATTTACAGTATTCAAGGACAGGACATTCTTCACACTTTGGTGCGCGCGCCGTACAATGATAACGTCCAAAAAAGATGAGGTGATGATGACTTTCCACCCAGCGTTCCTCAGGAATGAGCTTCATCAACTTTTCTTCGACTTCCAAAACGGAGGCTTTCTGTGACACGATATCTAAACGCTTTGAAATCCGTTCTACATGGGTATCAACAGCAATTCCAGGTATACCATAAGTTTCTCCCAGAACGACGTTTGCTGTTTTTCGGCCAACACCAGGCAAGGTTTGTAATAATTTTTTATCTTTTGGCAGTTCGCTATTAAAGTTTTCTACCAGCATCTGAGAAGTCTTTACAATGTTTTTCGCTTTCGTTTTGTAAAGTCCAATTGTTCGGATACATTGTTCAACGTCTGAAATGTCTGCCTGTGCCAAACTTTTAGGGTCAGGATACTTCGCAAAAAGACCTGGTGTCGCCTTATTTACGCCCTTATCTGTGGCTTGTGCAGATAAGATAGTTGCAATCAAAAGTTGAAAAGGTGTTTCCCACTCCAGCTCTCCGTGTGCTTCCGGAAACATGTTTACAATGATATCTAAAGCTTCTAAAAATTTTTTCTTACTTAGCATATTATTTTCCGTTCCAAGGACCATCCATTGGGATATAAAAATCTGTATTTTTTTGGTTCTGTGTAGCTTCTACACGCTCTGCTTTACGCTGCTCAATAGCTTGTGTACTCATTAAGCCTTCGTTACGCCAGTTTCGCAAAATCGCTTTGATATAGTTGAGCGAAACTTTTCGATTAATGACTGCTTCACGAAGAGCAAGTTTAATCAACTCTGCATCATAATTATCTTCAAAAAGCAGGCTGCGCAGTTCTTCACTTTGCATTGGTGTAATCATACCCATCTCTGCTTCAAAAATATTAACTAAATCTTGAAGTTGCCCCGTGTTTTGTATATTAGAAGTATCTTCTGCTTGAATTTTTGGTGTCAATCCTTCCAATTGATCCAGCTTTTTAAGTGCAGGAGTAACATCAAAAATCGTTTCTACATCCCCTGAAATTTCCAATAAGGTAACTTTCAAAGAACCAAAATCTTGCAAATTATCAATACTGTGGTTAACATCTGAAAGTTTCTTTCCTATCTTTGTAGCAATTTCACTGGGCGCACTGTCACGATTTTCATACAGATAAAGCCAAACCAAAAAGTCCCCCGCTGAGGGGAAAAGTTGAGCAAAATGCTCCAACATAGCATGAGGAAGTATGATGTGTCCAGCCATATAGTTTTCATAGTAGGTCATGCTATTATTTTATCACATTTCATTGTTTTCTTCCTTTTCTTCTATGAGACAAGCATGGATAAAAAGGGAACTATAAAATAATTCGCATTATCCAGAAAGAATTGTTTGACAATTTATCCTAAAAAAAGTAAAATATTCACAAAGACTATGTAAAGGAGATAACATGGCTGGCTCCCAAGTTAATAAACAACTACCTAAGGCAACTGCAAAACGTTTGCCTCAATACTACCGTTTGTTCAAACTTTTAGTTGATGAACAAGTGACGCGCACAAACTCGCAGCTTATTTCTGAAAAAATTGGTGTAGATGCAGCAACGATTCGGCGAGATTTTTCACTTTTTGGTGAACTGGGACGGCGAGGTTATGGCTATGAAACACGTGCTTTGCGTGACTTTTTTGGAGAACTACTTGGACAAGACCGTGAAACCCATATTGCCCTTGTAGGAGTCGGCAATCTTGGACGGGCCTTGATTAACTACCAATTCCAAAATCGCAATAAGATGCGTGTTACCCAAGCTTATGATGTACCAGAAAATCCACTCGTAGGTACAACGAGCGCTACAGGTGTTCCTATCTACGATATTGCAGATTTCTCAAAACATGTCAAAAACTCAAAAATCAAAACAGCGATTATTTCTGTAAATAAAGAAAATGCTCAAGAAGTTGCAGATATCTTAGTAGAGTCCGGAATCAAAGGTATTCTTAATTTCTCACCTTTACGCCTGCATGTACCAGATGATGTCGTAGTACAATCTATTGACTTAACCAAAGAACTTCAAACCCTCTTGTTCTTCATGTCACATAAGGATATCAAATAAAAAGCTCAGATAATTTCTAGATGGCTTGTTTGTCCGAACTGCTTGAAGTGTGAGGGTATCAATGCACAAAACATCACTTAAAAAATACAGCAGCACTTGAATAAACTGCTGAAAAAGTCGGGAAATTCATTTTTCCCGACTTTTTTATACGACAAGTTCTTGTATTTAAGCAAAACAATATAAGTTTTTCAGTAGTCTTACACTCTGTCTCTATATTTTTTAATGGTCCAATAGACCCTCTTCTCTGAAGCTGAGATAGGTATTGTGTCCTGTAATAATGTGGTCTAAAAAATGAATGCCTAAGTTTTCGCAAACCTCCTTAATTTTCTTGGTAAAGACTTTATCCTGCGGACTTGGCTGAGTTATACCTGAAGGGTGATTATGTGCAATAATAATTCCGACAGCAAGATTTCTAATTGCATAATGCAAGATCTCACGTGGATGAGCAATTGAATGGTTGACTGCTCCGATGAAAATCGTTTTTTTCTGAATGATACGGTTTTGACTGTCCAAGTAAATAGCAACTAAATTTTCCTGATCAAAAGAAGCCATCTCATCTACCAAACTCATCCCCAGTTGTTGAGACCCCATCACTTGCCCATAGCGCTTTCTTTGTGTTGTATGAATCCTCTTTCCAAGCTCAATCATGGCTCTTATTTCAACTGCTTTTACTTGACCTATACCTGATATTTCCTTTAGCTCTCCCACTGAAGCACGGCGAAACTCCTCTAAATTGTCAAAAACACTCAGCACACGAGCTGCAAGTTCCATGACATTTTCTTTTTTACTACCTGTTCTCAATAAAATAGCTAAAAGTTCCTGTTCATTCAGCTTTTCAGAGCCAAAAGCTAATAGACGTTCACGGGGTTTCATAGGATAATTATCTTCTCTTACTTGATACATGTCTTCTCCCTATATACCTGTACGTAAAAAACGCTTGAAATTCACCTTTTCTTTTATCACAGAACTTGGATTTTCTCCATAAATCCCTAGGTTTGTCCCTTCACTCTTTAACTTGTCCCAAACACTAAGAAACAACCTCAAGAAACCATAATTACAGATACGCTGGGAAGAAAAAACTAAAAAAAAACAGAAAATGCTCAATGTGGCATAGAAAGCCATCATCTTGAGCATTTTTCTGTTTGACTATTGAGACCTTAGCCGCTTAAGAATATTAATTTCTTATTCAACAGTTACGGCTTTAGCAAGATTACGTGGTTTGTCTACGTCAAGACCACGTTGTACTGTTGCATAGTAAGCAATCAATTGTGTCGGTACAACCATTGAAATAGCTGAAAGATAAGGGTGAACATTATTGATGACAATATCATCATCTTCACGTGCTACAGCTTCTTCTACAATCGTAATCGCTGATGCACCACGTGCCACTGTTTCCATGACATTTCCTCGTGTGTGTGCTGCAACTTCTTCATTATTTGAAATCAGCGCAATCACAGGTGTACCATTTTCAATCAAAGAAATTGTCCCATGTTTAAGTTCTCCAGCAGCAAAGCCCTCACATTGGATATATGAAATTTCTTTTAGTTTCAAGCTAGCTTCCATAGAAACAAAGTAATCTTGTTTACGACCAATATAGAAAGCATTTCGCGCTTCTGGCAACAGTTTTGCTACTAGGTCTGAAATCATTTCTTTCTCTGAAAGCGTGGACTCGATAGATTGAGCAACGAGTGAAATTTCCTTGACTAAATCGAAATCAAGCGCCTTAAGATTTTGGTCGGCGTCACCTACAGCCTTAGCTAAGAAAGCTAAAGTTGCAATCTGCCCTGTGTAAGCTTTCGTTGAAGCAACTGAAATTTCAGGTCCAGCACCAATCAACATTGTGTATGTTGCTTCACGTGATAATGTTGAGCCAGGTACATTTGTTACAGTCAAGCTTGGATGACCCAGTTCATTTACTTTTACAAGTACTTGACGACTATCCGCTGTTTCACCTGATTGTGAAAGGAAGATAAACAAAGGATTTTCACTCAATAATGGCATACCATAACCCCATTCAGAAGCAAGGCCAAGTTCAACCGGTGTATTTGTCAGCTCTTCAAGGATTTGTTTAGAAGCATAGCCTGCATGAAGTGATGTTCCAGCTGCGATGATGTAGATGCGGTCCGCTGCTTGAACTGCTTTTACAATGTCTGCATCAACAGTAACTTTTCCATCTTGATTCGTATAAGTAGAAACGAGTTTACGCATCACGCTTGGTTGCTCATCAATTTCTTTGAGCATATAGTAAGGATATGTTCCTTTACCAATATCTGAAAGGTCAAGTTCCGCTGTATAGCTTTGACGCTCTACTGTATTTCCTTCGTAATCCATTACCTCTGCCTTATCTTTAGTCAAGATAACGAGCTCTTTATCATGAATTTCCATAAATTCAGATGTTTCACGAATCATGGCCATTGCATCAGAGCACACCATGTTATAGCCTTTTCCTAGACCGATAAGTAAAGGAGATTTGTTTTTCGCAACATAGATTACATCAGCATCTTCTGCATCCATGAGAGCAAAAGCATACGAGCCTTCAATAATAGACAAGGCTTTTTTAAATGCTTCAAGTACAGAAAGTCCATCTTCTTCCGCAAATTTAGCGATGAGGTGTACGGCAACTTCTGTATCTGTTTGTCCCTTAAATGTATCATTTGCAAGGTATTCTTCTCTAATCTCTGAGAAATTCTCAATCACTCCATTGTGTACCAAAACGAAACGTCCTGAAGTGGAAGTATGAGGATGTGCATTATCTTCGGTCGGTTTACCATGTGTAGCCCAACGTGTATGACCAATCCCCGCTGTTCCAGTAACGTTGTCCCCTGTTTTTGCTTCTAAGTCTGCAATGCGACCGACTGATTTTACAAGGTTAGCTTTTCCAGAATCATCGGTCACAAAAATTCCTGCTGAATCATAACCACGATATTCAAGTTTTTCAAGACCTTGCAACAGAATGTCCGTTGCATTACGGTTTCCAACAACACCTACAATACCACACATATTAATCTCTCCATTAGCTAAATTGGTATAGCTACTTTTTCTTTATTTTTTCGTCAATAAAAAAATGATAATACAATGTTTTGCATTTGTCAAGAATAATAAATCTTTAATTGGTATAGTTGATTATAAGCAAAAAAATAAATCTTTCGATTTACTTTAATTGCAACTTGACTAATTCTTTGTCCACCTGTGCGAGTACCTTTTCTAAGTCTTCTTCATTGTTGACGAAGTCAAATAAATCACCATCAATACGCATTTTAGGTGAAACGTTATAGTTTTTATACCATATTGGGTATTCCTCATGCACCTGTTGGTAATAAGCTTTCAGCTCTGGCTGTTTCTCTACTTGTTCAAAACTTCGCCCCCGTTGAGTGATTCTTGAAAGCATTGTTTCAAAGCTCACGTCAATATAAACAAGTAAATCAGGACGTTTTTTAGGCATTCCTTCTATCTCTTCTAGCATATTACTGAGCAAATTTTGGTAGATTTCTAGTTCTGTTTTTGTGACATTACCATTTTTATAATTTAGTGTTAAAAAAAGTTCGTCTTCAAATATCGAACGGTCAAGAACGTTATTTTCCTGATCATAAGCCATTTTGATTGATTCGAAACGTTTGTTTAAAAAATAAATTTGCAGCAAAAAAGCATATTTTCTAGGGTCTTGATAATATAAGTCAAGAACAGGATTATTATCTACCGCTTCATAATATACATCTGTTCCCAAATGTTTTCCCAAAGCTTTAGCCAAGCTTGACTTTCCCGCACCTATTGTTCCTGCTAAAACAATCAAAGTTTTATTCTCCTATAAAGTCCAAAGCAGGACTGTCTTCATTTTTATTGTTTATTTTTTTGTTCCAGTAAATACTCTCTGATTTGAGCCATAAAGTATAAGGAACCTGTCATTAAAAGAACATCATCTTCTTTTAACATGTCTTTTAAGACATGATATTCGTCTTTCCAATTTTCAACCAGTTCCACATTATCTCGTTCAAGATAAGTGAACTCTTCTAATTTTAATGCTTTTGGATAATCAAAAGTTGTTAATATAAGCCGAGAATTATCAACGCTTTGGAGCATTTTAATCATCTCTGTAATATCTTTTGTGACGATAGCTGAAAAGAGGATGATAATTTTCCGACCTGAAAATTCTGTTTTCAAATTTTCTAAAAGACGATGCATAGCATGTACATTATGCGCGCCGTCAAGTATAATCAAAGGCCTATGACTTATTTGCTCCATTCGTGCAGGCCAAAAAGTGGCTTGCAGACCTTTTCTGATAGCATTTTCTGAAAGTGATAATTTCATTTTTTCAGCATAAATCAAAGAAAGTTTGATTGCCAGTGCTGCATTGTCTACCTGATGAACCCCTAATAAAGATTTTTCTAGGTAGGTTAATTCAAAATGGTCATCCCTATAGTTAAAGTACTCATCTTCAAGCACTTCAACTTGATAATCTACACCAAATTGATAATGCTTTGCCTGCTTTTTTTCAGCTGTTTGCTGAATAACCTTTAGTGCTTCAGCAGAGATTCTTCCACTCACTAAAGGCGTATGCGGTTTAATAATTCCCGCCTTTTGTGCAGCTATTTCCTCTAAGGTAGAACCCAGTATATCCATGTGATCCAAACCAATGGTTGTTATCGCACTTGCTACAGGCTGGATCACATTCGTACTGTCCAGCAAACCACCCAAGCCGACCTCGATCAGAGCTACATCAACTTTTTCATCTGCAAAATAGCGCAGCGCTACAGCTGTAATAATCTCAAACTCAGTAATACCTGCAAATCGTTCATCCGCATCGAGCTGTTCAACTAAAGGCTTTACCTGCTCCACATAGAAAATAAGTTTCTCATCGGGAATAGGTCGTTCATTAATAGCCATACGCTCACCAAAGGACTCAATGAATGGACTTGTAAAGGTGGCTACTGTGAGACCAAGCTGACGTAAAATACTCCTTGTAAAAGCAACTGTTGAACCTTTGCCATTTGTTCCAGCAATGTGCAGCATGGATAAATCCCTTTCAGGATTCCCAAGTAGTTTCAGCAAGGCTTCTACCCGAGTTAAACCAGGACGAATATTAAATTTAAGTCTACTGTGAATCCATTCTAATGCTTGATCAATATTCATGTCCTTCTCTTTTCTCTTCAAAATATTTTTGGAATTCCTCAGGTGCTTCGGCTTTAGAAAGTAAAAAAACAGGTAATTCAGAGCGCCTTGTCAGACCGTTTGTGAGTTCAAATGTGTAACGAAAATCAATATGTTGATGCGCCTTTTCATTTTTCACAGAATTAAACGGAATTTCTATGATATTCACATCTATAAGATGCCCATTTTTTGCTACGAGTCCCGTTTCCTCGTGAAATTCGCGTAAGGCAGCTTCTTTAGGACTCTCTCCTTCTTCCACATGTCCTGCCGGAAGTAAGAGTTCTTTTTGATAGGGATGTTCGATAAAGTATAGCTTTTCTCCCTCAAAAACAAGAGCTGATGCCGAAAGCTGCAAGGATGGATTTTTCTTCCCTTTTAAATCTTTACCGTTTCTCAAAAGCTCTTTTATCTTTTGGATTTTTTTTGAATTTCCCAAAGAGGAAATCTCATGTATCAACTCATTGTACATCAGTATTTTTGGTAAATTTTAAAATTTTCTATTAAGCGATGCGTTGCTTCAACATCATGCACCCGTAAAACACGTCCACCATCCATCATCATTTGACTTTCGAGAATCAAAGTTGAGATGAGACGTTCATCAACTTCCATGTTTAAAAGGTTGCTCATGAAGGATTTTCGGGATATTGCTATCATCACAGGTAAACCCAGTTTTGTCAATAATTCAGTCGTTTTCAACCTCTGTAAGGAATCCACACCTGTTGCACCACCAGAAAAACCTACACCAGGATCAATACAAATCTGAGTGCTGGCAATTCCCAACTCCTTAAGTTCTTTTTGCTTATCGGCAAAATATGCAGGCAATTCTTGATAGACATTGTCCGCATAATGTAAGCCTGCTCGACCATTATTCATCACAACTAAAGCAGGTTGATATTCTTGTATGAGCAACAATTTTTCAGGTGTATCAAAACCATCTATGTCATTGATGATATCTGCTCCTTCATCAAGTACACGTTGCATGACATAAGCTTCATCCGTATCAATGGCAATAACAGCTTCGGGAAATGCTCTACGAATATTTTTCAAAGGTTCCGCCAAACGTTGCCACTCTTCTTCTGGAGAAATGTCGACATAGCCAGGACGAGAGGATTTTCCTCCCAGTTCAACAACATGCGCTCCGTTTTGCAAATCTTGCTCAACACGGCGCAAGATATAGTCTAACGTCAGATTCTCTTTTGCCCCATCGTAAAAAGAATCTGGCGTCACATTGACAATACCATAAACAATAGGATCTAAAGTCAAGTCAAAAGAAAAATTCTTTCCTGACCAGATAATCTTATGCCGCTTAAAAATTGTTTCTAGAATCGCTTTCCCCTGCGGAAAAGGCCAGACTTGAATGAAGTCAGAAAGCTGATAAATCGTAAAAAAAGCCAACATATCTCGACCATCAAGCAAGGTTTTTGATCCGAGACGAAACAAAATATCGTTTAGGCTTGTCAGCTCTTGACTATTGCAGTCAGTGAACTTAACCACAATATGTTTTAAGGAAAAGGAATCTGTATTTTGTTCAATAATCTTCATTTTAAGTTAGGCTTTCTAAAAACTCCAGTCTCGTTTCTCTATTTTCTTCAAATTCCCCTAAGAAAAATGAAGTTCTCGTCTGAGAATTTCCTTTTTTAACACCACGCATCTCGATGCACATATGACGTGCTTCGACAACTACTGCTACACCTTTAGGCTGTAAAATATCATTCAAAATTTCTGCAATGTCTCTGGTGATATTTTCTTGGACAGAAAGCTTACGTGAAACATAGTTAATCAAACGCGGGATTTTACTTAGACCAATAATATTACCGTCTTTCGGAATGTAGGCAACATTTGCTGTGCCAAAAAAAGGCAACATATGGTGCTCACACATAGAATAAAACGGAATGTCTTTAATCAAGATGGTTTGATCTTGTTCTGTCGCTTCAATCTTAAATAACTTGTATTCTTCAAAGGCTGTTAATTTTTGGGAAGAAAGGATTTCTTCGTACATCTTAGCAACACGTTCTGGTGTTTCGAGAAGCCCTTCACGTTCTGGATTTTCACCCACAGCCGTTAAAATATCTCGGACAGCATTTTCGATACGTTTGCGCGCTGTTTTTTCTTCAGGAATTTCTATTATTTTTTGCCCTTTCCCTTCAAGATTAGAGATAGCCTGTTTGACTTGGGTTTCATATTCAAAGCCCTCCTCTAAAATGTCCATGAGAGGAATCAAAACAAAAAGACGATTGAACAGTTCTTTATGAGGAATAGTCAAATGCTCCTCTCGAAACTTTTCAGTGCCATAAAATAAAATATCAATATCGATAGTTCGTGGCCCCCAATGAACTGCACGTACACGGTTAAGCTTGCCTTCAATATCATGAATAACTTCAAGTAAAGTTTCCGCCTCCAAAGTTGTTGAAAGCTTCAAAGCTATATTGACAAAATCATCTTGTGGAACACCGCCGACAGGTGAAGTTTGGTAAACTTTTGACTTTTTTTCTATCAAGATAGCTGAGTTTTGCCCTAAGAGGTTCACCGCCTCTTGTAGATATGCTTGCTTATCCCCAATGTTACTTCCTAAACTCAAATAAACCGTTTGCATCACTTTCCTGCTTTCCCCCTTAGAAAGCCGTAATTATTCTGTATAAATACTCTAACTTCAAAAAATAGTAGTTTAACCAATCATTTCAATTTCTACATTGTCAAAAATCCCTGCGATAGGTACGGCCAACTTGCGGATATGTACTTCCACCGTTTCGACTTTTTTATTTTCTTTGATGGCTTGAATAATGTCAAAAGCTAATTTTTCAATCAAATCTGCACGCGATGATGCAATGATTTCCGAGATACTTTCATAAAAAGAAACATAACTCAAGGTTTCATCTAAGCTGTCCAAGCCAGAATACGAAAAATTAGTCGTTACAATCAAATCAATCTCTAAATTTTGTCCTAATATCTTTTCTTCAGGCAAGACACCGATATGAGAAAAGAATTTCATGTTATTAATCTTAATCTTATACATACTGTTCAATGGCTGTCCAAGCCTCGTCAATTCCGGTCTTGTCAAAGCTCGAGAAGATAACAAAATCATCTGTACTATCAAACTTCAAAGCTTTTTTGATTACTGAGACATGCTTGTTCCATTTTCCACGTGGAATCTTATCTGCCTTTGTTGCAACTAAAATAACTGGAATATTATAGAACTTTAAAAAAGTGTACATCAGTTTATCATCTTCTGATGGTTCATGGCGCAAATCCACAAGAGCAAGAACAGCCTTCAGATTAGGCGCTGTAGTGAGGTACTCCTCAATCATTTTGCCAAACTTTTCTCGTTCCTTTTTAGACACACGCGCATAGCCATAACCTGGCACATCAACCAGGTGTACTTTGCTGTCAACATTATAAAAATTAAGGAGCTGGGTTTTTCCTGGTGAACTTGAAGTTCGTGCAAAGTTCTTTCGGTTGAGCAAGGTATTTATAAAGCTTGATTTTCCAACATTTGAACGCCCTGCAAGCGCGATTTCTGGTATATCCGTATCTGGATATTGCTTGGCAGAGGCTGCTGAGATTGTCAGTTTTAAATTATTAGGATTTATTTTCATTATTCTCTTTCCCTGTGTCTTTCAAGGTTTGTCTTAAGCATTTTTTGAAACCATAACAAGAAAACCATGAGCACTCATGATTTTCTATTTTTCAATATAAATGACTTCTGCTTCTGCTTTATCACGTACAGCTGCCTCTGTAATAATCACTTTTTCAATGTTATCATGACTTGGAACTTCAAACATGATATCCATCATCACTTCTTCAATGATTGAGCGTAACCCACGTGCACCTGTCTTGCGTTCAATAGCTTTTTCAGCAATCGCATGCAAGGCTGCATCTTCAAATTCCAGTTCAACATTATCGTAGCTTAATAACTGCTTGTACTGCTTGATTAAGGCATTCTTGGGTTCTGTTAAAATACGGATCAGGTCAGATTCTGTTAGACGTTCCAAAGCCGCGACTACAGGTAAACGTCCAATAAACTCAGGAATCAAGCCAAAGGTCTGGATGTCTTCTGCGATAATTTCTTGCATATAGGATTCGTCATCTGCTAATGCTTTATTATTTGTTCCGAAACCGATGATTTTTTCACCAAGACGTTGTTTAACAATTTCTTCAATACCATCGAAAGCTCCTCCAACAATAAAAAGGATGTTTTTCGTATCAATTTGAATCATTTCTTGGTTGGGATGCTTACGTCCACCTTGCGGAGGGACACTTGCTACAGTACCTTCGATAATTTTTAAAAGAGCTTGTTGAACACCTTCACCCGAAACATCACGAGTAATCGAAACATTTTCAGATTTTTTAGCGATTTTATCAATTTCATCAATATAAATGATACCGCGTTCAGCACGTTCGATGTTAAAATCACTGGCTTGAAGAAGTTTCAATAAAATATTTTCAACATCTTCTCCAACGTAACCCGCCTCAGTCAAACTCGTTGCATCGGCAATAGCAAAGGGAACATTCAGTGATTTTGCCAAGGTTTGTGCTAGGAAAGTTTTCCCTGAACCTGTTGGTCCAATCAAAAGAATGTTAGACTTTTGGAGTTCAACTTCATCATCATCCTTACGCGCAAAATTGATACGCTTGTAATGATTATAAACGGCAACGGCCAATGCACGTTTTGCGTGCTCTTGACCAATCACATAACCATTAAGATGGTCCAGCATTTCTCTTGGGGTCATTACAGGAGTAGTTTCAAAGTCCTGAGAATTCTCCTCTCGCATTTCTTCCTCAATCAAATGACTTGATAACTCAACACATTCGTTACAAATATAGACACCAACACCAGCAATAAGCTTCTTTACCTCTGGTTGGCTTTTGCCACAGAATGAACAATAGATATTTTTATTTTCTTTTATATCGTTAGACATGTATATCTCTTCTTCTAAATTTTAAAATTTTTTAGGAAAATAAAGTTCCATAAAAAGCATGAATGGAATTCACTATGTTAGTAAAGGCATTAAGAAGGAATATTACCCCTAAGCCCCAGCGCTTTTTACGGAAGCATTGCAGCGCAAGTATCACGCATATTGCACACAGGACAGCCGTAAATAAGCCAAAAATTGATTTTGTCAAGGTCTGTGCTTCTCCTTCCGCTCATATTTTTCAATCGTAAAATCATAAATATTTTTTTCGTCTTTTTCCCGATAGTCCTCTGATATTTTTTCATACTGTGAAAAATCAAAGTCTTCTGGAAAATATGTATCCGCTGTAAATTTCTCATGAACAATAGTTTTATATAAAGCAGATATTTTTTTTTCAAAAAGAAGGAACATCTTCGCACCACCGATAATATACAAATCACGGTCTTGGCTATTATACCATTCCAACACTTCAGAAACACTATGCATGATAAGAACTCTATCGTTGTCTTCTTTTGGATAGGAAGTATCACGTGTAAGTACGATGCTGATACGTCCCGGAAGCACACGTTTGTTCATACCTTCAAAGGTTTTTCGGCCCATCAAAATGGCTTGATGGTAGGTTGTATTTTTAAAATGTTCCAGTTCAGCAGGTAAGCGCCAAGGTAAATGACCCTCAACACCAATTGCCTTCGCTTCATCTTCTGCCCAGATTGCGTAAATCACTTTACTTCCCCCCCTGCTTTTCTCTACTCCTTGAAAAGCCAACCATCCTTATAAAACAAAGATGTTCCTTTCTTTTTAATGCGTTGTCGTCCTTGTACCTAAAGGCACTCGGTAACATACAGCAAGTCCTATGAGACATGGCTTAAATGTTTCATTCATCAACAGTTATAAAATATTGCGCATGAGCGTTACTATTGTCGTGTTTCGATAACAGCATTTTTTCTGTTGTCAAGGATATAATTACCTTTATCATTATATCAAAAAACACCTTTTTTTACTCTAATTTTTCTTTTGCAGAAAAAGTGTAAAAATTTTGCATTATTTTCTTTACTTTTCCTAAAAGATGTGGTAATATGTTTTTATCAATTAATTTGTTTCAATCAACCCTGTTATGATTAAAGCAAATTAGTCCCCCAACTAGGCTGCTCGCTGAGGCCATACTCCGAGCTACCTAGTTTTTATTTTTGTAAAAATCCCGCTTAATACAGTGAATGGAGAATATTATGAATCATATTGTGCTTTTTGAACCGCGTATTCACTTTAATACAGGAAATATTGCCCGAACATGTGCTGCTACAAATACTACCCTGCATTTGATTGAACCATTTGGTTTTGAAATTACAGATAAAAATCTCAAAAGAGCAGGTTTAGACTACTGGGACAAGGTAAATATCATTTATCATAAGAATCTTGAAGATTTTCTCAGTCATATCGATGGGAAGCTTTACTTGGTCAGTAAGTTTGCTGATCATGTTTATTCAGATATTGATTATTCAGAAACTTCTGAGGATTTGTATTTTATTTTTGGTCGCGAAGACACAGGCTTACCTGAGGCTTTCATGCGGGAAAATGCAGAAAAGTGCATCCGTATCCCGATGAATGATGCGCATGTACGCAGTCTTAATCTTTCGAATGCCGCTTGCATGATTATCTATGAAGCGCTTCGGCAACAGGGGTTTGCAGGACTAGAACTTAGCCATACTTATGAAAAGTATAAGTTGAAATAGGTTTATCAATGTCAAAAGAGGACAGAACATTTGTTCCGACCTCTTTTTTTGTAATCTTTTATGAGTTAATTTGCTTGGTTGATGATGAGAGCGGGACGTGGTCCTCCTCCTATAGGATGATCCAAACCAGTTGAAGTTAGTGTACTGCCAAACCAACGACTATCAACAATCCATATACGGTTGCCACCTGTAGGTGTACGCAAATGCCACCAATTATTACCGTGTGCGACACGGTCCCCAGGATTAGGAAAAGCACGTCCTGGTCCTGATAAGCGTGTCACATCAGCCAAGGAAAGAGAAAAGGCACGAGGCGTTCCGCTAGTATCAACCTGAGTCACATCGGCCGCAACCTCTGGAAAATCGTCCAGATTGTTAGGTATCCAGCGATCAAATGGACCGTCAAAGGTGACATTATTAGGTAAAACTGTTCCTGTTGTAAAGTTATTCGCAACAGGTTGAACCAGAGCTTGTACTGCGCTATCAAGCCCGTCATACCAAGAGACAAGCGCCATATCGTGGTCGTTCCAAGAGGCATTGTCTATTACCCCATTCCGAATAATCATATGATTACCAGAACCCATGTTCTCCAGATAACGGTATTGTTCACCTGCCATGGTGAAAACACGTCCTGGGTTCATAGCACTAAAGTTAAACGCCTCTGGCTGTGCATCCTCAAAAACGCCTGGATTGCCGTCATTATTTGTGATTTCTTGAAGTAATAGACTAAGATAACTACTATGAGTACTATCATTTGGAAGATTTACCAAGAACTCCTCGCTTTGATCTGAACTGATCAGCTGACTGTCCACATGAATACCGTAATAATATTGACCCGGGATGTTACCAGCTGCTGCTGCCATCTCTGCCGCATCAATCAAGTAAGAAGTTGCCTGCCCTGACTGGAGCGTATTGGCCCAATAGGCCCAGCCCGTCCGGCTATCTATCACCCAAAAGTTACCTGTTTTATCCGCAGCTGGTAGGGCATACCACTGGTCTATCGTCATCGGGGCACGGTCTTGTTGCAGGTTTTGTGCAGCATCGTTGGTGACAGTTTCTCCCGGCCAAGTGCCGCCGCTATTGTCAAAATCATCACCCGATGACCAGTAAGCATCTGTACCGTCACCGGGATGAGTGGCACCGTCTGTTACACCATCTGTGACTGGACTTGTGATCCAGTCACGGGCATGTCCTGCAGCTGCCGTCATCAGGTCTGCGTTGTCATGGTTAAAGGTTGGCATAAACCATGGCGCATCTTGTCCTGCTCGTTCCCAACCAAAGGTCAGACGGGAATAACGATTGAAGGCTGCTGAGTCACCTGCACGAGTATTTAAATCATTTGCAGCTGGTCGCATGATTGTCCAGCTGTCTACATCACCACGAGTGGTCCCTGGTACAAGAGGTTCAAAATCTGTTGTCCCTCCTCTTCGAATTTCCATAAATTCAGACAATCGGATGCGCACCATGATTTCAACATCACCGAAGTTTTCAACGAAAACATCTTTATTTTCAGTATCCCGGTTATAGTAGTCATGGGTACGTCCACCGACCGAGTTCTCCCGTATCCGGTCATTGATGGCCCGCTGGTTGAAGGCTTGGAAGGCAAAGGTGCCGCCTACCAAGAGCAGTAAGAGCGATAAAAGTGCGAGATTGCGCAGTTGCCGCCGTTTTTTCTTTTCTGGTGTCATAAACTCCTCCTTTGACGTAACATTTACTTTCGAGTTTTTATTACATATACATTTCTAATGTTACGTTCACTTTCTGAGTCTATAGTATAAAAAAAAAAAAAAAGTCAAATGAAATGAGTGTTTGATGAGAAGAGCGGGGGCCAAATTGACGAGTAGGTGACTTTGTGGCAGTTGAAAAAGTAAATTTATCGAAGAACAGTAAAACGCTCAAACTAGCTTGAGCGTTTATTTATAGCTTATAGACGATAGAAACTTCAGTTCACCTTTACTTCATGAGCATTCACTACAGCTTCTGCTTCAGGTTTAGAATTTAGAATTAAGTTAAGAAGAATGGCTGAAACTGTACTAACGACAATCCCATTAGACAAGAAGATTTGAGCCCAGCTTGGCAGGCTAACAAATAGATTGCTTGAGTTAAATCCAACCCCCATGCCTACTGAAATAGCAACAATAAACAAGTTTTGGTTGTCTTTGTAATCAACTGTGCCAAGCATTTTTACCCCTTGCATGGCAACCATACCAAACATAATAAGCATAGCCCCACCAAGTACAGGTACTGGAATAAGCTGTGCAATGGCAGCAAATTTAGGAATCAATCCCAAAGCGATTAAAAAAGCTGCAGTAAAGTAGATTGGCTTACGTGATTTTATTCCTGACATTTGAACCAAACCTACATTTTGCGAGAAACCAGTATAGGGGAAGGTATTGAAGATACCGCCAAGCAAAACAGCAAGACCTTCTGAACGGTAGCCGTTTCGTAAACGTTTCTCAGATAACTCTTCACCTGTCAAATCAGATAAGGCTAAGTAAACGCCTGTTGACTCCACCATAGAAACAATAGCGATGATAATCATCATCAGGCAGTCGATTAAATAAAAGCGGGGCATCGCTATACGGAAAGGAACTGGCAAGTGTGCCCAAGGGGCTTGATTAATGGCTGAAAAGTCAACCATATGTAAGCCAGCTGCTAAAACAGTACCTGCAACTAAACCAATCAAGATAGATATCGAGCGAATAAAGCCTTTAGCAAAAATGTGGACAAGGAGAATCACTAATATAGTAAATCCTGCAAGCAGTAAACTGTTAGTTGTCGGTGCTGCTTCGTTATTTCCCATATTCCCAACCGCAACAGGAATCAAAGTCAGTCCTATCGTTGTAATAACTGAACCTGTAACCAGAGGAGGGAAAAATTTCCTTATTTTAGAAAAAACACCTGCAACTGCAATAACAAAGACACCTGAGGCGATTAGGGCACCAAACATAGCGCCATCACCATGTTTTTGTCCAATAATAATGAGTGGAGCAACAGACTGAAAAGCTACACCCAGAACAACAGGAAGCCCGATACCAAAATTCTTGGTCATCTTAAGTTGAAGTAGGGTCGCTAAACCGCACATAAAGATATCCGTTGAAATCAAATAAGTCAACTGCATTGCACTGTAGTTGAGAGCAGAGGCAATCATAATGGGCACCAAAATTGAGCCTGAGTACATCGCAAGGAGATGCTGTAAACCTAAAACTGCTGCTTGACCGTTGGCTTGTCTTTTTATCTTAAACATTATTTTTTCTACTCCTTCTTAATCCCAGACAGCATCATCTGCTGGCGCAAATACAACTTTTCCTGACTCAAATTTTTCGATGCGAGCCAAGGAAGTTACTGTTAAACCTTTATCAATCAGAAGTTGCCGGCCTGTTTGAAAGCTCTTCTCGATGACAATACCAATGCCTGCCACTTGCGCCCCTGCTTGCTTGATGAGCTCCTCTAACCCTAATGCAGCTTGACCATTGGCCAAAAAGTCATCAATAATCAATACATTATCCTCAGAAGAAATAAATTTACGAGAGATTGAAACTGTAGAAGTCACTTGTTTCGTAAATGAAAAGACTTCTGTTGTCAGTAGCTCTTCGTTCATTGTAATATTTTTTGATTTTTTTGCAAAAACCATTGGTACACCGAGTGCTTCAGCGGCATAGAGCGCTGGCGCAATACCACTGGCTTCGATAGTTACAACTTTAGTAATGTCTTGGTCTTTATAGACCTGAGCAAAACGTTGTCCGATTGCTTTCATCAGTTCATAGTCAACCTGATGAGTAAGAAAGCTATCAACTTTTAGAACTTGATCTCCAAGAACTTGTCCATCACGTACGATACGATTTTCTAATAACTTCATGATTTCTCCTAAATGTTTATACCTAAGAACTGCTCGTCTCTAGCAAATACAAAAGCCCTACCTGGTAAGGTAGAGCATTTCTAAACGACAAAAGAAGATATGATTTATAAGGCATCAATCAAGACATGAACACTTACATTCAAAGCCATACTGCACAAATAAAAAATCCTCTTATTGTCCTGCTTTTACGGTGCAGGGTAGAGACACTCAGCCATATTCTAAGTATAAATAAGATTTTTTAATATTGATATAGTATAACGTATTTTATTTTTTTAATCAAGAAAAGATCGCGATAAATAAATTTTTTTCAAATATTTATAAATATTGTTCGGAAATCACTTATTGTTTAACTGCATTCATCAGTTGAGAAACTTCTTTTTTACTTAAACGACGGTAACGACCTGGTGCTAGTCCCTCTAAATTTAAGGGGCCATATTGGACGCGGCTTAGTTTTTGAACCGGTAAGCCGACTGCCGCAAACATTTTTTTAACTTGATGATTTTGTCCTTCATGGATGGTCAAACTAACCAGTGAACTATTCTTCACCTTATCTTGTCTCATAATTTCATAACGTGCTGGACTTATTTTTTTCCCATCAATAGTCATCCCCAGAGTTAAAGGGCGAAGATTTTCTTTATTGGCTTGCCCTTCAACTTTAGCAATGTAAACCTTTTCAACACCGTGTCGAGGATGTGTCATCAGGTTCGTAAATTCTCCATCATTTGTTAAGAGCAAGAGACCGCTCGTATCCCAGTCCAGACGACCGACAGGATAGATGCGTTCTTTTCCTTTAGGAAGTAAGTCCATAACTGTTTGACGCCCCTTATCATCACTTGAACTAGAAATATAGCCGCGTGGCTTATTAAGCATATAATAAACAGGTTCTTCATTATAAACGGCAACACCGTTTACTTCCACACTGTCTCCTGCCTCTACTTGATAAGCCAAGTTAGTCATTGTGACATTATTAACAGATACTTTTCCTGATAAGATGAGCTCTTCTGCCTTACGTCTGCTAGCCACACCTGCATGTGCCAAAAATTTATTGATTCTCATTTATTTCCCCATTTTCATTAAATAATACCTGCTGCTCTCCCACAAACTGACTTTCATCAACTTCTGGTAACTCTGAAAGATTATTGATTCCGATATAATCTAAAAAGAATTCTGTCGTTTCATACAAACCTGGACGACCGACAACCTCAAGTGTTCCCGTCTTTTCTACTAAGTTATAGGCCCGTAGAGTAGAGAGTGCCCCACTGGAATTCACACCGCGCAATTGATCAATCTCTAATCGTGTAATCGGCTGTTTATAAGCAACAATCGAAAGAACCTCCAAGGCAGAGCGCGAGAGACTCTGGTTAAGTGGTGTTTTGGCATAGTTTTTAAGAATATCAGCGAATATATCTTTTGTGGCTAGCTTATATTTTCCAGCCGTTTCAATAATCGTCAATGCGGATTCTTGATCTGTTTGATATTTTTCAACCAAACGCTCTATTTGTTGTTCACAAGCAAACTTACTCATACCAGAAAGCTCTGACAGCTGATTCAACTCAAGTCCTTCTTCACCTGCAACGAAAAGCAAAAGTTCTAAAACAGCTGTTTTATTTAGCTTGTCCATCCTGACCTCTTTCTAATAGAATTTCACCAAAAACTTCATCTTGTTTGAACGTGATTTGTTGTGTTTTTATTAACTCCAAAAGTGCCATAAAAGTAGTTAGCAGTTCTTCCTTAGATGTTTTTTTCGAAAATAGTGAGCTAAAGGTATAAGAGCTTTTCTTTAAAAAGAGAGCAGATAATTCGACAATTTTGTCAGAGATGGAAAATTTTTCTGCTTCTATCGTTGTATTTTCATCCGTGAAAGATTGTTTGTGCAGCTCCAAAACATTGCTAAAAGCCAAAAACAAATCCAAACTGCTATAATCTTGTAAAAGTACAGCATCTTCACCAATAATTTCTGTTTTTGCTTTGGAGTAAAATTGGCTACGTTCTTCATGCATTTGTGCAATATCTTGCGACAAGGCCTTGTATTTCCTATATTCATCAATTTGAGCCAAAATATCCTGTTCGAGCTGTTCAGTATCTTCTATGAACTCTTCTGCAACCGTAGGCAAAAGACGACGAGACTTGATGAGCATAAGTTGACTCGCCATTACCATATACTCACTGGCAATTTCTAGCTCTAAAGTCTTCATAGTCTTCAAAAAATTTAAATACTGCTCAATAATCGGAACCAGAGGCACTTCAAAAATATCAACTTTATATTGTCCAACCAGATGTAAAAGTAAATCGAGAGGACCTTCAAAATCATTGATTTTTATCTTTATTTCTTCAATCATTTATAGTATTTTTCTAAGGTTGTAGTTGTAGATAAACCTAGAGCTTCTGCCAACTCATAGACAGTTTTCCCTGCTCTAACTTGCTTCAAAATATACTGCTCTCGCAACTCTTTTGCCGTCATATCTGTATATTTTCTAAGCTCGAGATAGAGAAACTGACGCGACTTGACAAAAAGCTCATCTGCATTATTAATTCTCTGTGTGTAGAGAGCAAACTTATCTCGAATAGGTAATACTCTTTTCAAGCCCGCTTTTTCTACCGTTAAAATTTTGAACTTCCAGTTGAAATTTTCCCAACGCAATTGCTGAATTTCTGCAAACGTCAATCCGAATTCAAGAATGAGGAAAGCTAAAAAGTGCCCCGGCGAGGTTACTGGCCGATAAATCGCTGACAGATTCTTAAGCTCTGCTTTTTGTTTTACTGCTTTCTTTTTTGCACTCACTTGCTGAATCTTGTGCAATTCTTTCAGCAAATTTTTTTCATACAAATAAGACAGAAACTGATTGGCACTTGATATTTTACGACGTTGTGCAGCTACTGTCAATTTTTTTAGGGACTGACGATAAAGTAAGAGCGACTCCCGGGAAATGCTTTTCTTTTCAAAAAATTCTGCAAAATTCCGCAAATCGTAAAGATAATTTGATTTTGTATTTTCTGAGAAGTTTTTACTGGCTAAAAAATTAGGTATTTCGTTTGATAATATCATAGTCTTTACTAAATTCATGGGCAAAAGCATTGATAGCTTTCAAGATTTCTTGACGTGCAATAATGCCAACAAATTCCGTTCTTTTTACTACAGGTAAGAAAGGTTCTTTGACCAACTTATGTAGAATTTCTTCAAGGGATGCAGATGGGCTAACTGTTTCTACTCCAGTGTCGACAATTTCTGAAATACGTGTATTCATTGATTTTTCATAAAAGAAATCTTCTCCCATTTCGAACTCAACGATGTCTGCAAGACCTACAACTCCAACATATTCTTTATTTTTAGTAAGCACTGGCACCCTAGAGTATTTGTACTGACTCAATAAAAGTTTTGCATGTGAAACATTGTGCTCATCAAACAAGACAGCAACATCATCAGCAGCTTTTATAAAGGTTTCACTCTGCCCTAAGAAATATTTTTCAATAGCTTTATCAATCATTTTTACCCTACCTATTTTTCTACAGATTAAAAGTAAACTGTAAATCTGGAATTTCCTTGTGCTCCAAATCACGATAAGAAACATTATAACCGTTGTCAAGTATCGTAACAACAGCATACATTTTTATATTTATGTTCCCACGCGGCTGACTGACAGAGCCTGGGTTAATAAACAAAGTCTTTCCTATAATCTGTGCCACAGGTTGATGTATATGCCCAAAGAGCGCAATGTCAGCTCCTTTTTCCTCGGCAAAATAGGAATAACGTTCAAGCCCAAATCCAACATAGAATTGATGTCCGTGAGCGATGAGAATTTTCTTTCCTTCAACCTCCACCATTTTCACTTCTGAGTAGCCCTCATCATAGTCACAGTTTCCTGAGACTACGGTAATGCCTCTCCATATTTCATCATTGCTCGGTAACTCAGAATCGCCACAATGAAATAAAGCTGAAGCTGTACCTTCATACTTTTCTTTGATTCTTTTAACTATTTCACGATCAGTGTGTGAATCACTCATTACGATAAACATCGAAGACTCCTTTTAGCTTAAGTAGAGCTTTATTTTTTAATGTGCTCCAGCCATTCTGGCAACTCTGCCATTAGTTTTTGCAAAGCCTGACCACGATGTGATGCTGTATTTTTTTCCTCAGCAGTAAGCTGGGCAGCTGTTTTGTCAGATGTTCCTACTAAAAAGATAGGGTCGTAGCCAAAGCCATTTTCTCCTTGCGGCGTAAGGCCAATACGACCTTGCCAGTCTGCTTCGACCACTAAACTTTCTTGGCCTGGATAAGCAGCGACTAGTGTCGTATGAAAATGCGCAGTACGTCGTTCTGGCGTAATTGCAGTTGATGCGAGTTCATGGAGAAGTTTTGCAATGTTTTCTTCATCCGTAGGATTGGGGCCAGCAAAACGATGGCTCCAAACTCCTGGTAATCCTCCGAGAACATCGACACACAAACCCGAATCATCACCGATTACGACTTGACCAGTGATTGCTGCAATTTGCTCCGCCTTCAAACGTGCATTTTCTTCAAAAGTCATACCCGTTTCTTTGATATCTGGCAGTTCAGGATAATCTTTGAGGTTCTTAATTTTATAGCCAAACTCTTCAAAGAGACGTTTAAACTCCCTCGTTTTTCCATCATTACGTGTTGCAATAAGCAATATTCTTTCTGAAGAAAGTTCCGTATGTTCTGCTCTTATCTTTCTTACACCTAGCCACCGATCAGCTATTACTTGAAAAGCTCCTGCATCACCCGTTGTGTAGAAACGATGTCTAATACTGTCGCGCTCCTCGCCGTTAAGGGCAAAATAGTTAAGCAAAACAGTGATATCACGCACGGTTTCTGAACCGCTGTCGATGAGTTGAACATCCTGTCCCATCTCTTTTTGAATAAGCTTGCGTAGCAATGGATAGTGGGTACAACCCAAAATCAAAGTATCCACTTTACCAACCATTGGTCTTAGGGTTTCTGCTACAATGTTTTTCGCGGTTTCTGTATCAACTTGGTTTGACTCAACTAAAGGGACAAAGTCTGGACACGCCAGACTGAGAACTTCAACGCTGGATGACTTAAACTGAATAACTTTGCGGTATTGTCCAGAATTAACTGTCGCTTGCGTTGCAATTACGCCTACTTTCTTATTGACTGTTTTCTGAATTGCACTTGAAGCACCAGAAAGAATAACGCCAACAACAGGAATATCCAAAGCTGCTCTGACTTCATCCAGAGCCACCGCTGTTGCTGTGTTACAAGCAAAAACAATCATTTTTACATTTTTGGAAAGCAAAAAATTGACCATATCCCAAGTGAAAGCAGTAATCTGCTCATTTGAGCGTGACCCATAAGGCGCACGTTGCGTATCACCGATATAGACAATTTCTTCGTTTGGTAATTGACGGAGAATCTCGCGAACAACGGTCAAACCTCCAACTCCTGAGTCGAGTAAGCCAATAGGTCTGTTGTCCATAAATACCTCCAAAATTTACTTTTTCTTAGTGTCTGCTTGTTTTGCTGCACTACGAATTTGACGAAGCACTTGCTGTACTTGTGCTTCTGATGGTTTGCGTCCCATGGATCCCATCATCATGCGCACTGCATCTTCATTCAATGGTGGGTTATCCATCAAGAGTTTTTTCGTTTGCTTTTGTGTAAACCAAGCACCACCTGCAAAACCTGCAACAGCAAAGACAAGCATAAGTAAAATAGCAACAAATAAATTCATTAATACTCTCCTACAAGAAAGCTATAAAATCGCTTTCGAAATTTTTCTCCTTATTATATCAAATTTAGGCTCATTTGTCGTGTTCTTTGTATGTTTCAATCGTTCATTGAGCATATCACAGCCTACAATATTTACTGCTTCTATCCTCCCATAGAAAGAAGCACTTGATTGCTCATACTTTAGCAAGCGACGCTTATTGAGTACGACCTGACAAAGCGAAAACAATCTTTTTTCGCTGAGGTCTAGTAAGACTCTAGCAAAGACCCAGAGGGCTTTGCGTTTGACCGTTCTCGCTTTAGCGAGTTACGGGCATTGAGTATTAATCCACCTTATAAATCCAGCCTTCTGGTGCCTCTTTGTCACCAAACTGTATGCCAACTAACTCATCATAAAGCTTCTGGGTCACAGGACCAACTTCTGTTTCTGAATAGAAAACATGGCGTTTCCCTTGGTCATCAATAGCACCAATAGGAGAAATTACGGCTGCTGTCCCACACGCTCCCGCCTCAACAAAATCATCGAGCTGATCAACAAAGACATCTCCCTCAATAGCCGTCATTCCTAAACGTTCTTCTGCCAGTTGTAACAAGGAATATTTTGTAATTGAGGGCAAAATAGAGGGGCTCAAAGGGGTGATAAATTCATTATTTTTTGTGATACCAAAGAAATTAGCAGCACCAACTTCTTCAATTTTAGTATGTGTTGCGGGATCAAGATAAATCACATCTGAATAGCCTGCTTCATGTGCTTTTTGTCCTGGCTCGATGGAGGCAGCATAGTTCCCACCAACCTTGGTTGCACCTGTGCCATGTGGCGCTGCACGGTCATAATCTCTTGAAACTAAAAAGTTTGTCGGAGTAAGGCCGCCTTTAAAGTAAGAACCAACAGGAACGGCAAAAACAGTAAAAATATATTCGTCCGCTGGTTTTACACCCACAAGACCGCCAACACCAATTATTAAGGGACGAATATAGAGTGTAGCTCCTGTTCCGTAAGGAGGAACAAACTCTTCATTGGCTCTTACCACTTGCTTGACAGCATCAATAAATTTTTCTGTAGGTACTTCTGCCATACGCAAGCGTCGCGCTGTTGCTTGGAGACGCTCGGCATTGCGGTCAGGGCGAAAGAGATTAATGTCCCCTGACTTTGTTCGGTAGGCTTTCAGTCCTTCAAAGCCTTGCTGACCATAGTGAAGTGCAGGCGAAGCTTCTGATAAATGCAGCGTTGCATCACCTGTTAGTTTCCCCTCATCCCATTTTCCATCCTTAAAGTGTGATATATACCGAAAAGGCAGTTCTCGATATTCAAAACCCAAGTTTTCCCAATCCAATTTAGTTGTCATTGTATTTTGTCCTCCCTTATTTTTCCATAGATGTTTTACTAAAAAGTTCATCACCTAAAATTTTTTTAGTATTTGCTATAATTATTAATTATAAGCTATTTTGAATGTGATTTCAATGTAAATTCAGAAAATTATACGACAAACGCATGGAGAAATTATGAGAACGAAAAAAGTTCTTTAAACCATGAAAACTTGTACCACTTATAAAATGGGCAAACTCCATCAAGATTGCTATTCATACGTTTGTCATAAGAAAATTATAGAAATGGAAATAAAATGAATACTCTTAGAATTAACTTTCAAGATTTAGGGCAGCTTCTTCTTGATAAACTCATTTATGTTGTTTTAGTTAGTTTTTTGTTCTTTATCTTATATCGAATCAGTATCCGTATTGTCGACTATCTTTTTAAAAATTACAGCAAGCGCTCTTGGGCTGACTCTTCTCGCATTATGACCTTGGCTCGTTTAAGTAAAAGTGCTTTGACTTACCTCACAGCCTTTCTATGGGTCTATACAATCCTTTCACTTTTAGGTGTCCCTGTAGCTAATGTTCTTGCTGGAGCTGGAATTTTAGGCGTTGCACTTGGTTTTGCTGGCCGAGATTTGGTAGCTGATATCATCAATGGTTTTTTCATTATTGTTGAGCATCAAATCAATGTTGGTGACTGGATTCGATTTGAAAACCTAGGTATTGAAGGAGAAGTGACATCTGTAGGTATCCGGTCCATTACCTTAATTTCAGATGACGGAGCTACAGCCTTCATACCTAATCGTAATATTGAATCATTGAAAAATTTTTCTTACAAAGATCGTACAGTAAATCTTGATATCCCTGTAACCACAGAAAATTTAGAAGAAATGAAAAACAAAATACTCCAAGTAAATACTGACTATCCCCAAGTTATTTATGATGGTATCATCACTCGTGATGAGAGTATTTTCCTTAGAAGTCGTTTAACTGCCGCTTTGGATGAAATAAATGGCTTGCGCTTAGAAATCATGGATAAATACTATACAAAATAAGCAGGTCACTACAGAATGACCTGCTTATTTTTTTATCATTGTTCTAACGGGCTCATAAGTTTTACGATGTATTGGTGTAACACCGAAGGCTTTAAGTCCAGCCAAGTGTTTAGCTGTGCCATAACCAGCATTATGTTCAAAGTCATAATGTGGGTACTGCTGTGCATACTGTTCCATGATACGATCTCGCGTCACTTTAGCGACGATACTTGCTGCCGCAATGCTTGCTGATTTGGCATCTCCTTTAATAATGCTAAGTTGTGGTGTAGCAATATCCAACTCCATTGCATCAACCAAAAGATAATCAGGTTGCAATCCTAACCTTTCTACTGCTTGTAGCATGGCTTTTTTAGTTGCTTGATAGATATTCACTTGGTCAATTGTTTTATTATCCACTAGACCTATACCTATGGCTAAGGCTTTTTCTTGAATTTCATTAAAAATGGTTTCATGCTTAGACTTGGGAATTTTCTTGCTGTCGTTAAGTCCCTTGATTTTACAGTTTTTAGGCAGAACAACTGCTGCTGCTACAACTGGGCCTGCTAGAGGTCCCCGTCCAACTTCATCTATTCCGGCGACTAAATTAAAGCCCTGTACATAGGCTTGTCGTTCAAAACTAAGCATCATTTCAAGCCGTTCTTCTTCAGCTTGTTCTGCCAAAATCTCTTTTTTACGGCGTTTAACAGCTGCTTTAACACCTGCGCGAGGGTCTTCAAGAAAAGCCTCTACATCACTAATGCACGTTAAATGAGCTAAATGCTCTTTTATTTCTTTAATTGTTTGCATAGTCATCTACCTTGTCCAAGCAGTATTCGCCCATCCTGCCATCCCGAACATCTTTAACAAACATCTGATAAAATCGATCATAATCATCACGAAAACCGAAACGCTTCGTGAGCTCCATGATTAACTCTGGCATTTCCAAAGCCGTGTCTTCTTCTTTCATTCGGAGCCGTTTCATGGTTGCTTCTTTATAATTTTCCAAAAAATATTGTAACCCGAAGATGGTCACGTCATCCATTGGCAAAAGTTGATCTTTAATAGCTCCTGTTAACGCAAGCTTCAGCCCCACTTGCTCATCTTCAAATTTTGGCCAAAGTATCCCTGGTGTATCAAGAATTTCCAGTTCTTTATTGGTACGAAGCCATTGCTGCCCCTTGGTTACCCCTGGTTTGTTTCCTGTAACAGCGACCTTTTTCCCTGCCAAGCGATTCATCAAAGTTGACTTCCCGACATTAGGAATACCAACAATCATCGTACGCAATGCACTGTTCTGAATACCACGTTCAGTATTTCGGGCAATCTTTTCAGTCATCAGTGTTTTAGCAGCAGCAGTCAAACGTTTTACTGTATGTTCTTCTTTCGAATTAATAGACAAAGCGATAATGCCTTGCTTTTCAAAAAAATCCACCCAGCCTTTCACGGCATTTCTATCAGCCAAATCTACCTTATTCAGCGCGATTAAGCGTGGCTTATCGCCAATGATTTTATTCAACATAGGATTACGTGAGCTTATCGGCAAGCGCGCATCTACTAGCTCAATAACAAAGTCAACATATTTCAAGTTTTCTTGTACTTGACGGCGGGCCTTGGACATGTGCCCTGGAAACCATTGGATTGTACCCATATCTATACCTTGCTATAACCAGAGTTACAGCCTTTCGTTTTTATTTCTTCAAGCGAGGAATTGTTTTTTTCACAGCCCGTTTTTCTTTTAAACCATTATCTTGCAAAGAGCTGCCAGTGCTAAGCCAGTTGACATCCCTCGTATTGCTTAAAATATTCCATCCACTACATAGTTTTGTTTCAACCCTATTATTCTATCATTTTTCACCTCCCTTCGCCATTATGTATTTGTGTTATTTCTGACATAATAGATTTTCCAAAATTATCTCACAGTATCTCTGAATAAAATTAATAACTTCTGCTCCAAATATTTCTCATTAAGCTTTTTCATTTGCCAAGATTTCCCCACTGCCTTCCCTGCATTAAAAAAACACTGATTTTCACCAGTGCTCCAAATCTGTTTTCTTTCGAATTTTTCTTGTAACTAAACGCTCTATCTCGAATTATTTTTCCTTCCTAACTCCATAGGCAAAGCGGACACTTCCAATTTCAGCAGCATTTTTCATTAATTCTAAGTTCAACCAACCTGCAACCTCATAAAAAGGCTTATTTTGAAGCGGCCATTGTCCCTCTTTGGAACGTGCAAACTCTTCCTCTGACATTTCGGATATACACTTGACCCACTGGCTTTTTAAGTCTGCTAAGTTTGAAAATGCTGTACCTACGTCTCGCGGCCAGTCAATATCCTCCACAGTCAAACGCCCATTGCCAAAATTATAGTCCAGAGCCATTGACCACCAAAAATCTATGTGCCACATAGTCCACGCAATGGTTGGCATTCCGATATCATAAGCTTCTGTCTCTGGAAAACCCTTGGTTGATAAACTCGGATGTGTTACTTCAAAATTCATTTCAGCTGCAGATAAATCCTTCAAGTGATATTCCAATAAAGCCCATGAAACCTCAAGTTGCGCCAACAAACTTTCTTTAATCATCTTAAAACTCCCTGTATTAAACATTTTTTTATATTTTGAGACTTCTGTATCGACCTCTTTTTGGAGACCAAAAACAGTAAAGTCCTTCCTTAGAAAGACTTTACTAACGCTTATTTATTCTGGCAACTCTGATTCAGCAAAAGCATAGTAGTTTCCATCTGGATCTTGAAAGTTAAAGTTAACCATGCCTTGGAAATTATTGATAGGGCTGACCTTGTCTGTGGCAGTAGCTACACGCGCATGCCATTCTTCTAAATCATCTACAGTAAAAAGCATTGAGCCTTTCATATCAGCCACCTCAGGCGAATTTTGTCGAATAAATTCAATATTCCATAGTTGAATGCGTGCACTTGGAGCTTGTGAGTCCACAGCGAAAATCACAGTTTCCTCTTGACCTGAACCTTGACGTCTGAGCTCAGTTAAGCCGATTTTAGTCCAAAATTCGGAATGCTTTTGTACATCCGATACATAGAGCATGTTACAAAGATTGATCATAATGTTTTTCTCTTTCCTTAAACAAATTACTTTCTGCAAGTCTTGCAGATTCTAAAACAAGACGCATCCACTTATTTAGCCGCTTCATAAAAGCAGCGTTTAGGAGAAACAAGTTTCCCTTCTTTTTTTAATTTAACAATATGCTTACTTACTTCTGATTTTTCAATTCCAGTCGCTTCAGCTACAGCTTTCGCATCTAACATTTCTGATGAGTTTTTGAATGTGTGAAGTACTTTTTCCTTATTATCCATACAGGACTCCTTTTTCTATGTATTTCAAATTCGTAACACAAATGTCACAATAGTATTATATCATTTTTTGCTATAAACTTGACAGTGTTTTCACCAACTAGAAAAAATAAACTTTCTACCTTAATGCTTATCTTTTCTTCAGAAGTTTTCGCACTCTCGCTGCTCGCTTATTTTTCAGACAACATCTCCCTCAAGAGCTTTATTCCTGTGCTATACTAATATTATAAAATTTTACGACTAATAAAGCGGAGGTTATAATTTGGCTCAATTTAATTTTTTATCAAAGACTTTTAATGTCATTATAAAAGTTTGCCTAAGTTTACTCGGACTCGTTATTTCCTTTCTCATGTTTAAAGAGATCTGGCTGCTCCTTTTGTCATTTTCTACGGGCTTTGTTGATTATAGCTTCTATGATATTATTGACCGCATATTGACTTTCTTTCTCTTCTTAGAATTTCTAGAGTTAATTATACATTACCTGGCTGATAACGATCACCCTACAATAAAAAAATATATCTATATTGCTGTAGCTTCTATCGTAAGACTCTTGATTTCAAATCACGAGACGTCTCAATTGAGCCTTTTTCTACAATGCTCCGCAATCTTGGTTCTCATTATCGGAACTGTTCTTTTGAACCGCTGGGGGGACCTAAAATAAGCTGTCAAAATAAATTGGGAAAAGTTCCAAAAATGAAAAAACGCTTAATCATATGCATAAAAATGCGAGACTAAGCGTTTTTTGTTTGTCATCTTGGCTAAGAGCAGTTAGATTTTACTGCTTGCACAGACTTTTTACTTGCTTATTTTGTACTGCTCTGTGCAATAGTCAAAAGTACAGCTGGCACACGATATGGTGAGCAGGAAACATAGTCTAAACCTATTTTTTTGAGGAAAGTTACAGCTTCGGGATCACCCCCAACTTCACCACAGACACCAAAGCTGATTTCAGGATATTCTGGTTTCACAAGTCCAATCGCAGTCTTCATCAATGCCCCAACACCGTCCTGATCCAAATGTTGGAAAGGATCATCTTGCAAAATCCTTTTTTCGATATACTCAGGCAGGAACTTCACAGAATCATCGCGTGAAAAACCATAAGTAAGCTGTGTCAAGTCATTGGTACCAAAGCTAAAGAACTGTGCAGCTGATGCCAACTTATCAGCTGTCAAACAAGCTCTTGGTATTTCAAGCATAGCCCCGATCTTATAAGCAACCTCTCTCCCGCTTTCCTTAAAAAGCTTTTGAATTTTACTTTCAAGAAGTTCCTTGAGGTAAGTTAGCTCTCTTTCCTCTGAAATTAAAGGAATCATTATCTCAGGTTTCACTTGTTTTCCTGCTTGAGCAAGATCTAATGCCGCTTCAATGATTGCTTCAACCTGCATCTCATAAATCTCTGGATACGTCACAGCTAAACGGCAGCCCCTGTGTCCCAACATCGGATTAAATTCTTCTAATTCTTTTCCTCTTTGAATAATAAAATCTACAGACTGACCACACGCTTTTGCAACTTCCTCAAACTCCTCTTTCGTTTTAGGCATAAATTCATGAAGAGGGGGATCTAAAAGTCGAATCGTGCACGGCATAC
Organism: Lactococcus muris; assembly: GCF_042849115.1. NCBI lineage: Bacteria > Bacillati > Bacillota > Bacilli > Lactobacillales > Streptococcaceae > Lactococcus > Lactococcus muris. The sequence continues at coordinate 106,949 of NZ_BAAFQO010000002.1, read as the reverse complement.
CTTCCGTTAGACTTAAAATTTCTAAGAAATCCTTTTTCTGATACTCTTTTAAAGTTTCAAGGGATTTTTTGCGCTGCATCTCTTCTTCAGAAAGAAACATTTTACGCACTTCAAGGATACGCTCTTTACCAAAAAACATGTGCTCTGTGCGTGCCAAGCCAATCCCACTTGCTCCAAAATCTAAAGCTGTCTTGATATCATCAACTGTTTCTGCATTAGCTCTAACTTTCATGTCGCCTATTTCAGCAGCCCATTTTAGAACTTTTCCTAGAATTTCTAAATCTTGTGCCTTATCAAGTTTAATTTCACCTCGATAGATATTTCCTGTTGTACCATCTACCGAAACAATATCTCCTTCTTTTATGATTTGAGTGCCATACTGCGCCTGTTTTCGCTTCTCATTAACATTAAGTGCTTCACACCCAACAACACAACAAACTCCCATCCCACGCGCAACAACTGCAGCATGCGAGGTCATTCCCCCACGAGAAGTAACAATGGCTTCGCTCACAAGCATTCCTTCTATATCTTCTGGAGAAGTCTCTGTTCTGAGAAGAACGACTTTCTGACCAGCTTCATGTGCATTTTGAGCATCTTGAGCATTAAAATAAACCCTTCCATAGGCTGCACCAGGACTGGCTGGCAAACCTTTTGCAATTGCTTGATTTTGTGCAAGTGACTTTTCATCAAATACTGGATGTAAAAGCTGAGTAATCATAGAAGGCGTTAAACGCTTCAAACTTTCTTTCTTACTTATTACACCATCCTCTGCCAACTGAGTCGCAATTTTAAAAGCTGCTTTGGCAGTACGCTTTCCATTTCGTGTTTGTAAAATAAAGAGTTTACCTTCTTCTATAGTAAATTCTATATCTTGCATATCTTGATAATGCGCCTCTAGTTGTTGACAGATTTTTTCAAATTGTCTATAGATATCAGGATTATCCTCCTTCAGTTCCTGGATAGGTCGCGGTGTCCGGATTCCTGCAACAACGTCCTCTCCTTGAGCATTCATCAGAAACTCTCCAAAGACGCCTCCTTCTCCAGTGGCTGGATTACGTGTAAAAGCCACACCTGTTCCACTTTTTAATCCTGTATTGCCAAAGACCATTTCCTGAATATTCACTGCTGTCCCCAATGTGTCTGGAATATCATGAATACGGCGATAAGTGACTGCTCGCGGATTGTTCCAAGAAGTAAAGACTGCTTCTACTGCTGCATAAAGTTGTTCTACTGGCTCTTGCGGAAATTTTTCACCGACTTCCTTCAGGTAAATTTCACTAAACTGCTTAATAATCTGTTTCCAGTCTACTGCTTGCATTTCGGTATCAGATGTATAGCCATGTTTCATCTTATAGTCCGTTAAAGCTTCTTCAAAAAGATTTTTATCTACAGCTTTGACAACATCTCCAAACATCTGAATTAAACGGCGATAGCAGTCGTAAGCAAACACTGGATTGCCTGTTTTCTGGGCAAGAATTTCAACACTTTGATGATTCAGCCCCAAGTTCAAAATAGTATCCATCATACCCGGCATTGAAAATTTTGAACCACTTCGTACAGAAACGAGAAGAGGATTTTCATTATCCGCAAATTTCTTTCCCGTTTCCTTTTCTAAACGTGCAATATGCGTTTCTATTTCTTTAATTAGTTCTGCATCCAAATTTTTTGAATTCAGATATTCTAAGCAAGCTTCCGTTGTGATTGTAAAACCGCGAGGAACAGGCAAACCAATGCTGGTCATTTCAGCTAGATTCGCTCCTTTTCCGCCCAAGAGATCTTTTTGTTCTTTTGATCCCTGAGTAAAATCATAAACGCGTTTCTTTCCCATTGACATAATTGTCTCCTCTATAAATGTGATATACTATTTAACGAACAAATACATTATATAGTATGTCATATATATTGTCAAGCTTTTTTGTAATCGCATTCTTTTTTTGTGGATTTTAGTTCCTATTTTTTTATTCCCCCATATATTGCTTTTCTATAACAATTCTCTTATAATATATAGTATGTCCTATTTATTAAGGAGCTCGTATTGAAACTCACAAAAAGACAAACTGAAATTATTAATATTGTAAAATCAGAACAACCCATTAGTGGTGAAAGAATAGCTCAAACTCTCGGCTTAAGTCGTGCAACATTGAGAAATGACTTGTCTATTCTTACGATGACTGGCTTACTTGATGCAAAGCCAAAGGTGGGCTATTTTTATACCGGTCAAAAGATTCATCCTCTTTATTTAGAGAGCTGTTATTCCCAAAAAGTAGAAGACTATATGACGTCACCCTTGATTATTGAGCAGAATATGTCTATCTATGATGCCGCCACAAGCCTTTTTTTATATGATAGTGGCAGTATCTATGTGAAGAACGAGGAAGGAGAGCTCGCTGGACTTCTTTCTCGTAAAGATCTCCTTCGTTTTTCCATTACTGGAAACAATCTGGAGAAAACACCCGTCGCTGTCATAATGACACGCATGCCAAATATTCACACAATCGGTCCGGATAAAACCCTTCTTGAAGCTGGAAATATCCTCTCACGCTATGAAGTCGACAGCTTACCCGTAGTCGAAAAAGAAGGCTCAAAAAAAATAATCGGTAAAATTTCAATCAAGCATATTATGAAGGCCTTCATTCAGACAGGCAATAAGATTCAAGATGAAAACTAAAGGGGAAAAAATGCAAAGTATAAAAATTTATTTAATCACAGACTCTGTCGGAGAAACTGCCAAAAAAATCATTTCTGCTGTTGTGGCTCAATTTCCAACTGTAGACTTATCAGATGTCCACCTCTATCCTTTTACAAATGACAAAGAGTCACTTCTAGAAATATTAAATGATGCGAAAAAAGAACAGGCTATCGTAGCGATTACTCTCGTGGATAAGTCTTTAGTAGACTTTGTAGAAGAGTTTTCCAAAACGCATAGCTTGCCCTATGTGGACTTCATGTCTCCTCTCATACAAATCATCGAAAATCTATCTGGTGAACATCCCACTCAAGAATCTGGCAGTGTTCATCGCCTGAATCAAGCTTATTTTAATCGTGTATCTGCTATTGAGTTTGCTGTAAAATATGACGATGGCAAGGATCCTAAAGGCTTCTTAAATGCCGATATCATCCTTCTGGGAGTATCACGGACCTCTAAAACTCCTCTGAGCATGTACTTAGCCAACAAAGGATACAAGGTTGCAAATCTACCGATTATTCCTGAAGTTGAAGTGGCAAAAGAACTTTTTAAAGTTGATCCTCATAAAATTATTGGTCTAACCAGTACATCCGAAAGTCTAAGCAATATCCGAAGCTTTAGAGAACAGACTTTAGGCTTAAAAACAAAGTCAATGTACTCTGATGAAAAACGTATACTTGAAGAACTTGCTTACGCTGAAACTCTTTTTGAACAGTTAGGGATTGAAACTATTGATGTCAGTAAGCGTTCGATTGAAGAAAGCTCTATGCTGATTGAAAATCTAATTCAAAAATAAACCGCACAATCGTGCGGTTTATTTTATCTTACAGAAGAGTAAGTTTTCCAGCAGCAAAGCTTGTTAAAATAAAGATAACTTAAAGAAAAGGAGCTTTACATGTCGAAAAAGAAAATCTGGATTATTCCTGTCTTACTTCTATTCATCCTTGGAGGATATTTTGCTGTTAACAAGGTCGTGGCCTTGTTTCACCAGCCTGTCCACGGCATAATCTTATACAGCAAAGATAAGAAAAGCTTAGAAAAGGGACTAGAAAATAACCACTCCTCCATCAAAGATTCTATCAATATCAAAGCAAAATATAACTCCAAAACAGATACATTAGTTTTGAGTAAAAACTCCGCTGAGAAGTTGATAGCTGCTCACGCAGTCAATTATGTAAATAAAAAAGGGAATGATTTTACTTTCAAACATGTAACATCACTTTCAAAAACTCCCGCACTATGGACGTCTGATCTTAAAGCAGCAAGTGCTACAGATGAAAACGGGAAAATTTTTACTGCTGCAGCAACGGAATATATTGTCTTAGGTGAGTCAAGTACTACTAAAAAGACACTTGTACTAGACAATAATGATTTCCAAAATTTTCAAGCAGCTGCTGAATATATTAGCGTGATTGAAGACAAACGTGATGCAGCTCATGCATTAACAACATATAGCTTTGACAAGGCCCAAATTTTCAATTTTAACCAAAAATAAAACTTTATCTGTATTTATGCAAAACAAAAACGCTCAATTAGGATATTCTTTTACACCTAGTTAAGCGTTTTTTAGACCTTTTGTCCCTGTCTCTTTTATTTATTAAAGACAGCCAATAAAATATATATAATCACATGGCACTAAATATTAGTTTTTAGTTTTTTAATCAAAAAGCTACCAGCACTCCAAAGTAACAATGCAATAATGATAAAAAGAATCAATAAACCAATAGAACCATTAGCAATCGAACGGAAAAGTGTCAGTCCTCCAACGGCATAGACAAATCCCCAAATTAGATAGCCTGGAAGAGCCACAAGTGTGTATTTACCCCATTTCCAGTTCAACATACCGGCTCCAAGCTGCACTACAGATTGGAAGCCTACTGTTAAGAAACTTAGAGGAATAACCGGCCAACCATATTTTTGGAGTGCACGCATTCCTGCTTGATTTTCCTCTGATTTCTCTGCATTTTTCCCCCATTTTGTCTTCAGTATTCCCATATGAATGAGTTTTCCTAGTCCAAAAGTCATTTGTGCCCTAAAGAAAACAACTATAAATAAAAATAAAGTTGCTTGCCAAAGCGGCAAACTTGCCACCCAATCGAGCATATTTTCAATCATCCGTTTATCCTCTTTCATTTATACATCAGCTCAATAATCTAGCCTATTACTATTGAACCATAAAAAATTAAAAAGTCAAACTTTTCCGGTATATTCCATACGGAGATTCTGAAAATCAAGCATGCTTACAATATTTTTTCTCGTCTTAACGCCCAGCAAAGTAATGCATGTGAGACTTTTTGTTTTCATTTCTACTTTTATGAAAAAGTGCCATAATCGCCCCTGAACACCATTTTTATATCACAGCTTTTTTCTCTTTGTACACCTATAAAAAAACTTCCACCTCGGGAAGCTTGACTATTTTATCAAAATTTTATTGGAAGAAAAACATGCTAAATTCTATTTCTTGACTACAATAACATTACATGGTGCGTGATTAACAACATAGTTCGTTGTTGAGCCTACAAGCAAACGATCAAACATGTCTGTGCCCGTTGCACCGATTACGATGAGGTCAATCTTATGCGCTTCTTCCTCAGCGAAATTAACAATACTTAGCTTAGGCTTACCTGCAACTTCATAAGTTTCATATTTAACTTGTTCACGAATAATATCTGCACAGTTTGCTAGAATATCTTGTGCAAGTTGGTCCAAGCCCGGTGTTTCTAAAATGCCTTTATGAACTGCGCCATAATACTTATTGAGATCTTTTACTGTAAGCACATGCAATTTTGCCTGATTCATACGAGCAATACGTACTGCTTCATCTATCGCTTTATAGGACTGTTCCGAGCCATCAACTGGAACCAAGATGTTTTTATAATGGTTATCCATTTTAAATTCCTCCCTTTGATGTTATTATCTATAGTTCTATTGTACATTTTATTTTTTCAAAAACGAAATTATTTCCTTAAAAAAACTTTCATACTGTGCATTAAGACACTCTTTCATATTTTTCACGCCAATTATCTCATGAGTTTTAATCTAGATTTCTCTACAATAACTTCTGAAAGCTGTCTAACAATTTTGTCACTTTATTTTAGTGAATTGTAAACGTCATAGAATTTATCTGAAATTTTAAAACGGTTTTTTTGTGCTTTTAAAAAGAATGTGCTACAATGTTAATGGAATTTCGTTATGTTCGTTATAGTGTCCTTTCGTCAATATAAAGAGAAAGGAGAATGCATTATGACATTCACTAACAAAAATAAAAATTTCAAGTACAGTGTATCTCTAGATACTTCAAAAGATATTTTTAAAGTATTTTTGACCAATAATCCAGAAGTTTATGGTCTTGGTCGTACCATTGAAGAAGCAATGCACAACTTGGAAGAATTAGCATAAGGAGCTCATAGCAATGGATGAATATTCCTCGTGATGGTATCTACTTCACCGTTTAAGTAGATGCCTTTTTGTTACTTAAAATTTCGACTTTCCCTATAACTTCTCTTAAATAGATTTACTTCTTCTTAAAAATATGATTTAATTACATCATGAATATCGGTGTAGAAAAGAGCTTATGCAAATGATTTCAAAAAACCTTCAAAAAGCGATACTCAGAGCTAATCAGATTCAGCCAAAAGTCAATAGTTTTCCTTATCTTGCGGAATGTTTAAGGCAAGAAGGTATTATTAAAAACATGTCGTGTTGGTCCATGCCCAACATTTGATCAAGCAGCACTCATCAAAGCATTACGTGCAGATCAAGCAGGGAAAATTACTTTTTCTGAATTTCTAACTGCCGCCTGGAAAGCTGGAGTTATCAGATATGAAGTTGACTTTATAAAACGGCAAGTTACATACTTTAGCGCTTTTGGTGAAGAATATAGAGAAGATTATTCTGCTGTCACTCTTGACAAAAAGACCACAAAAAACAGCCTTTAACGTAATTATCTGGAATATATTATTTTCGAACTAGCTCTTCTTCAGCTAGTTTTTTGTTTTTTTAGTTATTAGTTATCAGTTTAGTTATCATTATTTAGCAAAGTACAAAAACAAAAACCGCTTAATAGAGCGGTTTTCTTAAACTACAATAAAGTAGTGATATATATAATGGAGGCGAGGGGAGTTGAACCCCTGTCCAGACACCTTGCTACATCAACGTCTACAACCATAGGACTTTCTCTCATTTAACAAATTTCCAAAGCCAGTCTCAAACAGCAGAAATTTGCGATGCTTTAAAATCTCTTTTTTTATGTAAAGCCACCATAAAAACGTATCCGACTGAGGTTTAGAGCTTCAGAACGCCATCGGCGAACGATCATCAGCTACGCAGGCTGGTGTTTAGGCAGCGAGTGCGTAAGAAGTGTTATTTTTAGCAGTTATATTTATCTGCGATGGATTTAGGTGACATCACCACCAGTTGCAGTTCATGCGCGACAATGCCTGTCGAATCCGTAACGCCCCCGTTACGGTGGAATGAATTCCAAGTACTTATTATAACACAAGTCATCTAATATTTCACGCGCAGTGGTCGTGCTAAGATAGCCACGAGTGATAAAAATATAATGCTAATGCAAAGAGCAACTGTCACAAAATTTACCTTATCCGGCGCATTTAAAACATCAATGGGTGAAAGCAGACTGAATGGCAACCATTGAGAAACGTCACTCAAGGTCTGTAAAATAGAGCTAAGAACCACAAGCACAAGTACAGAGACAACCGCCAGAAAAGTTTTTCTCGTCCAAACAACAAGGGCGCTGCCAAACACCGTCAGAGTGAGTAAAGCCAAAGTTTGAAGTACACTTGCCGAAAAAACTCTTCCAAAATCCATAGTTGGAAAGAAAACCCAGGTTACATAGGCTGCACTAGCAAGACCCATAAAGTTACTTAACACAGTCACAAAAAAAGCAAGAATAAATTTTGGCACTTGTAATATAAAGGAATTTCGTGCCACTGTCGAATAATAAAGCCCTAAAGAACTCTCTTTCTTTATCCTAAAGGTATCAGCAACAAAATAAATTAAAACAAACAAGCCAATTTGAGAAGTATTACTAAAATAAGATTCCATTAATGATTTCCAATTAGGATCTGGCATAAGAATAATCGTGCCATCTGTCCCACCAAAGGCTGATAAAAATTCCTTCATGTAATAAATTAAAACAGGCGAAGTAATACCGAAAAAGATAAACAAAAAGAAAAGAATTCCCAGACGACCACTGCGCCACCATATCTTTGTTTCAAGAAAAATTAATCTTTTCATTTTTCACCCCCATAATAGCCCGTTCAAAGGCCAGCTCCAAACTGTTACTTGTTGCCCGATAGACACTTATCTTTCCACCTATATCAGGGAAGACTTGTAAAAGCTTCTCAGTGTATTCGCTTTTAACCATCAATTTTCCAGTAATTTCAGGATAAAACTCAATATCATTCACTTGAAGAATATCCATCACTTCTTGCTTGACTTGTTCACTTTTGATTTCGAGCTCTGCAAAATCATCCATCTGACTGTTTTCAATAAATTGATGAAGCTTTCCTTGAAAAATTAATTGACCATGGTTCAAAACAAGAAGTCTGTCCGCAATATTCTCTATATCTGCAAGGAGATGACTTGAAACAACTACGGTTTTTTCCTGTGCTACTTCCATAATAAGTTGTAAAATTTCAATGCGACCAATAGGATCCAAGGCGCTTGTTGGTTCATCAAGAAAAATCAGTACCGGATCAAGCAAGAGAGCAACTGCTATACCCAAGCGCTGCTTCATCCCACGTGAATAGCCGCCGACCTTTTTACTGGGATAATCTACCAAACCTACCTTTTCAAGTGTTGTTTCAATTTGTTCTGCATTTTCTGGCTTCTCATGTAAAGCACAGCTTTGTTGGAGAACTTCTTTTGCTGTAAGATGGGCAGGAAATTCTGGTGTGTCTGGACAATAAGCTAAAGCCTGATTAGCTAACCTTATTTTTCCTTGACTGGCTTTATGCTGACCTAAAATAGCATGAATCAAGGTTGTTTTTCCAGCACCATTTGGACCAATCAAACCAATAATACCGGGATAAGCCTCAATGGAACAAGTAACATTTTTTAAAGCCTCAAAATTTCCAAACGAAACCGTCAGGTTTTCAATGTCGATGATTTTATTCATGTCTATCCCTTCCTAAAGTAAAATAAACTATTCCTCCTAAAGGTATAGAAATAATACAGATTAGTGCCCAGCCCCATTTAGGGAGGTGTTTCACTTTTGGACTCTTCAGAAGACTGTAAAAACAGACTCCGAAGTAGATTACTATCAACATAACAAGCGGTATAATAATACGTATATCCATTTTTCAAGCTCCTTTGCGTATTTCTTTAAAATTCATCTTCGTCAATTTTCTGGATTTCATGTAAAACCCCAGTTAAATGTTTATCAGAAGCATATTCTTCTAAAAGTTTATCAATGAGCTGATTTCGAACGACATAGTTGGAAAAGAGATGGAGTTTTTCTTCATAACCTTCCAAAACTTTTTCTGTGCGTTTAATGTTATCATAGACGGCTTGACGACTCACATCAAACTCTTCAGCAATCTCAGCCAAACTGTAATTATCTGCATAATACAGTTCAATATAATTCATCTGTTTGTCTGTCAAAAGAGTCGCATAAAACTCAAAAAGCGTATTCATACGGTTTGTTTTTTCGATTTCCATAACTTCCTGGCATTCTAAGAAAATGTCTGTTTTTTAACATTCATTTTCAAATTTATTCATAACATAAATTCCCTATCTTTTATAATTCTATCATAATTCTTGCTGTAATCATAAGTACACCTCTATAGATGTTAGGCTCTCTTTACAGATATAACTTATCCGGTCAAACACAAACTTCCAGTTCTAATGAACAACAGCTAGCTACGCGTTCATAAAAAAACAGTATCTGCACTTTAAATTAGATAATAATCAATGATTGTCATGCTACACATATGCTATAATAGAGAAATGAAAAAGATTCTAATTGCGGATGATGATCGTTCGATTTTAACCTTACTTTCTTACAACTTTCGGCAGAATGATTTTGAGGTTACAACTGTCAGCGGTGGAAAGCAAGCCTTAGAGAAAGCTAAGAAAAATCATTACGACCTTATCTTGCTGGATTTGATGATGCCTGAGCTTTCTGGTATTGAGGTGACGGAAATTTTACGTAAAAAACAGAATTTCACGCCTATTTTGATCCTCACCGCACGAGATGATGAGGAAATGAAACTGACAGGACTCAATTCGGGTTCTGATGAATATTTGGACAAGGCAACACCTCTAAAAGAGATAATCGTAAGGGCTAATGCGCTCATTCGTCGTCATCAATACTATAATCAGACTTTAGGAAATGAAAAAGTTTTGGAAAAATCCAAAGTAAAGTTCGATCGTCTAGAACTAGACTTTACAAAAAAAGTTTGTATATTTGATGGAAAGCCTTTAGATTTGACCAAGCGTGAATTCGAAATTTTGGAACTTTTGATTGATCGCTCGGGTGATGTTGTTTCACGTGAAGAATTGCTCCAACATTTTTGGGGAATATCTTCTGCTGCAGAAACACGGACTATTGACGTTTTGATCAGTAAGATTCGTAAAAAGTTAGACAATCAATTTATAAAAACAAAACGAGGATTTGGGTATTACTTCTCTGATGAAAAAAATAAAGCTTAAAAACATTGTAATTTCGACAGTTATTTATCTTGTTGCGACTGTAACTTTGCTCGTTTTTCTCAACATACAGATTCTAAAAACAGATACAAACCGTGTTTTACACGCGATTGAAACGACTAAAACATTCCTTTCAGAGCACCCTGATTCCGCTCTACCTAGCAAGTTCCAGTATTGGCCTGCAAGCACACGAAATGAGGAAACTAAAAAGATTGACGCGGGAGCTGAATATGCACAAGCCGTCACTCGTCACTCTATCGAAATCACCAGTCCAATACGTAAAGACGGTGTAATAACCGCATATCTCCATGCTGTTGATAGTCGTACCTCCCCTTGGTTCACTAATCTGATGGTGGGAGGTTTTGCTACACTCGTTTATCTTGCTTGTGCCTTCTATGTTTTTGTTCACGCCAGACGTAACTATCTCTTTACACAGGATATTGTTGCTAAAATAAAGAATATTGAACGTAGTCCTCTAACACAGAGCTATCTGATGAGTGAAAATGATGACAAAGTGACATCTGCTCTCAATTCTTTGGGCGAATATATTCAAAATCAGATTTTGTCGCACAGTGAAAAGAAAGAAAATATTTACGAATTTATTGAGCTCTTCCAGTTTCCCATCTTTATTTACAATGCCAAAGGCAAGATTCGTAAAACAAATGCTGCTTTTAAAAATGAATTTGCAGACACACACAATCTCGACATTTTCAGTCCTTATGCGGACTTCTTAACTTTCTTGGTGGATAAGATGCTTAATCCAACAACTCAGGAAAAGGATTTCTATTTCGAAAATATAAATGCCTATTATCAAGTCCGTATTTCACCGCTTCCTGATTTGGACAATCGCTTCTTAGTTACTCTACTTGATATTACAGCTTTTAAACGTACTCTTAATGCGCATAATGAACTTATTGCGAACGTCAGTCATGAGTTAAAAACACCGCTGACTTCAATCAAAGGCTTTGCTGAGTTGCTTAAAGACAACTCTCTTCCTGAAGCTGACCGGCAAGAATTTTCGAAGATTATCAGTAAGGAAAGTTCTCGCCTGATTGACTTAGTTCAGGATACTCTGCTTTTGACCAAACAAAACATTCACATTGAAAAGAAAAAAATTAATCTTACAGCCCTTGTCGAGGAGATTCTAAGCACCTCTCAACCGTTACTCGATGAAAAGCACTTGTTCCTCCAGACAAAAATTTCGAATATTTCCCAAGTGACAAATCGTCAAATGGTGCACAGTATTTTTGAAAATCTGATTGAAAATGCTATAAAATACACCGATGAGCATGGAAAGATATTTGTCGGTCTCCATAAAGATAAGAAGAAAGTTATTTTCACCGTAACTGATAATGGACCTGGTCTGACAGAAATTGAAAAGTCTAGAATCTTTGAGCGTTTCTATCGAGTGGATGAAAGCCGAACACAAGTGACAGGAACAGGACTTGGATTATCAATCGTTGATAAAAATGTAAGAGAGCTACAAGGACATATCGATGTGATTAGTGTTCCCGGTAAAGGAACAACTTTCACAGTTACCTTGTAAAAAAGCTTTATGAAAGTAAAACTGCTAAAAATTGACAACAAATTGTGAAAATAAAAAATGGAACCGCACACGCTTAAGTGGTTCCATTTTTATGTGCATAAATAAACTGAGATTTTGCATCAGCGACACTGAATAAAGGTTTTTTCACTCTATCTTTCAAGATAAAATTCAAAGCGATCACCAACATATTGCGACAATACATATTCAAAAGCGCAGCCATCTGATAAGTATGAAATCTGTGTCAATCCTAAAATAGCATCACCGGATTTTATTTTTAAATATTCAGCTACTTCTGTACTTACCTTTTTAGCTGAAATAATCTGCTGACTATGCTCAATCACATATCCTGCCTGGGTTAAAGTATTAAAAAAGTTAGAAGTGATACTTTTCTTTTCGAAAGGCTTCACCAAATCATAAGGAATACTTGCCACTTCGTAGCAAATAGGAACTTGATCTGCATAGCGGACACGCTCCATACGAATAATTGCCCTATCTTTAGTAATCTGTAGCTTTTCGCACTCAACTTCATTAGGTAATGTCTTGAGATAACTTAGAAGTTCTGTAGAAGGTGTTTTACCCTGAGCAGTGACAATCTCTGTAAATGAGGTTGTCCCGCGCATCTTTTCGCGAACTCGCCGACTCGCTACATAAGTACCGCTTCCAACACGGCGCTCCAAAATTCCTTCATCAACGAGTGAAGTCACTGCTTGCCGTGCTGTCATACGACTCACACCAAAACGTTCAGCCAAATCTCGTTCGCTCGGCAAGCGTTCTCCAATTTTCCAAACTGCTTTTTCAACCTCTTCTTTTATCGCATCATGAATCCTTACATAATTCGGAAGGTTACTTCTCTGCATGCTGTCTCCCTTTGCACCGTTTTTTACTTATTATATACCAATTTTAAATAAAAAACCAGCTACAATAGCTGGTTTACATAATTGGTATAATTATTTAGCTGGAACTGTTATTTCACCATCAATAATCTTTTGTTTGGCAGCTTCAACAGCTTTCCATGCTTCGTCTGAAGTATTGTTACGCGCAAGATCGACACCTGAGTTTTTCAAATCGTATTTAAGAATTTCGCCACCAGGGAACTTGTCATCTTTTACCTTGTTTGAGACGTCTTTGACGACATTTCCAACCTCTTTAAGTGTAGAAGCTAGGACAAAGTTAGATTCTTTACCGTCTTTTGATTTGAAGTTTCCGTCTGCTTCTTGGTCACGGTCAACACCGATTACCCAAACCTTATCGGCTTCGTTTTTTGTTTCATTAAGTACACGTGCTTCTGTAAATACACCTGTTCCTACACCACCTGCAGCTTGATAGATGATATCTGCACCGCTAGAGTACATAGCTGATGCGATTGTTTTACCTTTACCTGCATCGCTAAATGAACCAGCATATTGAACATCTACTTTGATGTTTGGATTGACAGACTTAACACCTTCTTGGAAACCAACTTCAAAGGCTGTGATGATGTCTGAGGCAACACCTCCGATGAAACCAACGTGATCTGTCTTGGTTGTTTTAGCTGCGGCAACACCAGCGAGATAAGCAGCTTCTTGGTCAGCAAATGTTGCAGAAACGACATTTTGCTGGTTTTCAATCACAGAGTCAATGATGGCAAACTTAGTATCTGGATTGTTTTTAGCAGCCTGTGAAGTTGCTTCTTGAAGACCAAAACCAATACCAAATATTAGGTTATAACCACCAGAAACTGCTGAGTTAAAGTTTGCTGTGTAGTCAGAAGCTGAGTTTGATTGGAAATAGTTGATGCCTTTACCTCTTGAAAGGTTATTTTCTTTCCCCCAAGCTTGCAAGCCTTCCCATGCTGATTGGTTGAATGAACGGTCATCAACACCACCAGTATCGGTAATCATCGCTACATTGAGATCTGTTTTTGCTTCACCACCTGAAGCTGCATCACGCCCACGACAACCAGCCAAAACTGCTACTGATGCAAGTGCCAAAGCACCAACTGCGAAAATACGTTTTTTCATAGAAACGTTTTCCTCCAAATTTTAAAATTTTTTTAAACTCTTACAAGATAAGAGATTTTATCTATAAGTTTATTTTAAGCTATTTTATATATTAATTCAAGCTAAAAACAAAAATGCGAAATTTATCCGCATCTTTGTTCGGAAATAGCAAATTTACAGGTAATTTTAGCTTATCATTCCAATTCTTGGAACGAATACGGCAATAATTCCCCAACAGTTGTTGCTTTCACTTCTTTTGACTTGGACAACAAATAAACAGGCATATCTGCATCACAAAATTCTGAAATCACTTGACGACATGCACCACAAGGACTGATGGGAGCGGCAGTTTCTCCATAAATATACAGACTTGAAAATTCCAAATGATCTTCGGATACGGCCTTAAAAATAGCTGTCCTCTCTGCGCAATTGCTTAAGCCAAAGCTCGCATTCTCAATGTTACAGCCTTGATAAACTTTACCATCCGTAGCTACCAACGCTGCACCTACAGGAAAATGTGAATAAGGGACATAAGCATGACTGCTTGCTTCACGTGCTGCTTCAATAAGTTCTTTAGTAGCTGGCATTGGCAGTTTCACCTTCCATGATTGCGACACCTGATGAGCATCCCAAACGGTTTGCTCCAGCTGCAATCATTGCTTTAGCATCTTCAAGATTGCGGATACCGCCTGAAGCTTTAACACCCATGTCAGGTCCAACCGTTTCACGCATCAATTTTACATCTTCAACTTTAGCACCGGCTGTTGAAAAGCCTGTTGATGTCTTAACAAAGTCAGCACCCGCACGTTGTGCTGCTTGACAAGCTTTGACTTTTTCTTCATCTGTCAAAAGACTTGTTTCGATAATAACTTTAAGGATACGGCCATCCTTAATGGCATTAACTGCTGCAATATCACTTTCCACTAAGTCCCATTTACCGTCTTTAGCTGCACCAATATTAATTACCATATCTACTTCGTCTGCGCCTTTTTTGATTGCATCTGCGGCTTCAAAGGCCTTGACTTCTGAAGTATTTGCTCCAAGAGGGAAACCGATGACTGTACATACTTTTGAAACTTCATCTTTGAGTTGTTCAGCAGCAAATGCTACCCAGGTTGGATTGATACAAACACTTGCGAATTTGTATTTTTTTGCTTCATCAACGATAGCTTGCACTTTTTCTTGTGTAGCATCAGCTTTGAGGATAGTGTGGTCAATGTATTGATTAATTTTCATTTTTAGGTCTTCTCCTAGTTATTATTTATAGTGCGGACTATAAAGTTCGCTTTAGTTGTGAACATTAAAATTTTATTTGGGCTTGCGACTTTTAAGGTACAGCATCCCAATCATCGTATAAACCGAGATAAAGATAAGAATAAAAAGGGCTATTTTGAGCAACGTATTCTGTGCCCAAAGATTCATTCCAATTGCCCCAAGTGCAGCACCTGCTATACTTTGTAGAGCTTTTATTTCGGTGGGAATAGGGGGAAGTTCATTTTTCATCAGCGAATAATTTCCAAAATTTCAGGTGCATGAACTTGCTGGTCAGAAATTTCGATATTGTTCTTAAACTCCGTAATCAATTCTGGTGTAATTTCACGATTACTATAAAGTGTGGCGATAAAATCACCCTTTTGGACGAAGTCACCCACTTTTTTAGCCAAATTAATACCTGCTTCAAAATCGATTGTATCTGCCTTGGTTGCTCGTCCTGCACCAAGCTTCATCGCAACAATACCGACACCCATTGCTTTTTCTTGCGTAATGTAGCCTTCACGCTCGGCATGGATTTCCACAGTATGTGCCACATTTAATTCTGCAGTCAAATGATTGAAGGCTGTTGCATCCCCGTGTTGTGCTTCACACATGGCAAGGAATTTGGCATAAGCTTTACCATTATCAAGATTTTCGATGATTTCTGGAACAGTTTTTTCTACACCTGCTAATCCAAGCATAATTTGAGCCAGTTCAGCGATAAAGCGACGGAATTCCGATGTTCCTTTACCATTTAGCGTATTCACGGCTTCCGTAATTTCATTACGATTACCTATGGCATATCCTAAAGGCTGGTTCATATTTGTTAGAACTGCCACTGTTTCACGACCAACAGCCTTTCCTAAGTCAACCATTGTACGCGCTAAAAGTCGGGCATCTTCGATATTCTTCATGAAAGCCCCGTCGCCAACAGTCACATCAAGCAAAATGGCATTTGAGCCCGAAGCAATTTTTTTAGACATGATAGAACTTGCAATTAATGGAATAATATCGACTGTGGCTGTCACATCTCGAAGGGCATAGAGGAGTTTGTCTGCTTTAACCAAATCATCAGATTGACCAATCACCGCGATTCCTGAATCTTTTACTTGGCTGATAAAGTCTTCTTCTGTTTTTTCAATTTCAAAACCTGGAATAGATTCTAACTTATCCAGCGTGCCCCCTGTATGTCCTAAACCACGGCCGGACATTTTAGCGACAGGGACATCAAAACTCGCCACTAAAGGGGCCAAAATAATCGTTACTTTATCACCTACACCACCAGTCGAATGTTTGTCTACCTTCACACCAGGGATGGCAGATAAATCAAATTCTTTACCTGACTTAACCATAGCCATGGTTAAGTTGGCTGTTTCCTCTGTCGTCATACCCTTAAAATAGATAGCCATTGCAAGTGCTGCCATCTGATAATCCGGAACTTCGCCAGTCGTATAACCAGAGATAAGCCAATCGATTTCAGCTTTCTCAAAGTGACCACCATCTCGTTTTTTTTGAATCAGGTCCACCATTCTGTAGGTCATAGTTTCTCCTTATAACTCCTTAAAATGTAATATCCTTTATCTTTCGCGACAATCTCACAGTTGCCAAAGACAACATTCATTTTCTTTTGCGCACTCGGCGCGCCCTGTTTTTTCTGAATCACGATTGTCAAATGACCATTATCATTTAAATGCATATAAGCATCAGATAAAATAGCATGTACCACTTCTTTTCCCGCACGAATAGGGGGATTTGAAATAATAGCATCAAAGCTTTGTTCAACATTATCATATATATTAGATAAAAAAATATTATCAACTTTTATATTGTTTTTATCTGCATTTTTCTTTGCTAAATCAAGAGCACGGCTATTTACATCTACAAGTGTGGCTTTCAAGCCATATTTTTTTGCTAAAGTTAAAGCCAGTGTGCCATAACCACAACCTACATCAAGCAAAGTCTTCGCTCCTTCGGGTTGAAAATTATCCAGCAACACACGTGAACCATAATCAATAGCGTTTTTAGAAAATACACCTGCATCAGTCAGAAAGTGTAGGGGAAGGCCCAAAAGTTCAACCGATAGCTCCTGCACGTCATGTGCTAAATCACGGTTGTCTTCATAATACATATTTGTTTTTACCATTACATTTTATTTTATCACAAAATATTTTATTTTTTCTCAGAAAACCTTTACAGATAGTAATCAAGGACTTAAAAACTCTTACTTTATAGCTAGAGTATTTTTTCATTTCATGCACTCTCTATAGCAAGCTAATCTGCTTTCTACAAATTTTTTAAACAAAAGGAAAATATGCTAAAATATCCTTATGAATAAATTCATTAATTACGATGAAATCTCACGAGAAACTTGGCAAAATTTATACCTGTCTTCCATAGTTCCCTTGACAAATAAGGAGCTGGATGCCATTCGTTCACTCAATGATGAAATTTCACTGCAAGACGTTATTGACGTCTATCTTCCATTAATACATTTGGTACGTTTATATAAAAAGAATATTGAAGATTTAAGTTTCTCCAAAGGATTGTTTTTACAAAAAATTGTTCAAACGCCCCCACTAATCATTGGGATTTCTGGATCTGTCGCTGTCGGAAAATCTACTGCTGCGCGTCTCGTTCAGCTCCTCCTTTCCCGTGAATTTAAAAAATTAAGCGTAGAGCTTGTGACAACAGACGGTTTTCTTTATCCTACAGCAATTTTAGAAGAGCGTAACATGTTAGACCGTAAAGGCTTCCCTGAAAGTTATGACATGGAACGCCTCTTAGACTTTCTCTATCGTGTAAAAAACAGTGAGCGATGCGAAATCCCCCTTTATTCACATGAAACTTATGACATCATCGAAGATAAAACCCAGATTATCGACCAGCCTGATATTTTGATTTTAGAGGGAATAAATGTTCTCCAAAATCCGCAGAGTGAACTTCTTTATGTCAGTGATTTTTATGACTTCTCTATTTATGTTGATGCTGATGAGGACTTGATTGAAAAATGGTACTTGGAACGGTTTGACAGCCTACTCAAACTTGCTGAAAATGATCCTCATAACTATTATCATCAGTTTACGAAAATGCCTTACGATGAAGTGATGCAGCTCGCGCGTCAAACATGGACAAATACTAATCTGCCTAACTTGCGCGACTATATCGAGCCGACACGTAACCGCGCCGAAGTCATCTTGCACAAAGCTGCCAACCATTACATTGATAAAATTTATTTGAAGAAATTTTGAAATAGCATAACAATAACTTACTCTTTAATTAAAATAACTGTCTTTTTGTGTCAAACGTTTTTATAATTAGCTCTTTTATGATAAAATATTTTAATATTAATTTTTAGGAGGCCCCCTTGTCTGATAAACAACTTGAAAAAATTATCGTTCTTGACTATGGTAGTCAGTATAACCAATTAATTTCTCGTCGCATTCGCGAGATAGGTGTTTTCTCGGAGCTGATGAGTCACAAAGTCACAGCTCAAGAAATCCGTGAAATAAACCCTGTGGGAATTATTCTTTCTGGGGGACCTAATTCTGTTTATGATGAGGGTTCATTTGATATCGATCCCGAAATTTTTGAACTCGGTTTACCTATCCTAGGCATCTGCTATGGCATGCAATTGATTAGTCACAAATTAGGTGGTAAAGTTGAAGGTGCCTCTGAACGAGAATATGGTGTTGCTCCCATTGAGTTAAAAGCTCCATCTAAGCTCTTTGCCAACACGCCTGACAAACAAGATGTGCTCATGAGTCATAGTGACCGTGTTGTTAAACTTCCAGAAGGCTTCCATGTTGTTGCAACTTCTCCAAACAGTCCATTTGCTGCCGTTGAAGATACTGAACGCAACATTTACGGCATTCAATTTCACCCTGAAGTACGTCACTCCGTATACGGAACAGACATGCTCCGTAACTTTGCCTTGAATATCTGTGGCGCCAAAGGTGATTGGTCAATGGAAAATTTCATTGACATGCAAGTCAAGAAAATCCGAGAACAAGTTGGTGATAAAAAAGTCTTGCTTGGTCTCTCTGGCGGTGTAGATTCTTCAGTTGTAGGAGTGCTCTTGCAGCGTGCAATAGGTGATCAATTGACCTCTATCTTCGTGGATCATGGTTTTCTCCGCAAAGGTGAAGGTGATCAAGTGATGAATATGTTGGGAGGCAAATTTGGCTTAAACATTATCCGTGTTAACGCTGAAGAACGTTTCATGAATAAGTTAGCTGGTGTTTCTGACCCAGAGAAAAAACGTAAAATCATCGGTAACGAATTTGTTTACGTCTTTGATGATGAAGCTTCTAAACTTAAAGATGTAAAATTCCTCGCTCAGGGTACACTCTATACGGATGTGATTGAGTCAGGAACAGATACAGCTCAAACAATCAAGTCACACCACAATGTTGGTGGCTTGCCAGAAGACATGCAGTTCGAATTGATTGAACCTTTAAACACACTCTTCAAAGATGAAGTACGTGCCCTTGGTACAGAACTTGGAATGCCTGATGAGATTGTATGGCGTCAACCTTTCCCAGGACCTGGTCTTGCCATTCGTGTTATGGGAGATTTGACACCTGAGAAGGTTGCGGTTGTCCGTGAATCTGATGCCATCCTCCGTGAAGAAATTGCTGCCGCTGGTTTAGACCGTGACGTATGGCAGTACTTCACTGTTAATACAGGTGTCCGTTCAGTTGGTGTCATGGGAGATAGCCGGACTTATGATTATACACTCGCCATCCGTGCTATCACTTCTATTGACGGTATGACAGCGGAGTTTGCGAAACTCCCTTGGGATGTTCTACAAAAGATTTCAGTACGTATAGTAAACGAGGTGAATCACGTTAACCGCGTTGTCTACGATATTACCTCCAAACCACCTGCAACTGTTGAGTGGGAATAATAGCAAGGAAAAATAGCTAGAATAGAAATTAAAAATCGCTTAACAGAGCGGTTTTTGTTTTACGAAAATCAATAAAAAACACTGATTTTGAAAAAAATTGGCACAAAAAAACCGACCGAAGTCGGGGATTTACCTATAAGAACAGACTTTCATTATATCACATTTGCTATTTCATCAAATAGGATAATAGAGTTTCTATCTATTTAATATTTTATAAAATAGACTAGGTGTAGGAGAATGAGTTCCTGACACTCATAAAAGGGCACCCATTTAACCAAAATTCACCTTTTCTTCCAAAGCTTCAGTTAGAACTTGACTTGCATTTATCCCCTGCTCTTTAGCTAAGATTGCAAGATATTCTGGAATGCTGACATTTTTACGGACCACTTTAGAATGATATTTACGCATATAAGCCACCATGTCAATTGCGATCAATGCAATAGTTGCATCCGGTTCCGCTTTTTTTACTTCTTCAATCGAGCTTGCTTTGGGCATTTCTGCATAATCTTCCAAAGCAAAGCCTAGTACTTCCTCAGCCATTTTATAAGCTTCATCAAGGTCTTTCCCTTGAGTCATTGCTTCTGGGACATCTGGAAAGTGTACAGAGATATAATCTCCATCTGTTTTAAATACTACTGGATATAATAACATTTTTTCTCCCTTCTGAGATAAAGCAAAAGTTCTACTGGTCATTTCAGACCAGCTTGCTTTTTAATACTTGCCTCTAAACCATTTCCTAAGTCTTTATTATGCATGGGCACAATTGTTATTTTCTTAGTATCTGGATTAAACATTTTCTTGTGACTTCCACGTTGACCTTTTTCAATAAAGCCATTCTTTTTGAGAAATTTAACCATTTCTCTAGGTGTCATTGGCAATGCTTCATCTCCTTTCTTGACCACATTCACATTATACACAAAAGTTGTGTATAAATCAAGTGGTGTGTATAGAAAAAGCAAAAAAATTCCCCAACCAAAGCTGAGGGATAAAATATAGTTTTCATTTAATATATGATTAATTATATATTAATCTTCCTTATCACTATCTTCACCAAAATCGGTAGTATTTATAGTTGGTAGGATAATTGCATTTTCATTATCTAAAGATGTAATAAATGAAACGATTGTTCTTATATATGGGAATAACAGCAAGGAAAAATAGCTAGAATAGAAATTAAAAATCGCTTAACAGAGCGGTTTTTGTTTTACGAAAATCAATAAAAAACACTGATTTTGAAAAAAATTGGCACAAAAAAATTAGTGAAAAAGTGCTTAACTGTCCGCATACAACTGCTGAAGTTAAGCACTTTTGGTTTTTTCTCAAAGAAAAAGAGTTTAAATTCACCATAAGGAAAACAAAGTCCTTTTGAAAAATCACTGGATTTTTACTGCTTATATGTTTGAATTCCATGCTCCGTCTTCGTCCCGGAGGATGAGGGCGGGGAAACCATCTGTTATACGTGCAACGGTACCATTCTGATTGAAAATATTAAATGAGCCAAGTATGCTTACATTTTGTATAAACCACGGTAAATTAGTATCAAATAAAGTTCGTGGGGTTGTCCACATACTACGTGAAGCCATAGTCGGAAAAGCTTTTCCAGGACCCGAAAGATGATTGAATTCCGCAAGAGAAAGAGCAAAAGCTTTCTTCTCGCCATTAGGGTCAACCTCCGCAAAGTCATTTTTCAAAGCCTCCGTAAAGGCTGGATGTTCAAAGTCTAGAATAAAAGCACGTGGTGTACCTACAATCGGTATTACGGAACTTAAGTTACCTGAGAAATTTGTTGTCCAACTAGCTATACCGATATGGGCTTCTGGTCCTGTCCCTATAAATTCTTTTTGCACAGGTTGTACTTGACGTCGAATAACAGAAGGCAAATTATTATGCCAGTTCTTCATATTATTATCTAAAGTCGAACCATTATAACTTGTCACACCAGCAATAGTATTCCATGCACTCCCAAACTGATTGCCCGTTGCCATGATCAAATGATTCCCCTCCCCCTTGTTTTCAAGGTAGCGGTATTGCGTGCCCCGCATAGAGAATGTTTGTCCCGGTGCCATCTCACCAAGAATAGGTAGGCCATTGCGTACTTCATCCACCAGCTGTTTGGCAAGGTCGCTATGGTTTTCTGGGGCTTCATCCCAAAAGGCAGAGACGTCGCCATCGGTGTTGGCTACCATATTGGCGACAGCCTTAATCCCGTAGTAATAATCTCCCCGAATCCCGCTTGTCGCAAAGTTAGCCTGATCGAGGAGGAAAGAGGTCGCTTCCTCTGGGAAGAGCAGATTGGCCCAATAAGCCCAGCCTGTCTGGGGATCCACCACCCAGAAGTTACCGACACGGTCTTGAACGGGCAGGGCATTCCACTGGCTGAGCAACATGACCGGTTGGTCTTGGATGACGGTTTGGCGAGCCGTGTGTGTCCCGTTCTCAGTATCTGGCGGTGTTCCTAGGAGCGAGGTGGCTGTGCTACCGTTGTTCCAATAGCCATCTGTCCCATTCCCAGGATGTGTGACCCCTGTAGCATCTGCGCCGGCATTGGTTCCATTAGGACTAGCCGAAGTATCGGCTTCTTCTCCCGACTGGGTCCAGTCACGCCCGTCCCCTGCAGCAGCTGTCTTGTGGTCATCGCGGGCACGGTTAAAGGTCGGCATAAAGTAGGGAGCATCCAGCTGTCCAGAGCCGTCTGTGGCTGCTCGGGGAGTCCAACCGACAGTCCAGCGGGCACGGGCATTGAAGACGGCGCCCGGTCCGACACGTTGGCCAACTGTATTGCCTGAGGCTTCTGGTGTCCAAGGCGTCCATGTGCCTGTGTCTTCTTTGATGGGTTGGACTGCGTTACCGTCTTCCACCTCTTGCGGGTCGGCTTGGACTAGAGATTCGCCATTAATTTCCATGTATTCGAGGAGTTTTACACGTACCAAGATAGGGGCATCGCCAAAGTTCTCGGCGAAGACATCCTTGTTGCCTGAGGCACGGTCAAAGTAGTCGTGCAGGCGACCCACTTCTTCGAAATTAATATTTCCACTTCGGTCATTGATGGCCCGCTGTGTAAAGGAGAACCATGCAAAGGTACCCGAAATCAATAACAAGACTGACAGTATGACTAAAAGGATGCCTAGTTTTCTCTTTTGTTCCATTTCTATTTTTCCACCTACTCCATAAATATGATGTAACAAAAGAAATCTTTTTGTTACAAACTCTAAGAGTATTAAAAAAAAAAGAAAATGAAAGTGAAATAGTATTTAGATGAGGAGAACAAAGCTTCTTAAAATGGGCGCAATACATCTAAAAGGCTCTGGTTTAGGTGTTTCAAAGGGGAGAGCAAGAAGATTCAATCACTGGCCTATCATTTTTATAAATTACTGCAGCTATAAAAAAATGGCAATAGATTTTTCATCTACTACCATAGATTATACAGAAGCATTATTTTTTAGTTCACTTAACAACCATAACATTACAGTTTGCATGATTAATAACATAGGCAGTTGTTGAGCCCACCAGCAGCCGGTCAAATGCTCCCTTACCAGTAACACCGATGACGATTAAATCAACATCATGTTCTTGGCTAAAGTCAATAATTTCTTTCTTAGGCGAACCCTCCACACGATAAGTCTTGAACTCAACCTGTTTCTTAATGATGTCAGCAGCTCTATCTATAATTGCTCGTGCTTGCTCCTCTAGGTTTTCAAGAATAAGCGGTGCACCATAGGTTGAGCCATAAAGTCGAATATCGTCTTTAACATGTAAAACAAGGAGTGAAGTTTCATTTTCTTTAGCTATCTTAACAGCTTCACGCACTGCCTTATCAGATTGTTCAGAGCCATCTACTGCGACCATGATATTTTTGTATTGTTTTTCCATAGAGTCCTCCCTTATTTTAAAATTGTCAATTTAACTTTTCTATATCTATATTTTAAAACAAAAGGACAGAAAAAGACACTAATAGAGTTAAAATAAAATCCGATTTTTCTTTTATTTTATAGGTCTTGTAATTTCAAATGTTTCACCTAAAGCTGTATAAGCTCTTCCAGACAGACGAGCGACAGGATCTAATGCCTCAGCTTTAATATAAAGTTTCTCCTCGTCAATAACCGTGTCATCTACCAGTATATTTTTGACTTCTAAGAGCATAAGGTGGCTGGTTTTTCCTACAGGTATATGCTTGTGAAGTATCACTTCTAGTCGAGCCTTAGCGTTTGCGATAGCTGGTACCTTAACTTCTTGTGATTCTGTCAAATTGATTCCAAACTTTTCAACTTCACTTTCATTAGCTGCAAGCGGTGCTGACGTTTTATTCATTGCTTCAACATTATCAGTGTTGACCAAATGAATAACCCCCTCTTCCCTTTCCAAAAGATTTCTGACAGAATCCTTCATCTCCGTCATCGCAATAGAGACAATGACTGGCTCCTTAGAAACTACATTAAAAAAGCTAAAAGGAGCAGCGTTGACAAGTCCTTGACTATTTTGCGTTGTTAGCCACGCAATAGGTCTTGGGACAACAAGACCAGATATAAGCTTATAGGCTTCCTTACTGTTCATATCCTTTGTTTTAAATGTCTTCATCTTCTCTCCTCTAAACCGTTTTTTAATTTTTCCATAGATTGTGATACTTTTCTTTTCACGTTTCAATGCCAAAAATGGCACAGATGTGCCATTCTCTCCTTCTTCATCTCTAAAATAGAGAGAATGGCAAGATATAAATAACCGTAACAGAGTAAATTAAGTCTCCAACTTTTTCGTTTACAAATGTAAATTCATTTTATTATACCATCTTCTCAATAATTTTCAAAAATATTGTACTTCAAAAGTTCTCTTCTCACTCAGATATAAAGTTTCTAAACTTTAAAATAATTCAATAAAAGTTGGCAAAACAAGAAGTCTATCACCGTGTCTCGGTACTGCGTTTCTTTCATTTTACCTAACAAAAGGTTAAGAATTTTTTCTTTTTCACGGTAAGTTTCTACCAAGAGGCCTTTCCGAAAGAGAGCATGTTCTTCCTGAGAAGCAAATTCAGCATGCCTAACAAGTCGTTTTTTTAGTGTGAGAGCTTGTTCTTCTAAAGCTGCATGTCGCGTAATATTTCTAAAAATTTCTTCTAGATATTGAATAACCTCGATAAGAAATTCCTTCTCAAGAATAACCTTTTTGCCTGCCCCCATCAGCTCCTTTTCCCATAGAGCTAATATTCTTGAAGAAGCTGAAGTAAATAATAAACTGAACTGGCTAATATCTTCTGTACGCAAATAAAAGAGATAGGCAAGCTGTAGAGGATAGGACAAACGATAAAGTTCAACGTTACTCTTCTCATTTCCATAGGGTATCGCGGAAGAATAGCTCGTGTTGACAAACTCAAAATGCTGCTTTAGCACATGGGCAATCATTTCACGAATCATTTCATCATTTGAGGCAAGGGGTAAATATAAGCTTGCTTGCATGGCAGAGCGCTGAAGCCACTTTGTTGAACTTCCTTGCAACAATTGACACGCTCTATTTTTTTCTTTGTTTTCCAAATAATCAACCAGGGGATCTTTAAAGCAATTTCTAAATACAATCGCCCATTCAGGATTAATTTCTTCACTCAGAGTTTCGATTCGAAAAATCGATTTTCTACTTTCCATCGATAATCTAATCGTGTGCATCCTCTTCCTCCCTGTTATCATTTTTATTTTCTATATCTGCAAACTTGATATTTCCGTTAGGCTTTCTAAAATGTCATCTGTCAGAATTGTGATGTGTCCCATTTTTCTGCCTGCTTTTGCTTCTAATTTCCCATAATCATGAATGTGCCATTCTGGGTGTTCACGGTTTATTTTTTCAACTTTAGTAACATCCTGACCTAAGATATTTATCATAATCGCCTTTTTTAAAAGACGAGGCTCGGGCAATTTTTCACCCAGTATGCCTTTGATATGTAAATCAAATTGTGAAAAATCGCAGGCTTCTATCGTGTAATGACCTGAGTTATGGGGACGCGGAGCAAGTTCATTAACATAAATATCCCCTGACTCTGTAAGAAACATTTCAACACAAAGCGTTCCTGAAAGCTGGAGCTTTTTTCCTATTGCTAGAGCTAAGTGTTCTGCTTTTTCGCTTATTTCAGAAGAAACTAGTGCAGGAGCAACCGTACGGTGCAAAATATTGTTGACATGCTCGTTTTGACATAAGGGAAAGGTAACAAAATCTTTACCATTTCCACTTATAATAATCGAAATTTCATAAGAAAAATTAACGAAGTCCTCCAAAACACACTCGGCACTGTCTGCTAATTTTATTGCCTCTTTCAAATCCTCGTCACTCTTTAAGACAACTTGCCCATGCCCGTCATAGCCTCCTGTTGTCGTTTTAAGAACTTGTTTCTTGGTCACCTTTTTTGGAAGGTCTTGAGCATCACAAACCAGCTTCCATGGTGCTATCATCACCTCACACTCTTCTAAAAACTCTTTTTCTAATTTACGGTTCTGCGTGATTTCCAACAATCTGATACCTTGCGGAATGTCTACACATGTTTCTAATTCATACAGTGCTTTTGATGATACATTTTCAAACTCGTAAGTTATTAAATCACAAGCGTAGGCTAGTTTTAGAAGCGCATCAACATCATCGTAATCAGCAATAAGCAACTCGTCCGAACATTTTGCTGCGGGACAGTTCGGATTAGGGTCTAAAGTAATTACTTTATGACCCATATATTGTGCAGAGATAGCCATCATCTGCCCTAACTGACCACCGCCAATAATTCCAATTGTTTTTTTCTTATGTTGCATATTTTCATTATAGGTCATTTTTCTTCTTTCCCCTACTCTTTTTTGGATAGTTTAAAAATAAATCCGTTAATTATACGGATTTTTATTTACTAATATAGAATTATTTTTACAAATATTACACTAACTTTTAAAACATAAGTTTACAGTAGCTTTTTGGTCGATGCCACAGATATTTCTGCAGCATTTTCCCTGTATTTTTTTAATTTTTTAGCCAAGCTTTGATTACCCAGCGCCAAAATTTGAACTGCATAGAGTCCTGCATTTTTGGCGCCTGCTGTTCCTATAGCCATGCTAGCAACAGGTACACCACCTGGCATCTGTACTATAGAGTAAAGACTATCCAAGCCTGATAAGACACGAGACTGGATTGGCACACCAATCACGGGAAGTAACGTCATCGAAGCAACCATTCCCGGTAAGTGAGCTGCACCTCCAGCTCCTGCAATAATTACCTTATAGCCTTGCTTTTCTGCATTTTTGGCAAAATCCAACATTATTTCTGGTGTCCGATGTGCCGATACTACTTTTTTATCAAACGCTATACCAAATTCTTCCAAAATTTGTGTACTTTGCTTCATTGTTTCCCAATCTGAAAGAGATCCCATAATAACTGCAACTTCTGACATTCTTATACTCCTTTATTTCCAATATCTGTTCGGTAAAACATCCCTTCATTGTCTAAACTGTCTAACTTTGTATACAATACCTTCTGAACGCTCCTTATATCTGTTCCTGTTTCCGTAGCCATATACACACGTCCCCCACTTGAAAACAGTTGTCCATTTCTTTCGACAACGCCGGCATAAAAGCAATTTAAACCAGACAAATCAGGCAAGGCAACACTTCCTGTTGAAGTATTAGGATAACCTTGATTCGCCACGACTACTCCTAAAGTGATTTCATCTGTATTCCACATCAACTGCGGCTCTCTGCCTTCTAAAATGTCTATTATATTTTCAGCAAAATCGCTCCTTATTGTCTCCAAAACCACTTGTGTTTCTGGATCTCCAAACCGAGCATTAAATTCAATTGTCTTTACACCTTGCGCCGTCCATATTAACCCTGCATAAAGCACTCCTGTGAAGGATTTGTTTTCAGCCCTTAATCCAGCAATCGTTGGTTCAACAATCCTCTCTAAAGCTTCTTGAACAATACTTTCTGGAATATGAGGTACTGGCGCATATGCCCCCATTCCTCCTGTGTTAGGACCTTGATCCCCATCAAAGGCCCGCTTATGATCCTGAGCAATAGGCAGCGGGTATATCTTACCCTTATGAACCAGACTAAAGAGAGAAAATTCCTCCCCTTCAAGATATTCCTCCACAACTGCTTTTGCCTCAGTCATCTGGAAAATGTCCCTTAAAGCCTCTCTTGCTGTTTCTAAGTCCATTGCTACAGTAACACCCTTACCCGCAGCCAATCCATCGGCCTTAATGACAATAGGAGCTCCTTTTTTCTCAACATAGTTTAGAGCTTCTTCCAAGTCTAAAAAGCTTTCATAGTCTGCTGTTGGCACACCGTATTTTTTCATAATAGATTTAGCAAAGCTCTTGCTTCCTTCAATCTGTGCCGCATCAGCTCTTGGACCGAATATACGCAAGCCTTCTTCTAAAAATACATCAACGATACCGTTCATTAGTGCCGTTTCCGGTCCGACAAAAGTCAAATCAATCTCTTCTTTTTTAGCAAAACCAGCCAAAGATTGACTATCAAGTTCGGAAATAGCCACTGTTTTTAGTTTTTCTTCTGTCATTCCGACATTTCCTGGGCAAATAAAAACTTTATCCACCTTTTCACTTTGAGCAAATTTTCGCGCAATTGCATGTTCACGCCCACCTGAACCAACGACTAAAACCCTCATATTACCTCACTTTCTTTCTCACCTCTATCTTAAAATATTTAGATAAAAAGAAAAAGCCCTAGAGGACTTTTTAAATATATTCTTGTTCAAACGTTCGGAATTATCAAGAGAGGACAGGTAAAAAAGGGATTTCCAATAAATCTTCAATCTCACAGTCTGGCACCAACTCTTCTTGAGTACTTAAATGTTTCGGGTTATACCAAATCGTTTTTATTCCAGCATTTTTCCCACCTAAGATATCTGTTGTTAGAGTGTCACCAACGATTGCGAAAGCTTTCTCCTCCGCATGGTCAATATGATCGAAAACATAATCAAAGAATTCTTTTGACGGTTTGTGTTTTCCAATTTCCTCACTAATAAAAATGTCTTTGAAATATCGCTCAATACCGGACTCTAAAATGCGTGGACGTGATACTTTAGATGTGCCATTACTGACGATATACATTTCTCTTTTTTCCTGTGCCAGTCTATCCAAAAGTTCTTTAGCATGAAAAATGAGTTCATGCCCTTGTGCAAGATAACGCTGATAAGTAGCATCAACGGCAGAAGCATCGTACACTTTGGTTACACCCAAGGCCCTAAAAGCTTTGGCAAAACGTGTGGTAAGCAGTTCTTCACGACTGATTTCTCCTGCTTCGTGACTGCGCCACAAGGCTTTATTTTCGCGCGAATAGATAGCCCTATTTTCCTTTGTATCTTCAATATGATACTGTTCAAAAATTTTTCCCAAAGCCATATATTCTGCCTTATCAAAATCAAGAAGCGTATTGTCTATATCAAAAAGTAGTACAGTCATTTTCTCTCTTCCTAAAAAATATATGAATCTAGTTTAACGATTTGTTGAAATTTTTTCAACAAAAGAGTTTTTTCATGAAAATAAGGCAGCACTACTTTGCCAATAAGGCTACAGATTGATATGGGGCAAGTGTTTCGCTCTCATATGAACCATAATTATTGACAAAAACTTCTGCTTTTTCAAAGCCTTGAGGAATTTTAAAATTCACACTATGATTTGCAAAATTATTAAGAACGAGCAGACGCTGTTCACCATATTCACGAACAAAGGCATAAATGTGCTCAGCGTCCTCAAGTGCAGGTTTGTAACTTCCTTCAGAAATGATTTTTTCAGACTTGCGTAAATCAATCATTTTCTTATAGAATTTGTAGATTTCTCCATCCTTGTCTTTTTTCACATTGATATCTGTATGTTTTCCAACTTTAAGCCAGGGCTCGCCTCTTGTAAAGCCTGCATTTGTACTATTGTCCCACTGCATCGGTGTTCGTGAATTGTCTCGAGACTTGATGCTGACTATGTCAAAGGCTTCTTCTTCTGATTTTCCTTGCTTTATCAGCATTTCATAAGCGTTTCGTGCCTCTACATCTTTGTAATCTGCTACAGAATCATAGTCTGGATCTATCATTCCAATTTCTTCTCCCATATAAATGAAAGGTGTCCCTCGACTAAGATGAATTGAAGCTGCGAGCATCGTTGCCCCTTTCACTCTAAAATTCTTCACATCAACAAAACGGTTAAGGGCGCGGGGTTGATCATGATTATTCCAGAAGTTTGCATTCCAGCCTCCTCCTTTCCCCATTTTTTCTCCCCACTCATGGAAAAGATGCTTCAGCATTTGAAAGTTAAAGGGAGCTTTGGTCCACTTATTTCCGTCTTTATAGTCCGTTTTAAGATGGTGAAAATTAAAGACCATACTTAGTTCTTTTCGTTCAGGTTGCGTATAGAGAATACTGTTCTCAATCGTTGTCGAGCTCATTTCACCCACTGTTATGGCATTCTCATCCTGACCAAAAGTCTCTCGATTTAACATTTGGAGATATTCATGCGTGATCGGCTTATCTGTATACTCAAATTTCCCCTCAAACTCTGGATTGTTTTTAAGAATTTTATCTTTTCCGATTACATTAATCACATCGAAACGGAAACCGGAAATTCCTTTTGAGCGCCAAAAATTAACGACTTTGAACAACTCTTGACGTACATTTTTATTGCGCCAATTTAAGTCAGCTTGAGTCACATCATACAGGTGAAGATAATATTTTCCTGTATCGCCAAAAGGAGCCCAGGCGCTGCCACCAAATTTAGAGCGCCAATCTGTAGGTTGGTCTCTTAAAATAAAGAAATCTTGGTAGTATTTATCACCAGCTAAGGCCTTTTTAAACCATTCATGTTCTGTTGACACGTGGTTCAAAACCATGTCCAGCATAAATTCAATACCCAACTTTTTCCCTCGAGCAATCATTTGGTCAAAATCTTCAAAATCACCGAATACAGGATCGATATTCATATAATCAGAGATATCATAGCCGTTATCTTTTTGAGGACTAGGGTAAAAAGGATTGAGCCAAATCATATCAATTCCCAACTCTGCCAGATAGGGCAATTTTTCCGTGACTCCTCTGAGGTCACCGATACCATTTCCTGTTGTGTCTAAAAATGATTTAGGATAAATCTGATAGATGACTTTCTCACTTAATGTCATAATCTTCTTCCTTTGTTCTTTATTTATTTATAGCTGATTTAAATACGTTTTTCTTTTCAAGACCTGTTCCCATTGTATCTGAGTCTTTGAAACCAAAGAACCACACCAATGTCATTGAAACAACGATACACACTGCTGTTGCAATCCAGAAAACAATGAAGTTATTCGGGTTACCTGCAGCATGCGTCAGTGGATTTGTCGTAGCCGCAAAGTTAGGGAAACCAATAAGTGAGCCGGAGAAGCCATACATATGCAAGTCTAAGAGACCTGCTACAGCTGCACCTGCTGCTGCACCGATTGAACTCATAATAAATACGCGCATATACTTCAAGTTAATACCGTACATGGCTGGCTCTGTTACACCACAGAAAGCCGAAATAGCCGCAGGCAATGCTAAACCTTTAAGACTTTGCTGACGTGTTTTGAGGAAAACAGTTAAAGCTCCTGCACCTTGTGCTAACATTGTGAAGGAAACAATCATATTAATATTTGATTCTCCCGTTGTCACAATTTGCTGTGTCAAAATAGGAATAACGAGCCAGTGAAGACCAAAGATAACCAAAACTTGATAAAGACCACCAATAATTGCTCCTGCTATAGTGAGGTTAAGGTTAATCAAACCAGTAATAACCGAAGCAAGTGCTGATGAAACAATACTAATCACAGGCCCTACCAGCAATAGAACCAATGAAGCAACGATAAAGAAAGTAATCATTGGTACAAAAATTGAACGAAATGCCAAAGGCATATGCTTTTTAAGCCAAGAACCAATAGGTTTTGCTAACCAAGCAGCTACAATGATAGGGAAGATGGTGTAGGCATAGTTAGGAAGACTCACTGGGATGTTAAAATAACTTGTATTAAAGGTAACACCAAAGAACTCCATAACAACAGGAGCTTTTCCTGCAACAATCTCACCATTTTGAATAATATTTGGTGCTGCCACAAGACCTTGTAATGCAGGGTGGATCATAAAGCCACCTACCGCAGCGACAACGTAAGGGTCTGACCCTAGCTGTTTTGCAGCCGCGTAGCCAACTAAAACCGGCAAGAAATAGAACGGCGCCATTGCCAATGTTGAAATAATAATATAAGTCGGGTCAGTAGGACTAATAAGTTCAAAAATATGATTTCCCTTAACAAACATGTTAAGGATACCATTAATCATACCACCAGCAGCTAGAAGACCAATGATTGGCATCATTGAACCTGTGATTGTTCCAACCACAACCTGAAAAGCACGCGCAACTGGGTTCTTCGACACCTTGTTTTCTTCGGTTACTATGTTATCATCAGCACCCTCAACTACACGACTTCCAAGTTGAGCCACAATTTCATCATAAACATCTGCAACAGCTTGACCGATAACAACCTGATATTGTCCTAAGTTAGCATTATAAACAACGCCAGCAACACCGTCCATAGCTTCTATTTTTTCGCTATCTGCCTTATCTTTATCTACTAAATAAAAACGTAAGCGTGTGATACAATGAATAGCCTTTGTAATATTTTCTTCTCCACCAACAGCTTCAATAATATCTGCTGCAAGTTTTTTGTAATCTGCCATGATTTCTCCTTTTTATTTTGCTTTTGCTTGGCCAAGCTTATCGCCTGCCTGAGCTTTTCCTTTTTCAATAGAAAGACTGCCCAATTTTTCAGAAGTATTGGTGATTAAAATCATACTTGTCAAAGGAAGCCCTGCCGCTTCAACCTGTTGCCAATCCACACGCCCAAGCTTGTCGCCGCCTTCAACTTTATCCCCTAGCTTTACCTTAATGTGAAACGGTTGACCGTTGAGGCTTACTGTATCGATTCCCAAATGAAGTAAGACTTCTAAACCATCAGCACGCTTAAATCCTAAAGCATGGCCTTGAACCAAGGTGACCTCCCCCGCTACGGGACTGACAATTTGATCACTCGTTGGCTCAATTGCATAACCATCCCCCATCACTTTTTTTGAGAACACGGGGTCCGCGACCTGTTCTAAATCAATGACTGTCCCTGATAGAGGTGCATATAGACCTGTGTCATCACTCAAAGTTTTTTTCTTGCCAAAACCTAGCATCTTTCTCTCCTTAAACATAATAAATTGATAACTTGTACGTACAAGTTAATGATACCAAAATGAAAGCGGTTTTGCAAGCGTTTATATTTTTACTTTATCTTAAACTTCTTTTTTGCTACACTTATACTATGAAAAAGTATGAAATCATTCTTCGAGATTTAGAGAAAAAAATAATTGAGGGAACCTATCCCGAAAATAAACTTTTACCTAGCGAAAATCAGCTCACAGAAATCTATCAAACCAGTCGTGCAACGGTAAGACAAGCTTTAAAAATTTTAGAAGAAAGTGGCATTATTCAACGGCGACATGGTTTCGGATCAATCGTTATTCCACGTGAAAGATTGATGTTCCCCATATCTGGTTTAATCTCTTTCAAAGAGTTAAAAGATTCTTTAAACTTTGTCTCTACTACAGAAATCCTAACTTTTGAGAAAATTACTGTAGACAAGCAGCTTTCAGAGCTTTCTTTTTTTGAAGAAGGAGCTCAAGCTTTTCATATCTTGCGCCGCCGAAATATTGATAACAGTTTTGTCATTCTTGATCGCGACTATATCTTAGCTTCTATTGCACCAAATATGACAGAAGATATGATTCAAACTTCCCTTTATGCTTATCTTGAGCAGCAGCTTAATTTAGACATCTCCTATGCTCAAAAAGAGATTACTATTGATTTTGTTAACACTGAGGACAAAGACTATTTGGACTTGAACCCTAAAGACCGCCATGTTGTTAGTGTGCGCAGTCATGTTTACCTCTCCGACAATAGTATTTTCCAATATACAGAAAGCCGACATCAGGTGGACAAGTTCCGCTTTACTGAGTTTTCGAGACGGCAGAAACACTAATAAAAAAAGCTAAACTCTCGTCTAGCTTTTTTTATCAATGACGGAAATGTCTCACACCTGTAAAGACCATTGTGATGCCATACTTGTCGCAAGCTTCAATGACTTCTTGATCGCGAACGGAACCGCCCGGTTGGACAATTGCTTTGATGCCAGATTTGGCAATCTCGTCAATGTTATCGGCAAAGGGGAAGAAGGCGTCAGAGGCAAGCACAGCATTATCTAAACCTTTTTCCTGAGCGGCTTCTATTGCTATTTTCACTGAAGCTACACGGTTGGTTTGACCGGGTCCAACGCCGAGTGTTTGATGTTCATTTGTAACAATGATACCGTTAGACTTCACATATTTGACTGCTTTCCATGCAAATTTTAGCGCTTCCCATTGTTCCTTATCTGGTTGGACTTGCGTTGCTACTGTCCAACTTTCTTGTTGTTCTGTAACAACATCTTGTTCTTGTACTAAAACACCGCCAAGCACACCTGTAATCATCGGTTCTCTTTCTGATGCACCAATTTGTTCAAAATCAAGCGTAAGCAAACGGATATTTTTCTTTTTCTTTAAAATTGCCAGAGCCTCATCAGAAAATGTTGGTGCAATAATAATCTCTAAAAAGATTTTGCTCATTTTCTCAGCTGTTTTCTGGTCAACTGGACGATTTAAAACGACAATACCCCCGAAGATAGAAACAGGATCTGCCTCATAAGCATAGTCCCAAGCCTGCTCGATTGTCACCGCTTGTCCAATGCCACAAGGATTCATATGCTTAAGCGCCACAACGGTAGGTTGCTCCGTAAAATCACGCGCAATCTGCAGCGCAGCATCTGCATCACGCACATTGTTGTAAGATAATTCTTTACCATGCAACTGCACACTTTGTCCAATCGAATAAGCAGTCGGGAGTGCATTTTCATAAAAATCTGCATCTTGTTGTGGATTTTCACCATAACGCATCCCTTGTTTTAAATCATAAGTCAGTGTCAACTTTTCAGGTTTTTCCTCTTGACCAGAAAATTTTTCTGTTAAATATTGTGCAATGAGCGCATCATAAGCAGCAGTATGTCGAAAAACTTTGGCAGCCAAACGTTGACGAAGCTCTAAGGTAGTTTCCCCAGCTTTTTCGAATTCTTTGAGAACTGTAGCATAGTCTGTTGGATCAACAAGAACAGTAACATCGGCATGATTTTTTGCTGCAGAACGTAACATTGAAGGACCACCAATATCAATATTCTCAACAATTGTTTGATGGTCAGCTCCTGATAAAAGTGTCTCTTTGAAAGGATAAAGATTGACAGCAACCAAGTCAATGGGGGTAATATTGTGCTCTTCTAAAGCAGCTACATGCGTGTCCAAATCACGTCGTGCCAAAAGCCCACCATGAATCATTGGATGCAATGTTTTCACACGACCATCCATCATTTCCGGAAAATGCGTGACTTTTTCAATCGCTAAAGTTGCAATACCTGCTTCATCCAAAGTTTTTTTTGTCCCACCGGTTGAGATAATTTCAAAGCCAAGCTTACTCAAAGACTCTGCAAATTCAACAATTCCATTTTTATCCGACACACTGATAAGCGCACGTTTAGTCATTTTTATTCCTTTTCTTTTTTTAAGTTTATAATAGCTGTTACTATTTTTTGATAAGTTCTTCTACTACTTTTATATACAATTCATGCTCTGCTTGATGGAGTTTTTTTTCATATTCGGCGAGTTCTGGGTGATAATCAAGCTGCTGCTGGGCTAAAATTTTACCTGTATCGACTCCCGCATCCACCCAATGAACGGTGATGCCCAGTCCCTTTTGAGCTTCCCAAGATTCTTCTAGCGCATGTGCTGAACCCGCAAAAGCTGGCAAATAAGATGGATGGATATTAATAATCCGACCTTCATAAGCTTGCAAAAGAGTAGGGCCAACAATTTTCATATAACCTGCGAGACAAACCAAATCAATCTGATATTCACGGAGTAAAGAAACTATGGCTTCTTCGTAAGTCTGTTTATTAGCGAAAGATTTTAGCGTAAAGCTGACGGAAGGCACATTGAGCTGCTGGGCTCTTTGAAGAGCATAAGCCTCAGTCTTATCTGAAAATAAGAGCTGAATTTCTGTGGGAAAAGCTTGAGCTAGAGCTTCAAAGTTGGACCCTGATCCTGAGGCGAAAACGGCAATCCTCATTTTATAATTACCGATTGTTTCATACGAGGCGTAATTTTTCCGATTTCGTAACATTTTACTCTTTGCTTCACTTCTTCAGCCTTTTCTGGAGCCACAGCGAGGACCATACCAATTCCCATATTGAAAATTTGAAACATTTCATCATGAGGAACTTGACCGTATTTCTCTAAAGCTTTGAAAATAGGCAAAATCTCCCAGCTGTCTTCTTTTATTTCAGCTGTTAATTGATCACCAAACATTCGCGGAAGATTTTCATAAAAACCGCCTCCTGTAATGTGTGATATTCCTTTAATCATATTGTCCTTTATAAGTGGCAAGAGCTCTTGAACATAAATATGGGTGGGTTCAAGCAACTCTTCTCCGAGGGGACGTCCCAGCTCAGGAAGAATTTCTTGTTTATCGAAATCTTTAAAGATTTTCCGAACGAGTGAGTAACCGTTCGAATGAATCCCTGAGGAAGGAAGACCTAATAAAATATCACCTGCCTCAACGTTTTTGGGACCATCAATAAGGGCTGACTTTTCGGCAATACCGACAGCAAAACCCGCAAGATCATAATCATCTGTATCATACATATCCGGCATCTCTGCTGTTTCGCCACCAATCAAGGCTGCACCTGACAGCAAACATCCTTGGGCAACACCTGCAACCACTTTTTCGAGCTTTTCCGGATGGTTTCTCCCGGTAGCGATATAGTCAAGAAAGTAGAGAGGTTCTGCTCCAGCTGCAATGATGTCATTAACACACATGGCCACACAATCAATCCCAATCGTGTCATGTTTATCTGCTTCAATAGCCAGTATCAGCTTAGTACCTACTCCGTCTGTTCCAGAAATAAGCACTGGTTCCTTAACATCAAGTTTCGAAAGATCAAATGCCGCGCCAAATCCTCCAAGTCCTCCAAGAACGCCAAGTCTCTTCGTTTTTTCGGCGTGTTTTTTTATGCGATCAACCACTTGGTAACCCGCTTCAACATCAACTCCAGCCTTTGCATAAGCATTTTTAGACATTTTTCCCTCCTAAAGATTTCAGGTAATTTTCTTCGTAATCGTAAAGTGGTGTCGGATATATACCGTCAAAGTAAGACAGACACAGATTATCGTGGCCAATAGCCTCAACTAATCCTTCTTGACTTAAAAAGGTAAGACTATCTGCTCCAATGATTTGGCATATTTCATCGACTGAGTGATTGGCTGCAATCAGCTCTTCTCGCTTTTGAATATCGATACCATAAAAGCATGGATAAGCAAGCGGTGGACTCGCAATCACAACATGAACTTCAGCAGCGCCAGCATCTTTAAGTAAACGCACGATTCGTCTGCTTGTCGTTCCACGTACAATAGAATCGTCCACCATGATAACCTTTTTACCTTCAACTACACTGGAAACAGCCGAGAGCTTCATCCGTACACCCTGTTCTCTTAGTTCTTGTGTAGGCTGAATAAATGTACGTGCCACATATTGATTCTTAATCAGACCCATTTCGTAGGGTAAGCCAGATTCTTCTGCATATCCTGATGCTGCTGAGAGTGACGAATTTGGCACACCAATAACAATATCTGCATCTATTTGTGCCTCACGCGCCAGGATACGTCCTGACTGTTTACGTGCTGTATGGACATTGACACCTGCAATAACACTGTCCGGA
Organism: Lactococcus muris; assembly: GCF_042849115.1. Taxonomy (NCBI): domain Bacteria; kingdom Bacillati; phylum Bacillota; class Bacilli; order Lactobacillales; family Streptococcaceae; genus Lactococcus; species Lactococcus muris. The sequence continues at coordinate 69,046 of NZ_BAAFQO010000002.1, read as the reverse complement.
CGTGCAAAATAAATATACTCCATTGAACAGATTTGTGTATTGGTCTTATCTGTAAATTGCTCAATATGCAAGCCTTGATCATTAATTTGAATAATCTGACCGGGTTTGACTTCTTGAACAAAGTCCGCACCTATCACATCAAAGGCACAAGTTTCACTGGCTACAACGAGCGCACCGTTAGCCATTTTCCCAATAGATAAGGGACGGAAGCCATTAGGATCAAGAGCTGCAATCATCGAATCTTCTGTCATCAAGAGATAAGCAAATCCACCTTTAACAGTATTCAAGGCTTCCTTTACTTTTCCCATAAATTCAGGATGATGACTGCGGCGAATCAGATGCGCCAAAATTTCTGTGTCTGAACTTGAAGAAAATATCGCACCTTGTGCTTCTAATTCACGTCGTAGCGATATGGCATTTGTCAAGTTGCCATTATGGGCTAGACCAAGCTGCGTGTCTTGAAATTTAAAGTGAAAAGGCTGGATATTGTTTAATTCTGCTGAACCTGCGGTGGCGTAGCGCACATGACCCATTGCTGCTTTCCCTGATAATTTTTGCAAGTCTTTTTCGTGACGAAAAACTTCTGTTACCAAGCCTAAATCACGATGCCGTTGAAGTTGCCCATCATTATTTGACAGAATACCAGCACCTTCTTGCCCCCTATGTTGCAAGGCATGAAGCCCAAAATAAGTCAGTTGTGCAGCTTCAGGATGTCCCCAGATACCAAAAACACCGCATTCTTCGTTTAAGGACTTTACTTCATAAGGCATGGAATCGCTCCTTCATAAATCGCTTTTGCTTCTTCAGTCGATAGGGAAATTTCGCCGTCTTTTGCCGAAATTTTAATTTCTGACTTCTCTGTAACCTGCCCTAACTTGCTTGCTTTCCCTGCCATCAGCTCTTCAAAGTTCTTTTCATCTTCTGGATGAACCGAGAGGATAAAGCGCCCTTGACTTTCAGAGAAGAGTTGTGATACATTGCCATCAAAATGAACCGAAATTCCTTTATTGTTTGCAAAAGCCGACTCGACAAGAGCTACAGCTAAGCCACCTTCAGATAAATCATGTGCTGATTGAATGAGACCCGCTTGGATTGCTTTTAATACATGTTCCTGATTTTCTTTTTCGGCTTGCAGGTCGAAGTTTAGTGTACCTGAAAGCTCTCCTGTCATCATTTTTTGAATTTCAGACCCAGAGAAATCATCTGCAGTATCCCCGATAAGATAAATTAAGTCACCTGTTTCTTTAAAATCCTGTGTCGTAATATGTGCAACATCTTCAATCAGGCCAACCATCCCAATCATTGGTGTCGGTAAAATAGATTGACCGTTCGTTTCGTTATGGAGGGAAACGTTGCCCGAGATAACCGGGGTGGATAGGACACGGCAAGATTCCGAAATGCCATCACACGCCTTGCTCAACTCATAAAATTGCTCTGGCTTTTCTGGATTACCAAAATTAAGGCAGTCCGTAATAGCTAAAGGTTTCCCCCCTGAAGCAATGATATTTCGTGCTGCTTCTGCGACAGCTATTTGCCCACCAATCTCGGGATTAAGATAGAGATAGCGCGCATTACAGTCTGTTGTCATCGCTAAAGCTTTATTGGAATGACGGAGGCGGATAACTGCCGCATCAGATCCAGGTGCAACAACTGTATTGGTCATTACACGACTATCGTAGGTTTCGTAAATACTGCGCTTGCTCGCAATCGTTGGTTGATTCAGGAGTTCTTTGAGTACCTCTGTTGCGTTTGCAATTTCCGGGATAAATTTTTCGGCTTTTTCAAATGCAGCAATACGTGCAGGTTCTTTCATTTCACGATGATAAACTGGCGCATCCTCGGCTAAAGAGTCTACTGGAATTTCGGCAACTTTTTCACCTTGGTGGAATAGCGTATACATCCCGTCATCAGTAACTTCGCCAATATTTACCGCATCAAGTTCGTATTTTTTAAAGAGCTCAACGATTTCGTCTTCATGCCCTTTTTTAATGCAAAGTACCATGCGTTCTTGCGATTCTGAAAGCATCATTTCGTAGGGTGTCATATTCGTCTCACGTTGTGGCACTAAGTCTAAATTAAGTTTCAAACCTGAGCCAGCCTTTGAAGCCATTTCCGAAGTCGAAGAAACTAATCCAGCAGCCCCCATATCTTGAATACCGACAAGGATATCAGAATGATTATGAATCACTTCGAGACAAGCCTCTAACAAAAGTTTTTCCATAAAAGGATCGCCCACTTGAACGGCAGAACGTTGTGTTTCAGAACCTGAACCAAACTCCTGAGAGGCAAAGGAAGCACCATGAATGCCGTCACGTCCTGTTTTCGCGCCGACATACATGATTGTGTTGCCCACACCTTTGGCTTGCCCTTTTTGGATGTGCTTATGCTCAATCAAGCCCACACACATCACGTTCACTAAAGGATTTCCCGCATAAGATTCGTCAAAAGCTACTTCTCCACCTACTGTCGGAATACCGATACAGTTACCATATCCTGCTATTCCAGCTGTCACACGGTCAACAATGTGACGTGTTTTAGCATTGTCAATCTGACCAAAGCGAAGACTATCCAAAAGAGCAACTGGTCGCGCGCCCATCGAAAAGATGTCACGAATAATCCCGCCCGATCCTGTTGCTGCTCCCTCATAGGGCTCAACATAGCTCGGGTGGTTGTGTGATTCTGCCTTGAAAACAACTGCCCAATCATCACCAATATCAACGACACCTGCACCTTCACCTGGTCCCATAAGTACTTGTGGGCCTTCTGTTGGGAACTTTTTCAAGACAGGCTTTGAATTTTTATAGCAACAATGCTCTGACCACATCACGGCATACATGCCAGTTTCTGTAAAGTTAGGCAAACGACCACCAAGAATCTCATTTTTAATTTTAGAGTATTCTTCATCAGTCAAGCCCCATTCACGATAAATTTTTGACGTTTGGATTTCTTCTGGACTCATTTCAACGCTCATTGTGGCGCTCCTTCTTCTACAAAATTTTTCAAGATACTGGCAAACATTTTTTGACCATCATTTCCACCCAATAGGGATTCTACAGCGCGTTCTGGATGGGGCATCATTCCTAAAACATTGCCCTCTTTATTGCAGATCCCAGCAATATCTAAAGCTGAACCATTAGGGTTTCCATTTGCATAAGTGAAAATGATTTGTCCGTTGTCTTTTAAATCTGCCAAGGTTTGTTCATCCGCAATATACTTGCCTTCCCCATGTGCGATGGGCAAGCTAATCACTTCATCTTCAGCAAAAGCTGTCGTAAATTTTGACTTATTATTTACTTTTAAGTTTTGCCACTTTGAGACAAACTTTAAGCTGTCATTTTGAATCAAGGCACCCGGTAAAAGTCCTGCCTCAACAAGAATTTGAAAGCCATTACAGGTACCAAAGACAGGTTTCCCCTCTGCTGCCAAACGCTTAATCTCTGGCATGATGTTAGAAAAAGAAGCAATGGCTCCGCAACGTAAGTAATCCCCATAACTGAAACCTCCAGGAATCAACACACCATCAAATCCTGAAAGAGAATTTTCCTCATGCCAGACAAATTCGGCTTCAGCTTGCATCACATCACGAATGGCCCAAAGGAGGTCAAAATCACAATTTGATCCTGGAAATTGAATAACTGCAAATTTCATCAATCTACCACCTCAACCTTGTAAGTTTCCATGTTTGGGTTAGCAAGGAGTTTTTCTGCGATTTCCTCAACTTTAGAGACTGATTCCTCAGCCGTTGCATCAACTTCAATCTCAAAATATTTTCCTACACGAATGTCTTTTATCTCAGCATAACCTAGCTTTTGAGTTGCTGCTGTGATGGCTTGTCCTTGAGGATCTAAAATTGATTTTTTATAGGTTACGTAAACTTCTACTTTGCTCATTTTCTCTTTCTTATTCACTTTCTTTTATTTTTCTCTATAGATACGGCTTAAATCTTACAATTCTTTTTCTTCTTGAAGGGCTGTGAGTACACGACTGTATACATCAATCAAATCGCCAATATTACGGCGAAAAACATCTTTATCTAAATGATTCCCCTCCGCATCCCAAAGGCGGCAAGTATCTGGTGAAATTTCGTCTGCCAAGATAATTTCGCCAGCTGCTGTACGACCAAATTCGAGTTTGAAATCAACCAGACTTAAGCCGATTTTTGCCCAGATTTTTTGTAGAAGTGCATTGATTTTCAGTGTTTCTGACTTGATGAATTCCACTTCTTCTGGTTGAGCAAGTTCAAGAAAATAGACATGTGCATCATTGATAAAGGGGTCATCCAGCACATCAGATTTGTAATAAAATTCAATAATGGGTTGAGGAAGAACGCCACCTTCTTCCAAAGCAAATCGCTTTGCAAAAGAGCCAGCAACACGATTTCTCAAGACCACTTCTAGAGGTATAATCTCAACCTTTTGATTCAATTGTTCGGTTTTAGACAATTTTTCAATGAAGCTTGTTCGGATTTTTTCAGCATTCAATTTTTGAAAAATCAAGGATGTAATTTGATTGTTCAATGCGCCTTTGCCTTTAATTTCTTCTTTTCTTTTACCATTCAGAGCTGTTGCATTATCACAATACTCCACCCAAATCAGCTGTTCATCCTCTGTCTCATAAAGCTTCTTTGCTTTACCTTCATAAAGTAAGCGTCCCTTTCTCACGATGTGCCTCCTATTTATTTTATAATTTCATTCTAACTTTATTTAGAGTACAAAAAAAGATATTACTTGTTAAAGCAATATCTTTTTTAAACATTGTTCGTTTTTTACGAATGTTTATATAAAACTTCAAATTCTTCGCAGACAATATCCATATCCGGGGAAAAACACCCTATCTCTCGGAAAAAGTTTTCGTGAGCTTGACGCCAATAGGCGAGACTCCTATCTCCTTCACCCTCTTTGAAAGCATGCTCCTCTGTTACTTCATTAAATTTAGTAATATAAACCTTACTTGTTTGAATTGCTGCTCGAGGGCAACCTTTGCCGTCTAGTAAAAGTTCATACTTCCCATCAACTTCAGGTAAATCCTCATCAGGATCATAGTCCAATAAAGCACTCGCCGTTGCTCGTTTTTTACCTTGAAGGACAAGGTCCAATATCTCATCGGCCATTTGCGGATTATTCCCAAAAGACCATGCACCACCAAAGTTCTCAGGATTTAAATTTGCTTCTTTGATAAATTCTTTGTACATTCTTCCTCCTAGTCTTTTTCTTATAAGTTTCAACAGAATCTTTTTCTCGGAGCAATTCATTCTGTCAAGGGAAGGTATCCTCTATATTTGAAAAATATTCTGCAGCTATAAAGCAACGTGAAGGCGGATAAGAACAGTAATCTCCTTAAATTGCCAAATCAAATTTTAATTGCGGACCTACCGGTTCATAATCCACCAATTCAAAATCTTCGGGTTTAATATCAAAGAAATTCGTTCCATCTGCTACATTTAAAATCAAGCGTGGTTCTTTTTCTGAACCCGTACGTGACAGCAATTCATTCGCTTGCTCAAATTGATTATCATAAATATGCAAGTTATTGACGAAGTAGAAAAACTTACCCACTTTCCAACTAAAATGTTTAGCCAGCATCATTTGCAAAGCCACGTATTGCATTGCATTAATGTGATGCGCGACAAGCATGTCATTAGAGCGTTGAATCAAGGTTGCGTCCAGATAAATTTGTCCATCTGCTTCACGTCTTACATCAAACATGGTTTGAAAAGCACAAGGCAAAAGGCCTTCTGTTTCTTCAAAATCTTCATATTGCCAAAGATTAATGATATTGCGGCGGTTCCAGGGATTTTTTTCCAAACCTTCAAGAAGTTTGCTGATAATATTATATTTTTTGACTGTTGCCCCATAACGTTGGCCTATGGTACCATCACCGATTCCCCATTCAGCCCAATATTTTACACCATATTTTTCTTCGAGAACATCGAGTGCACTTGTCTGATCTTGGTAAATCCACATGAGTTCTTTGATTGCTGTCTTGATAGGGATACGACGAAGAGTTGTGATAGGAAATTGGCCTTTTTCAAGATCATAAGTGACGAAAGATCCTGTAATATATTTACTGTTGGCTGTTTGGCCATTTTTATATTTTGGGCGTGCATTTTCTGAAAACACGCCCTTTTCGAGGATATTACTGATGTTTTCTTTGAAGATTTTATCTGCGTAAGTCATATTTCCCTCACTTAAATTATTTATTCATGACTAACATTATATCATATTATGAATTGAGCGTTTGAAGATAAGTACTCATTTTTCCCCTCCTTCCTGTAGGGCTTTTCAACCTACCCTAGGAAAGTAGTCAGAGAATCCCCAAAAGAAAAGAGAAACATCTTCAACACAAAAAAACAGAATATCTTTTATACTTTCTCGCTCAAACACTCCCAGCGCTCATACTTTACTTCTAAGTCAGCAGTAACTTGATCTAATTCTTTTTGCAACTCAGCAAGCCTACCAGCATCAGAACCGTTTTCATTCATTTCTGTATCAATTTCTTCTATTCTTTCTTCTAATTTGGCAATATCTTCTTCGATCGTTGCCCACTCTTGTTTCTCTGCCCATGTCATCCGTGGTTTTACATTCTCACGAACCCGTGTATCAGCTTTCGGCGTTGCCACCTCCACAGGAGCAGTTACTTTTGTCGCCAAGTAATCACTGTAAGCGCCAAAAAGATGATTAATTTTTCCATCCTCAAAAGCTAAAAGCTCATTGGAAACCTTGTCTTGGAAATAACGGTCGTGACTGACGGTAATTACGGCACCAGGGAATTTTGCAAGAAAATCTTCTAAAACTGTTAAAGTTGCAATATCTAAATCATTGGTTGGTTCGTCCAACAATAGAACATTAGGCTGTGTCAATAATATTTTTAGCAAATAAAGACGTTTCTTCTCACCACCAGAAAGTTTACGAATCAAAGTACCATGTGTGCTTCTCGGAAAGAGAAATTGTTCCAAAAGATTGACAATCGAAACCGTCTCACCGCTTGTATTTTGGCTAGCAGAAGCGACTTCTTCCAGAAAATTGATGATGCGCTTGTCCTCTTCAAGTCCACGTATTTCTTGACTAAAATAACCAATTTTAACAGTCTCACCAATATCCATCGTTCCTGATGTCAACTGAAGCTCTCCGGCGATAATATTGAGCAAGGTTGACTTACCTACGCCATTATCACCAACAATCCCAACCCGACTTTTATTCTGTACAATCCAGTTCAAGTCAGAAAAAATTGGACGATCAGGAAATGCAAAAACTGCATTTTCAAAGTTTATGACTTTTTTCCCTAAGCGTGTCGTCGCTAAACTGATATCTACATCACCCAAGTCTTTATCTGTACGTATATCTTCTTTCAAGCTTTCAAAACGGTCAATACGCGCCTGTTGTTTAGTTGCTCGCGCTTGCGGAGACTTACGTATCCATGCTAATTCAGACTTGTAAAGCTGTTGGTTTTTGTGCAAGCTTGCAGCCTCACGCTCCTCTGCTTCAGCACGTTGCGCCAAATAATCTTGATAATTTCCTTGATATTCTTTGAGTTTTGACTTGTCTAGCTCAAATATACGTGTCGCCACATTGTCCAAAAAATAGCGATCATGTGTCACAAAGAGCACTGTTCTCTTGCTGTTTTTGAGATAGTTTTGCAACCATGCGATAGTGTCCACATCAAGGTGATTTGTCGGCTCATCCAACAAAAGTAAGTCTGATGGATTCACAAGGGCTTGGGCCAACTGCACACGGCGTTTTTGTCCACCCGAAAGCGAGCCTATCTTTGAAGAAAAATCAGGCAGTTTGAGCTTTGTCAATACTGTTTTCACATCTGCTTCTACTTGCCAAGCGTTTAAAGCATCCATATCGGATTGAGCACGTTCAAATTTGCTTAAGTCTTCAATATTTAAAAGTGCAGCTTCATATCTTTTGATGGCCCTCATTTGGGGGAGTGAATCATCCAGAACAGTATCCATGATACTCGCTGTATCGTCAAAATCTGGTTCTTGCGTCAAATAGGTAATTTTATAATCTTGGGGGTGAGTAAATGGAGAAACATCTCCATCAAAACCTTGTATACCCGCAATCGTATTAAGCAAGGTCGTTTTACCTGTGCCATTTGTCCCTAATAGCCCTATGCGATCGAGGTCATGAATGATAAATGAAATTTTATCAAAAAGTATTTTATCTCCCACGCTTTTTGTTAATTCTGATGCTAAAAAGTCTGCCATGTTCGCTCTCAATCCTATCTTTTTCTCTGAATACTCTTATTTATTATAGCACAACTTAAAAAAGGCAAAGAGCCTGAGCCCTTTGCCTTTTGATATTAAACATTAAAACTAGAAAAACTCTCCGAGCTTAAATCTGTCAAGTCTGCATTTCCTAAGTCCAAGAGGTAAATACGAAGCTTTTGAGAAAACGTCATACTGTTTCGTGTATTTTCAATCGTTTTCTTCACCACAGGTATATCATCTGTGATTAATCCATCCACATCGTACAGGCGCATACGTTGTACCGTATTTGGAGTATTGACATCCCAGGCATATACTTTTTTGCCATATTCATGCGCTTTTTCTACAAATTCTGAATTCAATGTTGATATTTCAACGGAAAAAGCATCTACATTACTTTTAGGTACCCCGATAAGATTGTAGGTCATAATGTAAGAGACAAAAGTAGACTGATCGTGATTTTTTAGACTCCGTGACAAATCAAAGCTTAAAGATTGTACTTGATGTTTTTTTGCTTCGATATCTTTTTTGTAACGTTGCAAGAAATTCTTACTCACTGCCTCTACATCATCATTAAGTGGAATTTTAATCTCAATCAGCAATTTTTGATGAAGTTTATCTGCTTCTTTTAGGTATTCATCAAAGCTTGGCAATGGAGCAGATTTTCCATTTTCCCGGACAGTGAGTTTCGTAAGCTCAGCTAAAGTCAGCTCATTTACCCTCTTGTTGACACCAGCTAAATGCCGTAAATTTTCATCATGCATGACAACGAACTGTTTGTCTTTTGTTTCCCGGACATCCATTTCCACATAATCTGGACGATAGGTTTGGCTGGTTTCAATCAAAGCCGGAATTGTATTCTGAACGCCATTTTTCTCTGACACACCACGATGAGAAATAATCAGTGGATCTGATAGGGTATCTTGACTGAGATAGTAGACATTAAAAATGCCAATAAGTGCAATAAACAGAGCCGTAAAAATCCCTAATAAACTGCGACTTACCCAGCGCCAAGCTTTAGGCAGCAGACGAAAAGCCTTAAGTTCTACATGTATTTCTTCTGACGTTAATTCCTCTAACAGATTAATGACTACATAAAAAATCAGTATCAACGACAAGAGCATGTGCAGTAGAGCTGAAACTTGGATGATAAACATAATCACAGTCGCTGATGCTAAGGCAATCTGTGGCATATGATAATCAATTGCAGATTGCAACAGAATCAAAAGCTGACTGATCACCCAAAAAGAGGCCAGTAGACTTACAAAAATTGCTGTGAAACGGAAAAAGAAAACTTTAAATGTTCCTTTACTCATCTGCCAACTGGTGCTCAATGAAGTTCTGAGTTTTTTCTGCTGTAAAATCATGAGCGGCAAGACAAAAATCAAACGGTAGCCGATAAAAATAGATAATACAGTCAGTAAAATATAAGCCGCCAAGAGCCACCAATTGTTAGTAGCAATAAATTCCAGTATAAAGTTGGGCACCTGAATGGCAGAAATGATATCGATACCGCTTGCAAAACCACTCAAAGGCAGAACCAACATAAAATAAAATAGGAAAAATAGAATAAGGGAAGGTCGAAGGTGCCTCAATCTTGAAAATGTTGCATAAAGCAATTCAGGAATCGTTACTTTTTCCTTTTTCCTCACAAAGTGAACCAGTATAGTAAGAAAAGTAAACTCCAAAAATACAGCTACCAAGGTCAACACTAGGATTCCCACCAAAGCGAGTGCCGTTAGGGGATGCTTGCTAAAAATGGAAATAACATTATCATAAGCAAGATAATCAATTTCTTTACGGCGAAGTAAAAAATTAGTGGTCACAGTCAAAGTTGGAACTACGACCAGTAAGAGTAAGAGGTGAAAAAAGATTACGGGACCAAAATAGTTAAACGTATTTTTAAAAAAATCTTTTGTCATCTGAAACGTTTTACGCATTTTCATTTCCTTTTTAGTAATGTATATAATAAATGTCTCCCTATTTTAACATAATATTTTCTGAACACTAAGAATATGCTTTGCACTCTTTTACAGGATAGACATTTTGTATAGGGCATCAAAAAAAGCACCTCGGTGCTTTCTGTCTGTTATTATTAGTCGTTAAAGTCGTACCGGAGCTTCATACGATTTGAACCTGAAATTACCATACGACCAAGCATTTCAGTCATTGCTTTCAACGCAAAGGCTGCCAATTCTTCATTTGCTGCTTGTGGGTCTGCAGCGGCTCCCGCTTTATCCGTTTTATTTTGGATTTCACGGAACTTACCGACAGTTGCCAATTCATAGGTATCACGTAAATCAACGTATTTGCTGTAATCTGTATCGCCAAGGAGCGCTGCTGTACAGCTGAGCCAGTACATATTGTTCAAGTCAAATGTAGCTGTTGCATCACGGTAGCATGCTGGTGTGTCTTCAACATTTGTGTAGAAAGGTACGACATGGTTGAAGGTATTTGCCCCAAATGCCAACCATTGAATACCTGCAAGTTTTTCATCCACATGATTACGGATTTGCAAAATGTGGACACTGTGATTACGGTTAATCCCAATTGGGCGGAAAAGTTGTGCTTGTTCTGGTGTGTTTGTTGTACCATAGGTATCAAACTCAGTATTTTCAAAATGACTTGAAAGTACAAATTTCACATCTTCTACTGAAATTTTACGTGTGGCTTTACAGATGAAGGGTAATTCTTGATTTTGAGGATCATCACTTGGAGTTCCCAAAGCATTTTGACCGTACCAAGTACGTGGATTGTTATATACACTGTCTTTAACTGAGCTAGAACCAAAAATATGACGTAAATTGTAACCTTCAAAATCTGGATTGAGATGATTTTCATCAATTAATGCTTTCAAATCTTTTGAACAAAGCGTATCTTCACTTTCAAAATCAAAATGATCAATGTTCATGCGGTTAGGCGCAACCACATAAGAATCATCTGGGATGCGAACTGCTGCCCAATGATGACCACCAATCGTTTCCAACCACCAAACTTCTTCTTTATCAGCAAAAGCAATACCGTTGGGTTCATATGTCCCATATTGATCAAGAAGGGCACCTAAGCGTTCAACACCCTCACGCGCACTGTGGATGTAAGGCAAGACAAGAGTAACATAATCTTCTTCTCCCATACCGCTTTCTTGATTGTAAGGGTCAAGCCCCAAAACGCGTGGGTTGGTTGTAATTGTTTCTGTCGCTGACATTGCAACATTTGCAGCATTAATCCCTGCAGCAGCCCAAGTTCCGTTTGTTAAAACAGCATTTGGTGTTGCTGTATAACGCATTGGATTTTCTGGAAGATCCAGCTCCAAAGCACTTAACACGGCTTTATAATGACGCGGTTGTTCATCTGGTTGAACAACAACAAAGCGTTGTGGATCAAGCGCTTCATGGCCATCGTCATTACGAGCAATAAGTGTTGAACCATCAATTGAGGCTTTTTTCCCAACTAAAATAGTCGTACATGAACCTTGTTTACGAGTAATCATAGAATCTCCTTAATATATATTAAAATTTTGTTTCTATCATTTTTTAATTGGTTGTTAACGACTTGTTTTTCAATCTGATGCAGCAACTTCCCTAAAATCGGACCTGGCTTGATATTAAATGTTTGAATAATATCATTACCAGTTACTGCAAGCTCTGACTTACTATGAATCTGGAGCTTTTCATCGTAGAAATAAGCCTGGTCACAATCAACTTCTTGGCCTGCAGCAACTTTAAGCTGGTCAACAAGTAGAGCTTTTTCTAAACCATAGCGATAAATGCTCTCTAAACTCCAACTTTCAAGCCTGTAAGCTTCTGTCAAATCATACACATATTTGATAAAGTCGTTAGACACTTTCCATTTTTTCAAGAAATCTTTAACATTTACGTGGTCACTGTGTACTAAAAGCGCAGCCCAAGCTTGTGCTGAATTGGCAAAGGTAAAACCTGTCTCTAAATTTTGAAGTAATGCTTGTATAGCCTTTTCTTGCAAGTCAGGCAAGAAAGTATAAGCTTCCGATGCAAGCAATATTTCTAAGCCTTTTTTCCAATCTTTAGCCAGAAGCAACTTGTCGAGTTCAATAAAAATGCGTTCAATCGAAATTTTGCTTAGAAGATGGGCTCGTGCCTGCATGGCTTTAAAGGTTTCTTCTTCAACATTAAAATTTAAAGTTGCAGCAAAACGCATTGCACGCATAATCCGAAGCGCATCTTCATTGAAGCGTTCCGTTGCAATTCCAACAGCCCGTAAGCGTGACCCAGCTAAATCGGAAAGGCCATCAAATAAATCTATAATCTCTCCTTCAGTATCCATAGCAAAGGCATTAATCGTGAAGTCTCGCCGTTTTAGATCTTCCGAAAGTTCTCGGACAAAATCTACAGAATCTGGACGGCGATAATCTGTATAAGTGCTCTCTGTACGGAAAGTAGTAATTTCATAATGTTCAGCTTCAGATTGACCAGCTAAGACCAACACGGTACCGTGATCAATTCCCACATCGATGGTATGCGGAAATATGGCTTTGGTTTCAGCTGGATAAGCACTGGTTGCAATATCCACATCATGGATTGGCCTTTGCAAAAGCGCATCACGAACGCTTCCTCCTACAAAATAAGCCTCAAAACCATGTGCCTGTATTTTTTCCAAAACCGGCAAAGCTTGTACAAATTCTGACGGCAAATTCTCTAGTTTCATACTTCTATTTTAGCACTTTTCAGATGAAAAAGAGTCGCTGAGTAGTTTTTTTAAAGATAAAAAGATTTAGTGCAGGCTAGCGATGTAAACATGGCTGTTTGAAAATTAAAAGTAATTGTTTATTCAAAGCTCTCCTTGTAAAAAAATGATTCTCTCGTGAATCATTTTTTTCTTATGGAACGCGATTACTTCACTGCACATAAACGATAGATGGCTTCAGCATATATCACCATCGTTTTACGCAAATCCGCAACGGCCCACTGTTCATTAGCTTGGTGCATGTAGTCCGGTGTGTCAGGGAACATAGCTCCGAAAGCCACACAATTTTTCATTGTCCGGGCAAAGGTAGCTCCTCCAGAAACCATCGGCTCCGTCATATCTCCTGTGATTTCACGATATGTCGCAAGGAGGGTTTGGATGAGTTCACTTTCTACTGGCACATAGAGGGGATTTAACCAATCATATTGTTTATATTCAAGTTGATATTCTGCTGCTTGAGTAGCAAGCTTTGCAGCAAGTTCATCTTTATCAATGGTTACTGGGATACGCATATCCACACCAATTTTTGTATGTTCAGGAGTGATTTCAACATCTGTGAAATTCATGGTTAATTCACCGGACTGCTCATCCATGACCTTACCCACGACATTTTCGCCTGTGGCATTCTCTTGAACAAGCTTACCTAAGAAATCAAGGGGTTTGAAGTCAAATACTTCTGACAAGGCAATAGACAAACGTAGGATTGCGTTTACTCCTTCTGGTGCAGCCATCGCGTGTACGCTTTTTCCCTTTACCGAAATCCCTTTTTCTGTTTCTTCATAAGCAAAGCCATGCGCTGTCAAGGCAGCTTTTACTTCTTCGATTTTCTTCGAAGTGTAAGCTGCACGATCAGGTACAACATTTAATGCACCGGGCGCGTGCAATTCGAAATCATTTGTACCAGGTCCAGTAAGATAAGCTTGAAGTAAGCCTTTTTCGGCATAGTTAAGTGGAAAATGAGAATCAGGAGCAAAGCCCATGGTGATTGCTTCTTCTTTCTCATTATATTTATCCAAACAACGCCAAAGTGTTTCTTCATCTGTACCAAAAATGAAGCGAATACGTCCGTCAAATGTAACCCCAGCATCCATTAATGCTTTTACCGCATAAAGAGCAGCCATACTTGGGCCTTTATCGTCCTGTGTTCCCCGACCGATTAAAAGGCCATCACGCTCGACCATTTCAAAAGGATCAGTTTCCCAACCTGCTTGATCTACTGCAGGTACAACGTCCATGTGACAAAGTAAGCCAAAGAGTTTTTCGCCTTCCCCAATCTCAGCGTAACCATAATACCCTTCCGGGTCTTGGAAAGTCTTAAAACCTAATTCTTGGCAAAGTTCTAAGACTTCTTCCAAAGCACCCAAAACTTTTTTACCAAAAGGATGTCCCGCTCCAGAATCACTCTCGTCTAATACAGATGCATGCTTGACTAAACGTCCGAGTGCTTGTACTGCTGCTGTTTGATATTCGTCTGTAATAAAAGTTTTCATTTGACCTCCAACAAAAGCTTTCCATCTGGAAAGTCATTTATTCATTTTTTATAATACTGCGGCAACACCAAGGATAATCATGATTACAACCAACTGAATCACGATCAACTTGGCCATAAACTTCCACCATGTTCCGATGTTAAAGCGGGCAATAGCAAGTGCACCCATAACAACGGCAGATGTTGGGGTAATCAGGTTCAAAATTCCTGATGCAGATTGATAAGCTGTAATGACCAAATCTTTTGAAACATTGGCGAATTCGCCCATTGGACCCATGATTCCCATCGTAGCAGCAGCAAGGCCTGATGTTGATGGAATTAAGAAACTCATTGGCAGGTAGAAGATAAACGTCAAGATAATAAATAGACTTGATGAAAGACCTTGAAGTCCTTGTTCACCCCAATGCAAGATTGTATCTGTAATCATCCCGTTGTTCATCACAACCTGAATCCCACGTGCCACAGCTACAACAATCGCAACACCTATCATGTCTGATGCACCTTCGAGGAAGGCAGAGATAAATTCAGATTCTTTCATACGGTAAACAAAAGCAACCACGACAGCCATGACGATGAAAAGCATTGTAATTTCTGGGAAGTACCATGCCCCAAAAGGCACCATGCTTTTACCAAGAACAACACCTAAACCTGGGATTGATGTTAACCAAGCTGTAAAGTCATTAAAGAAAGTAAAATGCTCATTTAACATGTCCCATGGAACAAGTGACATAATCATGATGACAAAACTTCCGAAGAAGACAACATTTACCCATTTTTGACGTTGCGTAATATTTTCCTGTTTTTCAATAGAAGCAATGTCGAAATGTTGGATATCGGCTTCACGATTTTTGTAAACCAAAGACTTTGTAGGATCTTTTTCAATCTTTGAAGCATAACGATAAACATAGAGAATTGAGATAACTGTAAGTACAACCAGCATGAAGAAACGAAGGCCCATACCTTGTCCCATGGAAATTCCTACTGCCTGAGAAGCTACACCTGTGGCAAATGGATTCACTGTAGAAGCTAAACAGCCGACTTGTGAACCCACTAAAACGATAGCAACAGCCACAACCGTATCGAACCCAACCGCAATCATGACAGGGATAATCAAAGCATAGAAAGCCAATGTTTCTTCCGCCATCCCATAGGTTGATCCACCAAGTGCAAAGAGAATCATTAAGACCGGAATCAACATCTTCTCCTTGCCCTTAAAACGCTTAACGATCGAGGCAATACCTGCTTCAAGGGCACCTGTTTTATTCACTACACCTAAAAAGCCACCCACCATTAAAATAAAGAATGAAATGGGAATCGCCGCTGGCGTAGCAGGTACGTTTCCTTTTGCTTCAATACCTAACATCCCATTAACGGGGGCCATAAGCATGTCCCAAATCCCTTGAGGGTTTGAAGCAACTTGTGTAAACGATCCAGCAATAATATTACCTGCATCATCTACCTTGTAGTGACCTGCTGGAATAAACCAAGTCAAGATCGCAATAAGTACAATGATAATGAAAAGAATCGTGTATGCCGATGGCATTTGCAATTTTTTCTTTTCTGCTTTTGTTTCCATATATACCTCCTTTGTATATTTATGCATATAACAACAACTTTAGTTTAATGCTTTTTCAAACTAAAGTCAAACAAAAGCTGAGAATTTTTGTTTCCTCCTCCAGATTCTTTTTTAATGTTTCCGGTTACATTAGCTGTACAATCCTGTTTCTTTTTTTTACAACAAAATAAAAAAACATGCTATACACTGATAACATCCTTTTTTATTTTTATACAAATCATCCTTTCTTAGGAGAAAAGCCGTAAGCAATAGCTCCCAAGCCAAGATGTGTTGCAATAACTGGACCAAACGTTACGATTTCTACATCGTCATAACCATGCTTTTTGGCAAAATCGTAAAGCTCCTTAGCGCGTTCTTCTGCATCGGCATGTAAAACATAAACTTTATGAGTTTTGGGGTCACTATTCGCAAGCATAAGTTTTTTAAGTTCTGATGTGGCTTTCTTGCTTGTTCTTACCTTGTCATATACTACAACTTTACCATCTTCTGAGAATTGTAGAATGGGTTTGATATTAAGCAATGTGCCGAGGAGTTCGCCTCCACGTGAAAGACGTCCTCCTTTAGCTAGCCAGTGCAAATCATCTACAAGCATAAATGCATTATCATGGTCTCTTTGGTACTCGAACTGTTCAACAATCTCTTCAAAAGACTTTCCAGCGTCAGCTGCATCTAAAGCTGTTTCAATCATGTAGCCAAGAGGACTGGATGTAATAAATGTTTCAGGGAATTTCACGACCATATCTTCAAATTCATCTTGTAAATAAAAGGCGTTTTGGAAAAAACCAGAGATTCCTGAGCTCAAGAAAATTCCTAAAACATGAGTATATCCCTCTTGTTTGAGTTTTTTCAGTATTTCTTCTAACTCAACAACACTCGGCTGGGAGGTTTTAGGAACTTCTGAAGTAGCAGCCATAAGTTTGTACCACTCTTGATGTGTCATTTCACTTGGTCTATACTCTTTTCCCTCAATAGAAATAGGGATTTCCAAAATGATTAAGTCGTCACGATTTTTATATTGTTCAGCAAAATCTGCTGAAGTATCTGTAATAATTGCTAATTTCATAATAAATAATCTTGAAAAAATCCTTAAAATTGAAGGTTAATGCCCGGTTGATCAAGGGCAACCTCTGTTGTTTCGTACACTAAACGTTTCAATAAATCAAAAAGTGGAGCAGCAAGTTGTGCCATTTCCTCCTGAGCTAACTCCGATTGCTCTTTTACTTGA
This sequence comes from Lactococcus muris, assembly GCF_042849115.1. Taxonomy (NCBI): domain Bacteria; kingdom Bacillati; phylum Bacillota; class Bacilli; order Lactobacillales; family Streptococcaceae; genus Lactococcus; species Lactococcus muris. The sequence goes on along the minus strand of NZ_BAAFQO010000002.1, from coordinate 51,822 downwards.
CGTCCGCGAACATAGTTAAGCTGACTGAGCATACCTGACAATACAATATTCTCTAATGGAATCATGTATGTTAAAATCGCATAAATTGCTGTATCCTCTGCCGCAACTTTTCCTTGGGGAATCTGCTCATGCGGAAGTAGCTGAAACTGTACATTAATGTTTGTTTCAGGTGTTCCATTTTCTTTTTCCCACTCATAATTACGTGCGTCATAGTGAAATTGATTTACAAATTCCTTGTCGCGTTCTAATGTTAATGTCATCTCCATTCACTCCAATTTTTTATTTTTTTATCGGCAATGTCTCCAAAGTACTCTTTCTCATCCAAGAGCACAGTTGCAATGCCTGCATTTCTTCCTGCTTCAATATCCAGCGGGCGATCTCCAACCATAACAGTTTCTTCTGGCACAAGTTTATATTTGTTGAGTAAATATTCCAAGGCTTCAGGGCTTGGTTTACGTTCAAAGTTTTGCTTGCTCGTAATTACTTCCGTGAAGTATTTTTTTAAATCACCTAGATATTCAAAAGTAGAATTATCACGGTGACTTAGGACAAAATTTTGTCCCCCATCTTCAACAATTTTTGACAAAATTTTAGGAATTTCGGCATAAGCTTGAGGATTCTTTTGACGCTCTGCTTCTATTTTGTGATACAAGTCCAAAAAATCCTGATTGGCAAATTCATGTGCAAATTTCTGAATCGAAAAACGCTTAACATAAGCCTCTAAGTCCCCAGGAAATTCTACGGAAGACTGTTTCATAGCTTCACTCAATGCTTCTAGCATAACAGGATAAGTATCAAAAAGTGTCCCATCAAAATCCCAAATGTAATTTTTCCACATCATAAAGAACTTTCACTTTCCTGTTTGAGCTGATTCAAAATTTGTTGCTCTTCCTCATTAAGCTCATATTTCTCCAATAAGTCCGGACGTCGTGCTAAAGTTTTTTTCAAGCTCTCGGTCAAACGCCATTTACGAATATTTTCATGATGACCAGACATTAACACACTTGGGACTTTTTTGCCTCGAAAATCTTCTGGTCGTGTATACTGTGGATACTCAAGTAATCCTGACGAGAAAGAATCGTCTTCATGACTCGCTGCCTTGCCTAAAGCTCCGGGAAGTAAGCGTACGACGGAATCAACAATAACTGTAGCTGCTACTTCCCCTCCTGTCAAAACAAAATCACCAAGAGAGATTTCATCAGTTACTAAGTCTTTGATACGTTCATCATAGCCTTCGTAATGCCCACATATAAAAATCAAATGCTCCTCTTTCGCCAGTTCTTCTGCCATTTTTTGGTTGTAACGTTTTCCTGCCGGATCCAGCAAAATGACACGCGCATTTTCATGAGGAATTTTATCCATTGTATCATAGATGGGCTGAGGCATAAGAAGCATCCCATGACCACCGCCATAGGGCATATCATCTACATGGCGTTGCTTGTTACTCGCATTTTCACGAAAATCATGCGTATGGAGTTCAAGCAGGCCTTTCTCCTGAGCTTTACCGACTATAGACTGGTTAAGTGAGTCAAACATGTGTGGAAAGATTGTTAAAATATCGACTTTCATCTTAATCGTCTAAACCTTCCATAATTTCTACATCAACTCTTCTAGCTTTTAAATCTACATTCAACACTACTGGTGGGATATAGGGGAGAAGCAAATCACGTTTTCCTTTACGCTTGACCACCCAAACATCATTAGCCCCTGGTTGCAAAATTTCTTTAATCTGACCAATTAATTTGTCCTGCTCATAAACGTCTAGACCAATGATTTCGTGATAGTAAAACTCGCCTTCATCCAGTTCTGTTAGCTTATCTTCGGCTATTTTTAAACTAAAATCTTTAAAGGCTTCAACTTCGTTGATATGATATAATCCTTCAAATTTAATGATATAAAAATTCTTTTGTCTACGCGCCGTTTTAACCTTCAAATCTTGGACATAATTTCCTTTTTTGTCAAAAAGAGCCAAAACTGTATTTTTTGCAAAACGTTCCTCAGCAAAATCAGTAACTGAAATTACACGTACTTCTCCTTGAAGTCCTTGTGTATTCACTATTGTGCCTACATTGTAAAATTTTGTCATACTGATATTTTAACACAATTCATGTATTATTTCCTTATACGCCGCAGATCATGTCTTCAAATTCGGCTATTTTAGACGAAATTCTACTCCCATATCACTTATTACACCCCTTGCATCTCTTATTGCTAGGGGAATACAGTAAAAAACCATTGACATTTGGTGCGCTCCAAAAAAGTTGGACTAACATTCTAACTTTTGCCTGCACTCAATTTTCTAATGGTTTTTATTCTTTATTTTTTAGGTTCCCAGTTCTTCTTAATAAAAGTTATAAAATCCGCCCATTCTCCATTTTCAAGCCAGTCTTTGCTCAAAATCAATATTTGATTCGTAGCCAAATAGATGTAGATTTCCCGATCATTATTATGGGCTACCTTGTAGACCATGTCAGGTGTTATGGTCATAGTCGAAAAAGATGTGTTCTGCTGGATTTCCTGTGCAGTAATATGGATTTGTCGAGGAAGACCATTCAGTTTCTTACCACTCCTATAGGCTTTTCTGCTCTTGATTTTGAGAGTATACCTCATCAAAAAAGAGAGCAAAAAATTAAAAGCCAGTAAAAAGAAAGCAGTGAAAATCCAGAAAAACAAAGAATCATAAGCATTGTCCCGCAAAAATACAGCTAATATCACAAGATTGAAGACAAGTAAAAATACAAGCTTTGCTTTTCGCACATTGAAGCGCTGCATCTCATAAAATGCTTTTTCGCTGATTTTTCCACTTAGTCTGTATTCCATTCGCTGCTTTCTTCCTCTCTCGCCTCAATCAAGCACATATATTTTTTCACAGACCAAGCAAGTCCTTAAGTCCCTCTACTGCTCCACCTGCCTGCTCGCCAAGATCAGGTAACTGCTCAGAAGCAGTGTCTAGTAGACCACTCGCATTTTCACGCGCCCCGTCTACTAGATTTCCTGCTTGGTCAGCTAAGTCTGCTGGCACATTTTCCGCCACATTATTGGTTACTTCTGACAAGTCGCCACCGACTGCATTAGAAAGTGTTTCGACAACATTCCCGCCTAAAAGCTCTTGCGCTTGGTCAGTCAAGCTCCCCAAATCCAAGTTTTTCGCAAAATCAAAAAGTCCCATTTTTGTATCTCCTTTGTTTTTTACTATTTTATCACTTTTCCTCAAGAAGACCACATGATTTACGGCTGAAGCAACTTACCGCTTCACTATCTTATAATAAACACGGCTGGTTGCCTTATAGATAAGATAATAAATTCCGGATAGAACAGCTAAAGTAATCAGACTGATGATGAGTGTTAAGCGACCATCCGTCACCCCAAAAAGCATAATCATCTGACTAATCATACGATAAGCACCTGCAAAATGCAGGACGGTGACCAGCAGTGGCAAGAAGAAAATCATACGAACCTGTGAACGGATAGTTTTCTGAACCTGTTCTTTGGAAAAGCCTGCTTCTTGAAGAATTTTGAAGCTCCTTTTATCTTGTGTACCTTCAGAAAGCTGCTTATAGTAGATAATCAAGGCTGCACCGAGGATAAAGCTGATTCCCAGAACAAAGCCAATAAAGACAAAGCCTCCGATCTGTGCTTTTTGATTTTGCAAGGCTTGACTGCGGAAAGTGAGGACATTATAAGCCCTTTGCGCTTCTTGATTTTCATTAAAAGCTGTTTCAAACCTTGCTTGGTCTGCTTCTGGGAGGTCAAATAGGGTTAAAGTCATAGCTGATTCGTTCATGCCTGGAGTATTCTCAGCATAATTGGACTGATTATAGGCTGATAAAGCCTGGTTGAGCGTAGCTTCATTTGCAAAGACCAGCATGAGTGAGTTTGACATGGTCATCTCTGCGGGGAAGTTTTTCAGTTCTGTCAGATGCCCAGCAACTTGATAGGTCTGTCCGTGCCAGTTGACTGTCTTGATACCGGCGGATGAGGCTTTCCCATCTGATAAGTCAACCAGCAGCACTTGATTTTCAGACAAATGTTGTACATCTTTATTTCCCAAAGATACCAAACTCTCCGCAGTCGTCATGGTCATCAAATAATGGTTTTCATCCAGCATACTGCCCAGCTCTTCTTGTGTGACAAATTGGTCCGCGCTTGAAGTTGCACGACTGGCTTCGACATCTTGCGAGACATAGATGCTGGAAAGATTTTCGATAGGCACACCGCTCTCCGCAGCAATCTGCTCCGTCAGAGCCGTCAGTTCTGCACGGGAATTGTTTTCTTGAGTCGAAATAATCTGTGCCTCTTTTGGAAACTGGTTTTCTACCATATCTGCTGTTCCAAAAAATACTCCTAAACTGACAACAACAGTCACCACCGTCATCGACAGTAAGATTGTGATATTTCCAAGACCGACAGCATTAGCCTTCATCCGATACAGCATCGAACTGATGGTAATAAAATGATGCGGTTGATAGTAAGAATCCTGTTTTTTCTTGCGTTTGAGGTACCAAATGGTAAAACTCACATAGAAAAAATAAGTCCCAAAAATCACCAAAAGAACAGCAATGAAAAATCGTAACAATGCCACGATAGGATTATCCACCGTCAAGGCGATAAAATAACCCGCAGCTAGAAAAAGCAAAGCAAGAAGTGCCGTGAAGACATTGGACTTGGGCTCCTTCTCGCCTTTTGTCTCTTCACGAAGCATATCCAAACTTGAACTTTTAAGGATAAGCACAGCCCCAATAACAAGTAAAAGCAAGAAAAAGAACAAGTAAATCCCTGCCACTAAAACAATCGCTAAGGGACTAATTATTAGATTAAAATAGTCACCACCGATAAGATTGACAAAAATCAAGTAAAGGAATTTGGCAAAAGCAATCCCCACAATCGTACCGATAAGAGTGGCTGTAAGATAGGTAAATAAAAGTTCCCAAAAAGCAACCTTGATAATACTGGCTTTACCAAAGCCTAGGATATCATACAAGCCAAACTCCCGCGAGCGCTGCAACTGGAGAAAGCGATAACTGTACACTAAAATCATCAAGGAAAAGATGATGAGCACAAGTAAGGCAAAGCCCATCAGCTGAGCGACAGAATTACCACCGGGAAGCTTTTCAATAGTTGGTGACAGCCCAATAGAAGCCGTCACAAAAAGCATGACAAACATCGTGACAGAAGCCATCAGAAAGGGCGTAAAAGCTTGAAAACCCTTTTTCATGTTTTTCTGAGCCAATTTAAAACTAAGCATCTTGAACTCCTTTCGTATCATGTACTTCTGTACTGCCAAGGAAAGCTGTCATCGAGAGCGTGATTTCCTTAGCAAAGGCTGTTGACGTTTTTTCTCCACGATAGAGCTGATGATACAGCATACCGTCCTTGATAAAGAGCACGCGCTTGGCATGACTAGCCGCCAAACTCGAGTGGGTAACCATAATGATGGTTTGACCACTCTTGTTAATTTCTTCAAAAAGGTTGAGAAGCGCCTCTGAGTTTTTATAATCCAAAGCAGCTGTTGGTTCATCAGCCAAGATAAGATCAGGTTGTGAGATAAGTGCTCGTGCTACAGCAACTCGCTGTTTCTGTCCGCCAGAGAGCTCAAAAGGCTGTTTTTCAAGCAGGTCGTCAATCTGCAGTTTCGGTGCCAGCAGCGCCAGTCTTGTTTGCATCGTTTTGATATTTTCTTTCGAGAGGACAAGCGGCAGAAAAATATTGTCACGAACATTGAGCGTATCCAGCAGGTTAAAATCTTGAAAGACAAAGCCCAAATGACGCCGACGAAAAGCAGACAAGTCCTTATCCTTGATGGCGGTGATATCTTTTCCGTGGAGTAAGACTTGTCCTGAAGTCGGTTTTTCCAGTGTGGACAGAATATTCAGCAGGGTCGTTTTCCCAGAACCTGACTCTCCCATGATGGCGATGTATTCACCCTGATCAACAGTAAAGTCAACATCACTAAGGGCTGTTGTCTCCTCCTTAGAGAAACGTGTCTTGAAAACTTTTTTAAGGTGTTTTACTTCTAAGAGCATGGTTTAATGTATGAATCTAATCTTTAAGTGACTAGATTTCTTCCTTTCTTGTCTGTTTGTCTTTACTTTTCAAGCTGTTCCAGAGCTTTTTTCGGGACTTGTGCTTTGGTGATTTCTGACCAATTGGTGATGAGCTTTCGTTTTTGATTATAAGTCACTTTCAGATAAGCGCCTTGGCGGAGTTGCTTGCTGGCCATGAGTGGAACCTCCTGAGCTTGCCCTTCTTCATCATACTGCGTTCCTGCATAATCATAAAGAACGCTCAGACCTCCACCCTCTTGCTTCCATGGTTTTTCAACGCCTGCACTGGTAATTTGGGTGTAGGTTACGTCACCACCGTGCCACACATGATTGTAGTAGAGATAAGCGCCTGTCGGTAAAGCTATAGCCAGAGCAAGTATTCCGAGCATTAGTTTTATAGTTTTTTTCATTGTCACTTTCTTTTCCTTCATTATTTACTGTTTTTACGTGTCCGAAGCAGCCCCCCTATTCTCTGAATTATTTCAATGAAATATATTTCCCGCTTCATTCAGGCACATTTTTATTATAAAGCAATATTAAAGAAATGACGCTTACACTTTTGTAATGTTTTACATAAAAACGTAAAACTAAAAAAACAGCTTCATATCAAGGGAGCTGCTCGCTATATTTATTTAAAACTTTTAGGGCACATAATAATAAAGAAAAAGCTGTATCACCGTAATAATAAACAGAAGGCCAATAATTGTTGCCACCCAAATCATATGTTTCTTTTTCTCGGTATTTAACACCGCAATAAACTCACGGATAAATGCCGGAACACGATAATACATTGCAGTTTTTCCGCCTCTGCCACCCTCTGCCTCTAAGCCAAGAGCGGCTGCAAAAAGAGCTGCTCGAAAAACATGATAATCTGATGTAAAGAAAAGAAATCTCGCCTTGATTAATTCTGATGAGAAAACTAGATTTTCATATGTTGTACGTGATTTTTCCTCCAAAAGCGTACGCTCGGATGGAAAACCAAGCTCTTCGTGGGCATATTTTTGCATAGCTGAGGCTTCCGATACTTTCTCATCTGTTCCTTGGCCACCAGAAAAAACCACAATAGTTTGGTCATCACGAACAGCTTGAACTGCTGCTTTAATACGGTTTCCAAGTAATATTCCGACACGTTCACCATCAATCAAGCCCGCACCGAGCACGACATGAAAAGCTGCTTCAAGTTTACGTGTGCGTCTGCCATACACCCAACTTGATAGAAAAAAGACTGTAAACTGCCAAGCCAAATAAAGTGACAAGAGAGGAAAAACCCAACTCAAAACGGAAAGCCATTGCCAGTGCTCTGGTAAATTGCCCATAGCAAGAAAAATACCATCAATAACTAAGAAAAAAAGAACAACTATTGGAAGGAGAAGATTAGCCACAGTCCTCGTTTCACGCCGCCACATCTTTACTGTAAGAATAACGATACCAAGAGGAATAACTAGCCCAAGAAACATTGAAAAAATCATAAAAACTACAACTTCAATACCTAATAAAAACAGCCAAATGCTGCGCCCACCATCGGTCAAAACAAGCATCGATCCAAGTAGACCATTTAATGCCACAAGCAAACAAAATAAATATAAAAAAGTCAAACGTCCTAGTGTCAAGGTTCGTAAATCGCGCAGTCGCTTTCTTTTCCACCAAAAAAAGAGTGACATAAAAGCAAAAATAGCAGTCAAAATCAAACCGACAACAAAAAAACCAAAGTCATTATTGTTCACAATATCATTTCCCATAGTTTTATTTTAGCAAATAAGAGAACTGAAACCTAATGCAATCAGAAAGACGCTTAAAAATCAGCACCCTTACTAGAAACGATAAAAAAAGCGCAACTTATGTGACGCTTTTCTTACTCTTGTGTTCACAAAGTTTTGCAAACCTCTCTGTATGTGAAGTCTCTGAGCCGCTCATGGTTTAACATAAGCAAAACCCAAATGCTGTTTTTGGACGAGTTCCACGATACCAGCTGGGACAACTGTGCAACCTTCTTGCAGCATTTCTGGTGTATAAGCGCGCGCATTTAAAGAATTTTGGCACACAGCAATTTTTACACCTGTTTTTAAAACTTTCGCAAGATTTACGGATGAGTCCTGAAGAACTTTGTCGACTGCTTCTCCATTCACTAAAATTTCAATATTTCCTGCTTCCTTGCGCTCTGCTAGCCAGATTTGAAAGTTTTCTACATTGGACAGAAGGGCTTGCCATTTTTGGTTTTCATTGATATGCAAAACGACTTGTAACATTTTCATTTCTCCTATTAGAGGTATTGGGCAGTAAGTGAAGCTGCACACTCTCGTAATCCTGCCGGTGGTCCTGCATAAATTACCTCGCCACCTGCTGAACCACCTTCTGGACCCACGTCAATAATCCAATCCGCTTGACGAATAATATCCAGCTGATGCTCAATCACAATCAAGGTATTGCCTTGCTCAACAAAATGATTCATAATCTTCATCAAACGGCTGATATCGGACAGATGCAAGCCTGTCGAAGGTTCATCAAGGATGAACAGATTGCCTTTCTGATAAAACTCATTGGCTAACTTCAAGCGTTGGCGTTCACCACCAGATAAAGTGCTGGTAGACTGTCCCAGAGTCAGATAACCAAGTCCGACTTCGTTCATGGCTTTTACTTTTTTCTTGATGGCTGGAATACTCTTGAAAAAGTCTAGGGCTTCTTCTATCGTTAGTTCCAGTACTTCCGTGATAGCTTTCCCTTGATATTTAAAGGCAAGAGCCTCTGCCTTATAACGTTTGCCTTGGCAAAGTTCACAGGTTTGTTTTACTGTTTCCATGAAGGCTAAACTAGACTCGATAGAACCACGGCCTTCACAAGCAGGGCAAGCTCCTTCTGAGTTGTAGCTGAAAAGACTGGGCTTCTCATCATTTTCTTTAGCAAAAGCTTTTCTAATCGCATCCATAATCCCAATAAAAGTCGCTGGGTTGGAACGACTATTAGCAGCCAAACTGGCTTGTGTTACCATGACAGCTTCGGGGTATGCTGCTCTAAGTGAATGCTCCACAAGCGTTGACTTTCCTGAGCCTGCTACACCTGTCAAAACGGTAAGCAGACCTTGCGGAATATCAAGCCCTTGCTTTTTAAGATTGTTGGCGCTGGAAACTTTCCCTTGATAAAAGTGAGTCGCTTGTCGAGGTGTCGCATTAATCGGTATCATCTGAGCAAGATGTTTCCCTGTCAAACAGTCGGACTGAAGCAGTTGCGCATAGCTGCCCTCAAACATAATCTCCCCACCATGAACGCCAGCCGCAGGACCAACTTCCACCACCCAGTCCGCGATCTTAATCACATCCGGATCATGCTCGATAATCAAAACCGTATTCCCTTTGTCTCTTAACTTCGTAAAGATAGCATTAATCCGCGCAACATCTCTCGGATGCAGACCGACAGAAGGTTCATCAAAAATATAGAGCATGTCTGATAAAGCATTATTCAAATGTTTCACTAACTTAACACGCTGTGACTCACCACCCGACAAGGTGGACGTTTCACGGTCAAGACTGAGATAGCCCAGTCCAAGCGCGATAAGATGATCAATCTGTTGTTTGAGGTGTTCAGTTCCTTCAAGTTGAGCCAGAACATCGCTTAAATCCGTAAGTTCCATGCTCATCAAGTCCGCAAAACCATAGCCAGACCAACGTACCGCTAGAGATTCTTGATTTAGTCGTTTGCCTTGACAGGTCGGGCAAAGGGCTTCATGCGTATAAGTTGCCAGTGTCTTTTGCGCAGCTGCGGACAAATCTCCTTCTTTCTGTAAAAAGCCACGGTTAAACTTATCAACTATGCCCTCATAGGTAAGATTGTATTCGCCCATCTTAATCTTACCGACTTCTTTGCCGTGATAAAGGCGATCTAGCTCTTCTTCTGTGAAGTCTTTCAGTAGCTTTTCGCCATCAAAAAGACCATTTTCCACATACATTTTGACAATTTTTTGATAGGGCTTAAAGAGGACTGCTCCATCGTTGAGGGAGCGTTCCATATCGACAAAAAGTTCCATTTTAAGTTCTAGTTTTTTACCAATACCTTGACAGTCTGGACACATCCCTGCAGGCAGATTAAAGGAAAAATGATCCACACCAAGTTGAGGCTGTCCCCCACTTGAAAAAAGATGCCGGATAACAGGTGCGATATCCGTGATGGTCGCGAGAGTCGACCGAGCATTGCCTCCCAGAGTTTTTTGGTCAATCACGATAGAGGCTGGAAGATTTTCAATCCGCTCAACATTGGGACGTTCATATTTAGGTAAGAACTGCCGAACAAAGGCCGGAAAAGTTTCATTTAAAAGACGTTGGGACTCATCGGCCAGCGTATCAAAAACAAGGCTTGATTTTCCTGAGCCAGAGACACCAGTAAAGACGGTAATCTTCTTCTTGGGAATCTCAAGCGATACATTTTTTAAATTATTGACATTATCTGCAATCACACGAATCGTCTCAGACATAGTTTTCTCCCTATTTTTCATTTTTATTCGTTGCTCATCCAGTATAGCAATTCTCATGGTATCTGCAAAATAATATCAGAAAATCAGAATTAGACCTCTGGACTAAAAGTCAGCTCTGCCACAAATAAATCACCTGTAACTTGAACTTTAAACTGTCCTTTCATGAGTTCAACTAGATTTTTCGAAATATAAAGCCCTAACCCGTGTCCCTCCTGTGTACGTGCACGATCTCCACGGATAAACTGCTCGGTCAGCTCTGAACTCTCTAGTTCTATCGGGTTCTTAGAGGTATTCTTGAGCTGAATCTCGACTTGACCTTCTTTTTCTCTTAATTCTAGAAAAACACGTGTTTTTTCCAGACTGTACTTCAAACTATTACTCAAAAGATTTTCAAGCACACGGTAAAAATGCTGGCTGTCAATGTTGAGAAAACAAGGATGCTCTGGTAAACGAAGAACAAGGGTTAATTCTTTCTTGAGAAAGTCGTCCTCAAACTCGCCTGTGATTTGTCCCAGCATTTCGGTCACATCAATGGCTTCAAAATTCAGCTGAACATTACCTGTACCTATCTTTGAGGCTTCAAGTAAATCAACAATCAAGTGTTTGAGACGAAGGGATTTCCGTTCTAAAACTTCGGTATATTCCTTAAATTTAGGCTGGTCAATAGGTAGTTTTTTCAGTAAATCCACGTAGTTAATCAAACTGGTCAAGGGTGTTTTCATATCGTGCGACATATTTGTAATCAACTCTGCTTTAAAGCGTTCGGCACGCAGTTTTTCTTGGTTAGTCTTTTCATAGTTTTGATCTTCTTTCAAGATAAAATCCATTAAAAAAGTCATAGCAGCAAACAAAAGAGCCAAAAAAGAGGAGAGCAGTAAATGATTAAAAATCGTGTGATTGTTAGGCATGCGCACAATCAATCCACTGTTGGTCCGCATCACAGGGATAACAAACCAGGTCAAAACAGAGACTAAAAAATAAAGGAAAATCCCTGCCAAAGGAAGCCCCATCGCGAATAAAAGAGCTTTTTTCTCAGCCATTCTTCTAATAAACGTTGGCCACAGAAAGTGTAGATTTCTCTCTTTTATGCGCAGAAAAACTTCCCAGAAAACTAGACCCGTAAGGAACATGGTAAGCAAGGAGAGAATGAAGGTCAAGCTTCCTGACTCATAGTTCCTTAGCAAGTTATAAGTCATAAAAATGCTAAAGAAGCTAGTGAAGAGCAGTAAGGACAAGTCAAGCTGTCGTAAAGAGGGAGAAATTGGCTTTGTCCGCTTATCTCTGACGATTGAAAGTACAAAAAGAAAGGCAAAAACAAGGCTCAAAAAGGCTGAAAGCTTCGCATTGAATGTAAGAAAATTACCCCAAAAGGAAGCCATATAATAATTATAAGTTGTGCTTAACCCCCGGAAAAAACTTTGAGCAAAAATAAAGGCAAGGAAAAGAAGAAAAATTTTGGTAAAATTGGCTGTCATTATCTTTTTCATTTTATCGTTACCATTTTATAGCCCAGACCATAGATAACTTTGATGTACTGTGGCTCTTTCGGATTAATCTCAATTTTTTCACGCAGATGGCGAATATGCACAGATACTGTTTTACTAGCTTGAAAGGCTGATTCCTTCCAAACCTTCTCATAGATTTGTTCTGAGCTGAATACCTGGTCTAAGTGCGTTATTAGAAGCTGTAAAATCTTGTACTCTATCGCCGTCAGAGTCAACTCTCGCCCGTCAATCCTCGCTTGCTTCTGAACAGTATCCAGCACTAATCCGCCGTTTTGATACTGACTTTCTGATTTTTCCTCAGAAAGCGCTTGCCCTTCTAAACCGCCTAAACGTGCATAGCGCCGCAAGGTTGCATCCACACGCGCCAGTAATTCAATTGGGTTAAAGGGCTTATTGACATAATCATCAGCTCCCATCTTCAGACCTAGAACACGGTCTGTATCCTCTGCTTTAGCTGATAGAAAGATGATAGGAATATTTGAAGTTTCCCGAATCTTCACGGCTGTCGAGATTCCATCTAAAACAGGCATCATCACGTCAAGTAAAATCAAATGGACTTCATGTTGAGCGATAATTTCTATGGCTTCTTTGCCATGACTGGCTTGCAAGACCTGATAATCTTCTTGCTCCAGATATATTTTGAGGGCATTGCGGATATCTTGGTCGTCATCACATACTAAAACTGTATACACCATGTGCCTTCCTTTCGGACTTTTCTTAATTTCTATTTTATCATGTTTCCTTTGATGCTCAGTCTAATTTCTGAACTTCCTATTTCCAACTCGTGATAATGTAACCTCCTGTATTATCGCTTGAAATTTCATATTGCGCATCATTTGGTAACTGTAACTGGTTATCATGTGGGGTTTCGTAACGAACTGTGTAGTTCTTTCCCCCTTTATTCAAACGATAACTTCCTACCTTTTTTAGTCTTTCGATATATTCTTCAAGGACAAGCTCGTGCTCTGTCATGTATTGGGCGTGCACTTCTCCCACATAACGGAAGTGCCAAGGTTCGTTTGCAATGCCTGTTATTGCTGTCTTATCTCCAGGATAACGCAGAATAAAACCGTACTTCCAAGCATTTTTGATAAGGTACTGTGATTGAGGTGAGTTTTCAACATCAGCGACATTTTGAATCGCGATATCCGCAGCAAGACCTGTCTCATGTTCACTATGTCCAGCTTCTTGTACATAGGCTTTATCTGCTGTATTAAAATAAAGTTGCTCTTGTTCTTCAGCCGTTCGGTAGCCGCTATTAAGGATGAGCTGTCCCCCTACCGCATTACGCGTATCATTGAGAAGGCTAGAAACAGCAGTTAGAACATCTGTTCTTAAAAAAAGACCGTTATTACTACTGACCAAATCTGGTACAGATCCATTAGAAGCAAAAGCATATTCACTATTCACAAGTTGTAAATTTTTTGTATCAACTATGTCTGACAGAGATATCGTAATCATAGTCGCCTCTTCTTGTACCTCAGCTTCTTGTTGCTCACCTGCTAGAACAGGTAGAAAAGTAGTTTGTACTTGACTAAAATATGACCGCAGACCAAAGACAACAGCAATAGCTGATACTAGAACTAAAAGAATTACGTGGTCTTTTCTTTTTCGACTTTTATTTTTACGCATCATAAAACTCCTTTATATTTAACGCTAACCTTAATTTATCAAAGAAGCTTTAAGTTTTTTCAAGTGAAATCTTAAGATTTATCAAAGAATAGGAAAGCCTATCAAAATTTTTTAACAAAAAGAGCTTGGGATGATGGTACAAAAATAATGAAAAACGCTCAACCACGGCACATAAAAATTCCATGGTCAAGCATTTTTTCTTTTATGGGTTTGAGTAAAATCAGTCTCTCTCGGCTTTTGTTTCACCCCCCTTCTATGCCAATATTCTTATATCATTTCATAGCTTTCCTTTTTTTAGCAAAATCCTTAATCATCACTTTACGAACTTCTCGAGGCAAAAATTTACGGATATCTTCTTCATGGTAACCCACCTGAAGATGATTATTATCAATGATTAAGGGTTGACGGAGTAACATCGGGTTATCAACAATGGCTTGTATGAGTTCTTTAATGGTCAGTGAGTAAAAGTCCTCCTTTAGACTCTGTATTGCTTTGCCTCTACGCGTAATCACATCATCTGAGCCCTCCTCCGTTAAAGAAAAAATAGCAAGCACTTCTTCTTTTGTCAGTTCATCTTTTGTTAAATCTATTTCCTTATACTCAAGTTGATGCTCTTTAAGCCATCTTCTTACCTTTTGTGATGATGAGTTAGCTGCTGCCGTATATAGCTTAATCATGGATTTCCTCCTCTTTTCATTATTATTAATTATTAGGAGCTTTCTAGTAAAAATTTTAAAGCAGTACTTTTAATTTACTATTTTTTTCTTATTTCTGAGTTAACCATTCCTTAAACTAAATTTAAACCTCTCAACTGTCTTCCTTAAGAATCTACTGTATCCACTCTAGGAAAAATGGCTACACAATCAGACTATCACTGCACTTCAAGGACTCTTTTTCAAAAAATATCTCACTTATGCTTCACTAAACATCACACATCTATTTAAGAGTGCTGGGTAATAACTTTTCATTTTAAGCCAAAATTGGCATGTTTTTAACCATTTATTCAGTGCTTCTTCTAAGACAACAAAACAGCTCCGAATTTCGGGGCTGCTTGTCTACAATAATATAAAATACGTTTACAAGAATATTTTATTGGTCAACCAAAAGACGAACTTTCTTCCCTTCAACGGGTACAAAGTAAACTACTGTACGGATGGCTTGAATGATACGACCTTGACGGCCAATAATACGGCCAATGTCTCCTTCAGCCACTTCTAAGTGGTACTCCATAAATTCTTCGCCCTCGACAACTTCCAGCGAAACCGCATCTGGATCTGTAACCAAAGGTTTCACAATAGTCATCACAAGTTCTTTCACATCTTTTTGCATTTCTTACCTCTACTCTGACTAAAATAGTCCAAATTATTGTGAAATTGACAAAAAACGGCCTCTGCCGCTTTTATAATTATTTGCTGTATTTTTGTTCGTGGAACTTTTTCATAATACCAGCTTTTGAAAGAATATTACGAACTGTATCAGATGGTTGTGCACCATTGTTAAGCCATTCCATAACGCGTTCTTCTTTCAAAGTCACTTGGTTTTCAGCTACAAGTGGGTTGTAAGTTCCAACTGTTTCGATGAAACGACCATCACGTGGTGAACGTGAATCAGCAACGTTGATACGGTAGTAAGGTTTTTTCTTTGAACCCATGCGAGTTAAACGAATTTTTACAGACATGTTATATTTCCTATTTCTATTTTTTATTACCTAACTATTATAGCATAAAATTTTGTCCTGTCAAGAAAAAAACTTGACAGCATTTTTATTTATTATTTTGACGGATTTTCAGCAAAAGTTTTTCGGCTATCGCTTGATTCATTACCTTTTCTTGGCGGAGTTTTTCACTCAAAATAGTGATTTCTTCGTCTTTAGCGCCCACTGTCATTGCTAAGGCACGGACTTGTAAACTCATATGTCCTTGCTGTATTCCTTCAGAAACTAAGGCACGTAGGGCCGCCAAGTTTTGCGCTAAGCCCACTGCAGCAATGACCTGTGCTAAGTCTTTTGCCTCTGTAATTTCTAAGAGTTCTAAAGCTGCTTGAGCTTTGGGTAAAACTTTTACTGCGCCACCAACTGTGGCCACTGGCAAGGGGAGCTCAAGGCTTCCAAATAGTATGCCGTCCTTTGCATGCCACTCCGCCAGACCTTGGTAACTCCCCTCCTTGCTTGCATAAGCATGAATTCCTGAGGCTACGGCGCGTGTGTCATTTCCTGTGGCGAGAACAACTGCATTGATGCCATTCATAATGCCTTTATTATGTGTGGCTGCACGGTAAGGGTCGATTTTAGAAAAACGTGAAGCCGCCTGAATTTTTTCAGCAACTTCTTGTCCATTATTTCCTTTATTCAGTCGCTCAACGGGAATTTCACAACTGACTTTAACCAAGGACTCTGTAGCATAATTGCTCAAGATACTGAACAAGATTTTTTGCTCTGGAAACCATGTGCGAAAAAGATTAGCAACGCCTTCCAATATGGCATTCACAATATTCGCTCCCATCGCATCTTTCACATCCACTTTAAAATCAACGGATACAAACCCTTCTGCTTCGAAAGCCCTGCTGCTCACATGTCGTAAACCACCGCCACGTTTAACAATGGAGGGATAAGCTTCTTTTGCAGCACGAAAAATTCCGGCTTGATTTTCTTCAATAGTCTGCATTAATTGTTCCGCCTGCTCGACATCATAAAAAACAATCTGCCCCCGCATTAACCGCTCTGCAAGTACTGTTTGAAATTCTCCAGCTATCTTTGCCCCATTACTTGCGGCTGCAATCACAGAAGGTTCTTCGGTGACCATTGGGACGAGGTATTTTTTGCCATTAATGACAAAGTTTTGCGCCAAACCCATGGGTAACTCAAATTCACTGACTTGGTTTTCGATAAGATTGTCTGCTAAAGCCGCATCAAGTACTGTTTCTTCTAAAATTTGTCTTGTTTCTGACTTTAAGTCAAGAAAATCCAGACGCTCTGCTGGACTCATTTGGTAAAATTTTTTCTTCATATTCATTGATTAAACTAAATTAGGGTTTTCCAAGAGGACAGCCAAGCCAAGACCACCACCGATACAAAGGCTAGCAATACCATAACGCTTATTTTCACGTTGAAGCGCATAAGCTAAAGTTGTCAAAATACGGGCTCCTGATGAACCGATAGCATGGCCTAAAGCAATAGCACCACCATAAATATTCACTTTTTCTTCTGGAATATTAAGCTCTTGATTTACAGCTACACTGGAAGCAGCAAAAGCTTCATTGATTTCGAACAGGTCAATATCTTCAATATCCAAATCTGTACGTTCAAGCAACTGACGAATGGCCTTAATTGGTGAAACACCCATAATCTCAGGATCGATTCCAACTTCTTCACTGGCTAATAATTTTGCCAAAACCGGAAGCTCTTTAGCTTCGGCATAATCATTGCTTGCCAAAATTAAAGCAGACGCCCCATCGTTTACTGGCGATGAATTACCTGCAGTTATACTGCCGCTCTCGCTGAAAGCAGTACGCAGTGAAGAAAGTTTTTCTAGTGATGAGTTCGCACGAATCGTCTCATCTTCTGCTAAGTCTGAAAATGGCACGATTTCTTTTTCAAATGCGCCTGCTGTGCGTGCAGCTAGGGCTTTTTCTTGTGAACGTTGAGCAAAGCGATCTTGTTCTTCACGACTAACCTCAAATTGCTCGGCGATTGTTTCACCAATCAAGCCCATAGATTCACCGTTAAAGGCATCAACCAACCCTTCAGACATCATCGTAAGAACTTCTTCACCAGATTTACGGTGGCGAATGATTGGAGATTGAGACATTGATTCTGTCCCCCCAGCGATCACGACATCGGCTTCCTCAAGTTGTAAAAGTTGTTTGGCAAGAATCACTGCCTTCATACCAGAACCACAGACTTCATTCACAGTTGAAGCTGGAACATGGTGAGAAAGACCACTGTTAATTGAAATTTGACGAGCAATATTTTGACCTGTACCAGCCTGTAGTACATTGCCAAAAATCACTTGTTTGACGTCATCTTTAATATCTTCATGACGTTCAAGTAAGTTTTTAACGACATGAACACCGAGTTCTGCAGCTGTCTTATCTGACAGCGCACCATCATATTTTCCGACAGGCGTACGAAGCGCATCGATAATTACTATTTCTTTCATAAGCCCAGTATAGCACATTTCCCTCCCAAATAGTCAAAAGTTTTTTCCATTTTTTAATCTTTTATGGTAAAATTGGAGCTTAAGCATACAAATTTATCAAGCTTATAAACTGGAGGATGTATATGAATATTGGTATTGACAAGCTTGCCTTTTTTGTTCCTGAAACTTATGTAGATATGACTGATTTAGCACACGCGCGTGAGGTTGATCCTGCTAAATTTCATATCGGTATCGGGCAAGACCAAATGGCCGTCAATCCGATCAGCCAAGATCTCATCACCTTTGCGACCAACGCAGCTGCTGAAATTCTGACTGAAGAAGACAAACAAGCGATTGACATGGTCATTGTTGGTACCGAGTCTTCAGTTGATGAGTCAAAAGCTTCTGCTGTTGTGGTTCATGGTTTGCTTGACATTCAACCTTTTGCACGTTCCATTGAGCTCAAAGAAGCCTGTTATGCCACAACAGCTGGCTTACAAATGGCTAAAGACCATGTTTATCGTCATCCAGAGCGCAAAGTTCTTGTTATCGCGACAGATATTGCCAAATATGGCCTAAATACAGGTGGCGAACCAACACAAGGCGCCGGTGCTGTAGCCATGTTAATTGCAGCTAACCCTAATATCTTAGCGCTCAATGATGACTCTGTCAGCTTGACGCAAGATATTTATGACTTCTGGCGTCCTTTTGGTGACACTTATCCAACTGTTGATGGACAGTTTTCAAATGCCACTTACATTGAAGCCTTTGCTAAGGTTTGGCAAGAGTATGCACGTCGTACTGGACTAGGTTTCTCTGATTTTGCTGCTTTAGCTTTCCATACGCCTTATACTAAGATGGGGAAAAAAGCGCTGCTTCCACAACTTGAAGGTGAAAGTTCTGAAGTTCAAGAACATCTTCTGGCGCAATATGAAAAAGGAATCACCTACAATCGCCGCGTCGGGAATCTTTATACCGGTTCGCTTTACCTCAGTCTGATTTCTCTACTGGAAAATGCTGAAAACTTAAAAGCAGACGATAAGATTGGTCTCTTTAGCTACGGCTCTGGAACAGTTGCCGAATTTTTCTCTGGTCAATTAGTTGAAGGCTTTGAGCAGCATCTCCGCAAGTCAGAGCATCAAGCCCTTTTAGACAATCGCAGAAAACTTTCAATTCCAGAATATGAGGAAATGTTCTCAGAAAGTCTGGATGCACATGTTGATCAAACATTCTCTGATCCTACGCCTTACAGCCTTGCTGAGTTAAAAAATTCGACACGACGCTATCGTAAATAAAAAAATAAATCATTGGTCTTGATGGCCAATGATTTTTTGTTTATCTAAAAAATTGTCGGAACAAGTCCGCCGTCCATTCGAAGTGCTTCGCCAGAAAAGGCACCTGCAAGAGGACTTGCCACATAAGCGATAAAATTGCCAATTTCTTCGGGATGAATCAAACGTTGGATTGTTGATGTTGGACGATTGTTCACCATGAAGGCGCGACTTCTTTCCTCAACAGAATCCAACTCTGGATAAAGCGATGCCAGTAAACTCTCGACACCCTCTGTTAATGTTGAACCTGGCATCACCGTATTAATCGTTACTGTCGTACCTACTGTTTCACGACTTAAAGATTTCGCCAAAGACAGATTCATCGTTTTGGTCATAGAGTAATGTGGCATTTCTGGACTTGGCATAATCGCTGCTTCTGATGCAATGAAGATGATGCGACCATTTGAATTTTTAGCAAGCATTTTAGGAAGATAAAATTTTGCCAAGGCAATCCCAGAGATAGAGTTGACCTCAAAATAACGGCGCCATTCATCTAAGTCTATTTCTTCAAATTTTGCGTCGTTAAATATCGCCATATTATTGACTAAGATATCAACTTCTGGAAAAGCTTGGAAAAGAGCTTGCCGTTCTTTTTCTACTGATAAATCATAAGCTGCCGGATAAAATGCGCTTTGCGGGTATTTTTTACTTAAATCCTCAATTACTTTTTCAACAACATCCAGTGATCTGCCATTGATAATAACATTAGTGCCTTCAGCTGCTAGACTCTCTGCAATCGCACGACCAATCCCTTTGGTTGAACCAGTCACTAAAGCCAACTTATTTGATAATTTTAAATCCATAAATTCCTCTCCTTCTCATTCAATATAATCTTTATTATAGAACACGGAAATATTTTTGTACAGTACCTACTTTAAAGTTCCCTAAGCACTAAAAGGTATCCAACATTAGAACGAATTGATTGATGCATTCTTTTTAATTGTTAAGGCATCCGTTTCAAAGTTCAAAGTCTCTCTAGCTCACACATCCTTATACAATCATCGCTCTCTATAGATTAGCTTTAGATTCTAAAAACAAAAACAAGCATTTCATGACGAATGCTTGTTTCTTGACTGATTTTAAACGGTTACTTCTTTCTTCATCGCCTTTTTAGCTGTTGCCATCATCAAACGAATCCGATTCAACTGGTTGACCGCAGAAACACCGGGGTCATAGTCAATCGGGCTAATATTTGCTCCCGGATATTGGCGACGTAACTCTTTCAGCATACCTTTACCCACGATATGGTTGGGAAGACAGCCAAATGGTTGGAGACAGACGATATTTTGAACACCATTTTGTAAGAGTTCAATCATTTCTCCTGTCAAGAACCAGCCTTCGCCTGTGTGATTTCCCACTGAAAGGATACCTTCTGTATTGGCCGCAATTTCATAAATAGACTCAATGCCCTCAAAGCGTTCCGACGCTCGCAAAGCCTTGTCCATCGGTTTTTCCAGCATATTAATAATAGAGAGTAGAGCTTTTGCCATCAATTTATTTTTCTTTGCAAAGCCAAGCTCATCGGTTTTCCAGATTTGATTGTATAAAGAATAGTTCATAAAGCCAATCAAATCTAGAACAACTGCTTCGCCGCCTTCTTCTTCGATAATACTCACAATATCGTTGTTGGCTGTTTTGCTGTATTTAACCAGAATTTCACCGACAACGCCCACTCGTGGTTTTTGAATATCAAGGAGTTCGATATTGTCGAAGTCCTTGATTATCTGTTTCATGTTCTTGTTGAACTCAAAAATAGAGGCAGATTTAACATTATGTTGCGCTTTTGCTAACCATTTCGCATGAAGCGCATTAACTGAACCTTTTTCAGCTTCATAAGGTCGCGTCCGATAAACCACGCGCTCAAACAAGTCACCATAAAGCACAGCAATCATAAAACGAGTCAAAAGTGGCACAGTAAACTTGAAGCCTTTCTCTGTCCCTTGATTGCCCATGGATAAGCTCACCACTGGAACTTGAGGAAAACCAGCATCGACAAGCGCCTTACGGAGTAAAGGAATATAGTTTGTTGCGCGACATCCGCCACCTGTTTGGGTCATCATAACAGATGTATTATCCACGTCATATTCGCCAGATTGGAGAGCTTCGATGAGTTGACCAATCGTTATGATTGCAGGGTAGCAAGAATCGTTATTCACAAATTTTAGTCCCTTGTTCACCGAGCTTTGGGTTTCCGGCAACACAACCACATTATATCCTGAAGCTTCAAAAGCATTCTCAAGCAAGCCTTCTTGGTGAATCGGCGACAACATGGGCATGAGGAGCGTGTGTTTTTTAGCCATTTCTTTTGTAAAGACCGGATGTGTTTCAACAATTTCTTTGATCTGGATATTTTCTTCAACAGCGTGTCGACTGCGTTCGGCTACTGCCGCCTTAAGTGAACGTAGACGAATACGCACTGCTCCCATATTTGACCCTTCATCAATCTTAAGGACTGTATAAAGCTTATTATGGTTGCGCATAATTTCTTCCACTTGGTCCGTTGTCACTGCATCCAAACCACAACCAAATGAATTCAATTGCACTAATTCCAAATTTTTATTTTTACACACTACCTGCGCTGCGGCATATAGGCGTGAGTGGTAAACCCATTGATTGACAACGCGCAGCCCAGCAACTTCTTCGAGATGCGCAATGCTGTCCTCTGTTAAAACATGAAAGCCTTCTTGCGTAATAATGTCGGCAATGCCGTGATTAATTTCAGGGTCCAAATGATAAGGACGCCCTGAGAGAACAATAGCTTTTTCCTTGTTAAGGTTAATCTGCATAAGCAACTCTTCTGCCTTGTCCCGAATGTCTTGCTTGAAGTTCTCCATTTCTTCAAAACCGTGGAAAACCGCAGCTTTCACTTCAGGCAAGTCCACAGTAAAACCTTGAGCAAGCAAAGCTTTATAGACATTTTCTGCTACACCTTCTCGGTCAGCTAGATTAATAAATGGCTGAAGGTATTTAACCTTCCCTTCTCGAATTTCATCAATATTGTTACGAATCACTTCGGGATAAGACTGAACAATCGGACAGTTATAATTATTTTCTGCTTGGGCCTGTTCTTTTTGTTCATAAAGCACTGAAGGATAAAAGATAGCCGGAACATCCTTTTGAATCAAGGACATAATATGCCCGTGTGAAAGCTTGGCAGGATAACAAACTGTATCAGAAGGAATTGTTTCAATTCCTTTTTCAAAAAGTTCTTTATCAGACTTAGGGGATAATACTACTCGGAAACCTAGATCCGTTAACATGGTATGCCAGAGCGGATAATTTTCATACATGTTTAGGACACGAGGAATACCTATTTCTCCCCTTGTCTGTTTTTTCTTGGTTAAACTCCGGTATTTGAAAAGCTTCTTGTATTTATAGTCGACAAGATTGACCTTTTTCTCACGTTTATCAACTTTTACTTGTGTTGCTTTTTCTGCGCCTCGCTCACAGCGGTTTCCTGTAACAAACTTACTGCCGTCATTAAAGACCGTCAACGTCATTTTACACTGATTTTCGCAAAGGCCACAAACCATAAATTCTTTTTGTGTGCTGAAAGCTTCCAAATCGTGCAAGTTCAGAATTCTTGATTTTTGCCCAAACTCTTCCTGTTCTAGAGAAATCAAAGCACAGCCATAAGCGCCCATAAGTCCTGCTATAGAAGGACGAACAACTTCACGTTCGGAGATTTTTTCAAAAGCACGAAGTACAGCTTCATTATAGAAAGTCCCACCTTGAACAACAATCTTTGTTCCTAATTCTTCAGGACGTTTGACTTTGATGACTTTATAGAGGGCATTTTTGATGACAGAATAACTTAAACCAGCAGAGATATCACCTACAGTCGCCCCTTCTTTTTGCACTTGTTTCACTTTTGAATTCATAAAGACTGTACAACGTGAACCAAGGTTTACCGGGTGTTTTGCTAATAAAGCAATTTCGGCAAAATCACGCACATCATATTTCAAAGAATGAGCGAAGGTCTCAATGAAAGAACCACATCCGGAAGAACACGCTTCGTTTAAAGATATTGAGCTTAAAGCCCCGTCAGTGATACGCATGGCTTTCATGTCTTGGCCACCAATATCTAAAATAAAGTCGACACCAGGATTAAAATAATCCGCTGCCTTATAGTGCGCCATCGTCTCAACTTCCCCGTAATCGACTCGGAGTGCAGCTTTAATCAGATGTTCACCATAGCCGGTCACTGTAGATTTGGCAATATAAACATCTTCCGGCAGTAAACGATAGACTTCTTTCAAGACAGCAATGACCGACTCCAAAGGTTCGCCATTATTTGAACCATAGTGCTCAAAAAGAATATGTCCTTCGCCATCAATGAGCACAATTTTTGTGGTAGTTGATCCTGCATCAATTCCTAAAAAGGCTGCGCCTTGATGTTCAGAAAGCTTTTTATAGCTTGCTTTTGCCTTAGCATGACGTACTCGAAAATCTGCTAACTCTTGTTCATTTTCAAAAAGACAATCCAAAGTATCCTGCGGAATCAAGCTGTCACTATTGTCATTTTCTAGATTGTCTATTAAAGTGCGAATCGTACTTGTTCTTGTTTCCTCAGCTAACGCAGCTCCCATTGCCACAAAAAGTTGAGGATTTTCGGGAAAAATAACATCCTCTTCTGCGATATCCAAAGTTTCAATAAATCGCTTGCGCAATTCGCTCATGAAATAGAGCGGTCCTCCGAGAAAAGCGATTTTCCCTGTAATCTTACGACCCGATGCTAACCCAGCAATCGTTTGATTCACCACGGCTTGGAATATTGAGGCGGCTATATCTTCTTTGCGTACTCCTTCATTGAGAAGAGGCTGAACATCTGTTTTGGCAAAAACACCACAGCGGCTCGCGATGGGATAAATTTTTTCATAGTCTTTGGCTAATGTATTGACACCCGCAGCATCTACTTTAAGTAAAGCTGCCATCTGGTCAATAAAAGCTCCCGTCCCACCAGCACAAGTGCCATTCATACGAAGCTCTTGGGTCCCTGCATCAAAGAATGTCATCTTGGCATCTTCTCCACCAAGTTCAATCATGACATCTGTTTCAGGGATAAATTTCTCGATAGTAATCGAGCTTGCGATAACTTCTTGAATAAAAGGCACATCAATCACATCTGCAAGCCCCATCCCGCCTGAACCTGTGATTGCTAGGTCAAGTGAACACTCGCCTCGTTCTTCCAATAATTCTTTTAATACTTTTATCGTTGCGGTTTTTACATCTGAAAAATGGCGCTCATATCGGCTAAAAATGAGTTGATAATCCTCATCAAAAACAACGAGTTTTACTGTTGTAGAACCGACATCAATCCCAGCCTTATAATTTTTCATAGTATTTTTTCCTTCTCTATTTGACAGGCTGTTGCTTATCTTATTCATTGTCTATTTTATCATTAATTACTCATTTTTCAATCATCAAGTTACAAGTTAATGTCATTTAAACAACATTATAAAGTAAACCGTTGCTTATGACAAAGATGTTTGACATCCTCCAAAATCCTATACGAGATGGAGTGTTTTCTTTATACAAAGTCTGCTAAAAAAGGAGGGGAGAATTATGGCTGTATGTTATATGAAAAAGTCGAGAAAAATAAATTTCTCGACTACGATTACTTTGATTCTTAAAGCGCTTGAAAAACTTGTGTCTTAAACTCTTTCTTTCCATAATCCTCCGCCACTTTTCAGGTCTTTCAGAAAGATAATCTTCTTTTTAAAGTCCAGGTCCATCATTAATGGAGTATCTAAAGATTCCTGCATGCGTTTGGCCTAAGCGAAGACTATTCCGTGTTTGGAGCTGTACTCCCTTATCTTTAGCAAAGTTGATTTTGTAAAATGTCCCAGAACCTGTCGCCTCAACAAAACTAGGCAGATTATTATCTGTGATCGAAATCACTGGGTGTGCAGTATTTAACTCAAGCGGCTTGCTTCGCTCCCCCTCAAAATCAACCCAACTAAACTTAATGGCATCAGGAAATCTATTTTCTATCATGGTTACCGTAACATGAAAATTCGGTTTTTGTCCACGGTCATCCCCAAGTACAAGATGATTCGTTTCATTTTTTTCTAACCAGTTGCTAAAGCCTCCCCCAAAAGGCAAGCTTGCTAGGTCAATGCTAAAGGTTGAATTCATACTAGATAGGTCCGGGTGCATAAAGGCTCCCAGAGGCTTAAAGAAAGAAATATAGCCTGCGGTCCGTAGAGCGTTCCTCTGCACATCAGTAAACCTATTAGGCTCTAGGTTAACTTGCTGTACACCAGCCCCTGTTGCTACACTGGTCATATTGATAATAGTCCCATGATTTGCCCTTACAAAGGTATCGTTTCCTGTTTGAGCTAGGTTTCTCCTATTGATATCAGCAGTATCAAAACTTCCATCCCACACATTAGCAAAAGGCTCATGATATGTCGATAAGTGTGTCCTCAAACCATTTCCGACACCAACAAGCTCTGACGTAGAGGGATTGTTATCATGATCATAGCTGTCCCCCTCTTTCAAAATACGAATTGGAAAATTTCGAACATTCGCATGAATAACAGGTTGAGCTGTATTGGTATTCCGTGAGTTTATCGTAAATGAACGGACATTATTCAGAACGATTTCTGAGCCTGCGCCTGGTGTTCCAGCTATGGTGGCGTTGTTAGCTGTTTGTGTAGTTGCTGGACTATTGATAATAAATTCACTATCTGGTCCAAAATTCCACCGGACAGCACCATTAAATCCACCCCAGCCACCTGAGCTTCCCGCAGGTAAGCCTCCCGTATTACTCCGACCAATATTCATAACAAGTGAACTGTTGTGTGAGATAAAGCGAGCACCTTCTGCCATATTAAAATCCCAAGTTCTATAGTCGCCATGCTGAAACCATGTATTAAGTCCTGTAATCCCAGTCCGTGCAGTAGACGTGACTAAAAACTCAGAATTTTTTTGAAAATCCCATGTGAAATTATGAATTGAATGACTCTGAGACCGACTCCAGTACATAGCATAAGAAGTATCTAAGTTCATCGTTAGTTTAGCATCTTCATGCAATCTCAAAAGATAACGATCGATCACTTCCATAAAGAAAGGCTGATCATTCCCCCAATTGTAGTCTAGAGCAGTGTGACCATCCAAGACTTCCACATGTGCACCGCCTTCTATAAATTCCCCCTGATTATCACTTCCTGTCAAGTTCCCAGTTCCAGACTGCCAAACTCGGAAATAGTTTGTTCCTGAGAAATTTATATGTGCATAGTGAGCATAGATTGGTGTGGCACTGGTAGTACCTGCACCATTAATGTATCTTACATCTTTATATGTAAAAGTAGGCTTGACATTACGACCCCGGGCTTGAAAAACTCCTCCTGTGATGCTATTGATTACTGTTGCATTAGCGAGTGTCAAGCGTGTTTCAGGTGTAATAGTGACTGTATCATTTGACTGTGCTGGTACTCCAACAGAACCTGATATTGGGTTACTTGTCCGTCCTTGAACACCTGCAAACCAGCCTCGACGCGGACCTCCTCCAGTCCCCTGTGCGTTCGAATCCCCACGACCTCCACTACCATTTGTTGGTGTCGTATCATTGTCAAAATACAATGTATTGCTGTTACCATCAATATATAAGGACCGCCCTTCTCGAATGGTATCTTGGTTGACCGAACCTCCTGCAGCTTGATTTCCCATAATCTGCGACCAAACATTATTTCCAAAAACAGTTCCTGTTACTTCAAAGCGAATTGTTCCATGATTACCTGCAGTAAAGTTAGCCCTTATCGTTGGGGAACTCCCCTCATTTATTGGTGCCAAATTTAACTGTGGACTTAGGTAAGTATCCATCATATCCCGCCAGTTGTCGGTCTGAAAAGTGACTTGCGGACGGCCGAACTCATCTTCTCCCAGTACACCACCAGTTAAAACTGCAGCTGTAGTCGGTTTCGCCATGAATAAGAGCCCGAAAGCCAAAGCAGATAAGACTATGAGTTTTTTTACGGACAATATAGACAATTCCATACACATCCATGAGCTTTTTCTGTGTTTTTTCATTGGTTAAAATCCCCCACACATATTGAATATGTTGACGTGTTCTCAAAGTCCTGAAACGATCGTTGTGGTGATCGTCGCTTCATATTCTTCTTCTGGTACAATCTCGCCCAGACGTTTCCCATCAATAATCATTTCTGCCCGAAGAGTACCTGAAGTTAGAAAGCCGTTGGCATCAGGTAATCCAGTCAAAACCCGGGCCTCGATGGGGCCATATTCTGGTTCAGGTTGTTCAGGATTAAGGAGTCCATACGCAATAGAGTTTGTCGCATTTATCATCGTAGTTGGTCCGCCTGTAACACTGAGTTCAATCGCGCGAACAGGTAAGACATATGGAGCAGAGCCGTTTTCCAAACTTGCAGTAAAATGAGAATATTTTTGATTAACATGAAAACCCGCACCACTTCCTGTGATATTGAGGATTTCAAAGGCGTTAGAAACAGAGGCTTCAAAGAGTAAATCGGCCACTAACTCATCATGGAAAGTCACTCGTCCAAAGTCAATATCTGGTGTTTTAAGTAGGCGCAAACGCTCATTCTCAGGAACAGATGCAGAAACGTCCACACTGGCTCTGCCGTCTAACTGTGTTTCAGGATCAAATTCCGCAGCAATAGCCCGCTCTCCTGGCCCACTTGCCAGCAAAGCAGCTAATCCTACATAATATAATTTTTTTAACATTAGCACCTTTCTATCTCCTATTCTCAAATCCTCTATCGAGAAAAAGATTAAGTATGTTCGTCAAAACTTGGAAGAACAACTCCCTTAAGACAAGGTTTAACTCTTAATCTCTTTCCCAATAGCATCAAAAATCAGTGTTTACTGATTTTTGATTCAATCCATATTACGTTAAGGTTGCGGCGGAACATTTTGCAAGCTCCATGTGATTGTGGATGTGTAAAGTGCTTGTCGCGCTGCACCGCCAGGAACCATTAATCTTATCGAGGTACTCGCGTGTTCTGGATCCTCCTTGTCAGTTCCCAAATCGGTTGTACCAAAACGCAAAAGGCTTGTCCCTGTTCCATGATCTTTTTCGGCCCAGAGAACATTCTGTGATGCACCCGGAGCAAACGAAAGTGTATGCTCCTCAGTATGACCGTTTGCAGGTTTAGGAGAAGATGACATTATTGTTCCATTGTACCAACTTAGTTCAGCCCCTGCCAAAACTGCATTCGCATGTTGAGGAGCATTAGAAGCTACCGTAAACTCTGTCGCCGATACTTGTAGTGTCCACCCTTCAAGCGAGCCTCTGTTGTCCGTTACTTGAACATAATTTGGTCGATTACCGCTACTCGTAGGTTGAAGGCGTGCATACAGAGTTCGGTCAGTGGCTGAAATAGGATTTGTCGTGCCAAAGTGGAAGTTAGAGGCAAAGTCAATCGATAGTGGGCCTGGAGTAGCAGGTCCTGTCGGAGGTCCAGGTTCTTCCGGTTCTTCTGGATCAATTGGTTGCTCTGGGTCTTCCGGATCCACTGGATCAGTTATATCACTTCCCTCAGTAAAACCAACCGCTCCCCAACCCGGATAAGTTGCTACTTCAGCTGCTTCTGCCACTTCTCCAACTGACGGTGCTAATATGCCTACAGCAATAAGCGCCAAAACTGATGATGACATAAGTTTGACTTGTTTCTTCATAGTGTTTCCCTTCTATTTTTAAAGTGAATCATTATTATATATATTTAATTTCCCGGTATCTCTGAGAGTATCCAGGTAAGTGTTGCTTGATAAGTATGGTTTTGGCGATTTGTTCTGATTGGGACAAGGAGTTGAACATCACGATTAAGAAGGGCGGTGTTTACTTCTCCCTTCTTACTGTATAAGTCCATTTCGACAAGATGATTCCCCCAACGAATAGTAGTTGTCCCCGTTCCACTGCCTTGTTCAGCCTGAGCAATGACTACAGAATCTTCCCCTTGACCTAAGAGCGAGGGTGCTCTTGGCTGATTAGAAGGTTGATAACCAACCACTACGGGATTGTACAATAAAATATCTGTAGCTTGAAGTGCCTGCTTGTTTCCATCATAAAATCGTATCGTTTTTTGTAACTTTAAAGTCCAGCCTTCAGCTGTACCACGTTGGTCTGTGACCTGAATAAAATTAGGCGTAATGGTGGACTGACCGTGTTCATCCCTAAGATACTGGGGCTGAGCATAATAAAATACTTTTTCTCCATCCTCCCTGTACATTTTAAACACAAACTCTGAGACATAGTCGATGCTTAGACTACTTCCTGTACCCTGTGAAGATGTTCTGTTTGGCTTCTGTATTTCCTCTGGAAGAGGGCTCATAGGCTGTCTAGCTAAATCACCAGGTCCAGGATGTAAAGGCTGTATAAGACCTGTACCACGCTGAAAACCAACACCTCCTCCTGTCTCATATGGCTCCATTGCCTCTACTGAAGAAGATAGGAAAGGTTGTACTACAACGAGTGAAACAAAGCTCGTTTTCAATGTTTTCTTTAATCTCATTCTCTTTCCTCTCAGTTTTTAATGTTTTCTTTTAAGCCCTGTAAGTCTTAAGGATTTCCAGGGGTAAGGGAAAGCTGCCACTCCAGGTACGTCATATAGGATGCCGAACGCTGTACTGTTGAACCAGGAATCATGAGAGATATAGGACCAAAACGCGGGCGATTCCCAGACTCACCTCCTCCACCAATCCCCATCCGAAAGATATCGTAATACCCTTTTTCAAATAAATCGGGAAGATGATTTTCAAGTTTGTCATCGGGAATATCCGTCACAGTCTCATAGATGGTATTTCCATCGTCATCAAGTATGGGGGCACCGTTTTCATCTAAGGAAGGACGAGCAAACTCTTCTGTATATTCTGCTAAATCACTTACCGTTCCTACAGAGTAATGCCAAGTCATCAAACCTTCGCCTGGATGAGCAACGATGACAGGTTGAAAGCGATTATTAAGTGTGATACTAGGGATTACTTCGCTTGGCTCGACCCATAGGTCTGGTGCATCAGCACTAGTATGGCCACTGGTAAATTTCAACTCTGCACCAATCAGAAAATCACCAGCCTGAGCAGTCGTTTCCTCTGGTGGATTGCCAAGAAGAGCAGTCCACATAAACTGATGAGCTTGCCTCACAGAAAGTGTCCAGCCACCTTGTTCAACCTCTCCTCGCCGATCAGTCACTTGTGCAAAGTTTGGAAAAAGTTCAAAGGCTTCTCCTATATTATTTCCTTCCTCATCAAGACGATGTGCTGGAAAGGGCCGAGCATAGTAAACTCTTTTTTTTGTAGAAACATCACCTTGGCCAAAAACAATACCTGAAACAAAATCAATTGATAATGCTCCAGGAGTACCTGGTTGTGGAGCAGGCATTCCTGGCGGAATAACAGGTTCTATTGGTGAAGTGGGTAAGTCTGGATCAACTGGTCCTACTTGACCACTCCCTGGCGCGAACTGAATGGCTCCCCACGAACGATAATTGGGCAATGCAGAGTTCTCTGCCAAAACTGTCACGGAATGCACTGCCACCATTATTACTGTTAATGCTAGTACAGTATATTTGAGAATCTTTTTATTCATAGTTCTTCCTTCTCTTATCATTTTCACTGCTACTTCTTAGTTTCTAGGTACGTCAGAAAGTGTCCATGTGAATAAACTCTGGTAGCCGGCAGAACGTTGTGCTGTTATACGTGGCACATGGAGAGTAATTGGCCCAAAACGAGGGGCTTGCCCCTTGTCCATCCTATAGTTGTCATAATAGCCTGCTTCAATAAACTTACTGAAGTCGCCTCCCCCTTCCTCTATTTCATCTAACATGTCCTCTGTAATCTCTGGTGGAAGGGGATTTCCCACAGCATAATGCCACGTCCCTTTACCTTGACCCGTATTCGCAGAAAGCACTGGAGCAGAAAGAACTCCCGGAACTAGGATGGTTGACACCCCGCCTGCATAATTCGGAACAGTCTCATCCGGTCTATTGTGTCCAGTTGTTGTACGTCCATGTGAAAAAGTGAGTCTTGCACCAGCTAAGAAGTCTCCTGGTCTTCCCTCTGCTTCACCAGTAACATCAGGTGAAGCCCCTACCCAGCGAAACTGCACATCTTGTCTGACACTCAACATCCATCCTTCCACATCAGGGCGTCTATCTGTTATCTGCACAAAGTTTGGAAAAAACTCTTGTTGCGCCTTTTTCCCATTCTTCTTGGAAATTGTAGCAAGCATAGGACGGGCATAGTAGGTACGATCTATGCGATCAATAGAACCTTGTCCAAAGTAAAGATTTGATACAAAGTCAATCGAAAGTAGCCCACCTGTCGGTTGTCCAGGCTGTTCTGGGATAATCGGTTGATAAGGATTGTCTGGATCAACAGGTCCAACGATTAAATCATCTTTCTCAAAGATAATCTTTGCAGTATTGGTTGTACTTCCTGCTCCTGGCAAAGTCGTAGCAACTGCTGGAGGAACTGTCGTATTTATTGATAAAGTTAGCAATACCAAAATCGTTGATTTCAATAATGTAACTAACATTACAAAAACCTCCTTTTTATTCCGCAGATGTAAAATTATTTTTACATACAATTAACTATATCTTAACATTTCTTAATAGTTTGGCAAAATAATAAGCCTCGAATATTCTCTAGTGACAGATAGAAATCCCCTGCTGTAGAGGATGCGAGACTATTAATTTTTTATTGTATACAATATTATTCTTTTGGAATTTTAGGAAGCTCTTGATTTTCTAGCTGTGCTCTAAGTGCTGCAATTTCAGCCTCTTTCTTAGCTTTTTCCTCTTCTTCTTTCTTCTTACGACGTTTCCAAAGTATGAACCAGATAAGCAATAATATCAAGAGAAGAAGTAAGCCTATAATTAACCATTTCAACCATGAACGATTCTCCGGCTCAATCGTCACATCACGTTCGTTGAAGTCATCGGCTTGTGCTCCAGTAATGGTAAATTCGCGCTCAAACCTCCACTCATGACGATAGGTAACCTCCTCTCCTTCTCTGTTTGTAGCTGTGTAATCCCCCTGATCATCTTTGGTACCATTTACAGTCATAGTCATCAGGTACCGCCCAGGTCGCAAGCGATCTCCCTCTAGTGAAATCGGAAAATCAAAGTTGGTATTGGGAGCCATTTGCATACGGTCTTGATTGACAGAATATACAATGTCGGGATTGTCAATACCTTGTACTTTGGCGTTCACATGCATTCGATTAAGAAAAGTCATTTTAGGATTTTGTAAGTTGACATTAATGACATTGCGATAATTGACTTGTCCAGGAGCTACATTATGCAACTTTAAATCTGGCTCAACTGTATTTTTATTTTGACGCATCAAGAGTGCTATCACGAAGGCAAAACGATTTGTCACAGCAAGCCCTTCCTGATCTGAAGGGACTACTTCCTCCTCTTTGATTTTCTCACGATAAGTAAGACCCCCGACAAGTTGACCATCAAATTTCTCATTAGGCATTTCTAGTTCAATATTAACCGTCTTTTCAGAATGCGCTGGTAAGGTAATTTCACGCTCAGCATTAATCAAATCGTCATAATTGAACCTCAGTGACTCGTCTGGTTCAATGTCGTTAGGCGAATATTCAACAACACCATTAATATTGGTTGTAGCAGAGGTAACATCTTGCTCTATCGTCATCTCACGATTAGTATCATTTTTCAGTGTCACTGTAACGGTTTGCTTCTCCCCAGGCTCTAAAATAAGGTCAAAAAAAGAATGCTCACTTGCGCGATTATCTAGGTCTTTAACATTCGCCGTGGCTGAAAATCCAAGCTGACTTGCTTTCACACTGTCTCTCGGTAATATTATCCCTAAAGTCATCAACAGCGATATGCTAACTATAAAAAATTTTTTCACATCTATCTCCATATTCGTCATTTTATAAAAGTGCAGTCTCATAACAGACCAGTACTTCTACATTGAGTTATCAGTTTGTTTTTTTCTCCCTTTAAACACAGCAAAGGAAAACAAACTGATAATGAAAAAAATACTTGCTGCAATCACAAAGATTTTCGTAATTTGGGGCTGGTCATGAACTGGTTCTGCTGTTATATTATCTTCATTATCGACTATTAAAGTGTATTCAATTCTTTGCTTCTTCTCCTCTTCTGGGATTTTCACACGCATACTTAACTTATACTCCTCTCCTCGTTCAAGCCGTTTTTCATTATTCAAAGGAAGGGTAATTTTTGCTTGTGGTACAATAACACCTTGTCTGGTCTTAAGTTCGGAAACTTTTTCGCCTGAATCAGCAGTAATCACCGCATCCACACTAATACCAGAAAGAATTCGGTGATTAGGATTAATCAACTGTAATGTTTGTGCAGCGACTTCTAACTTACCCAAAGAAAGTTTTAAAGAGGAAGCTTGTACTTCTCCAGTATCTAGCACTAATGCAAAAGCTCTATTATAAACATTGAGAATCCCCCCTGTACGTTCTGCTTCCTTAGTATGACGACTTACATTAATACCACCTATAGCTTGACCTGATAGCTCTTGAGAAAGAGAAATTGTGATAGGGATACGCCTTCTTTCATACGGTGCGAGAGTAACTTTTATTTTCTCTCTTGTTCCCTCTTCTCCGATTTTCACATTCTTGTAAAAATCAAAAGAAGGCGCTCTATACAAATATTCTTGACTTTCCCTGTTCTCTAAACTGTAGTCAATAACTAAATTTTCATTAGTTATTGCTTGATTTGCAGATATATCAAAAGTATTTTCAACTTTACCATTGGTGATTTCAATGTAGAGGACGAACTCTTTTTCATCGCTAATATCCAACCACCAGTAAGATAAATCTTTCCTGTTTTGCTTCTGGGCTTCGCTTGGTATAGCTTGGGCACTAAAATCCATTGCCTGATTATCAAGTCCTTCCTCAGCTTCAGCTTTTGGTGCCAGGACTAGCATTGCACATCCTAAAATTAACAGAACAATCTTTTTCATCTTGTCAATCCCGCTCGAAAATTTCTTTAATGTATCTTTTTTTAATATTTAATTTATATTATAACAAAACAATTACTCAAACCCTTCTATTATGATTAATGACAAGAATATTTGACACAGTTCACAGCAGCAAAAATTACTGTAAGAGGCTATAATATACAACAAATAGGTTATTTTTGTTGTTTAAGATACAAGTAAAGGGGAAATGTACTAACATGGCTAAAATAAATGATTTACGTGTCTTAAGAACACGAAAAATGATTACACAAGCTTTCTTTTCTTTATTAAGAAATAAAAAATTTGAAAAAATTTCTATTCAAGAAATTGCTGATGCTGCAATGATTAATCGAGCAACTTTTTATGCCCATTATGCCGACAAGCAAGATCTTTATGACAGTTTGATTGACACTTTTATACTGGACTTTATCAAAATTTTAGACGAGCAAAATCCCGTGGATGGCACTGATGTTTATGTCAACGATATCGAGGAGATGTTGGCGCGCTTCTACGATTTTGTACGTCAAAATCCAGAGGTAGCCCAGATTGTGATTGATAAATCACAGGACCAAACGATTATTAATCGCTTTATCGAGATATTAACCGAGCGTTATACCGAGCTTTTCGATAAGCTGGAAATTCGTGAACATGATGTACGAGTGCCTAGTGATTTTGTCATCAGCTATATTACTTCTATCTTGGCTGGAACACTTAAATGGTGGGTTTCTTCGTCAAGTACTATGAAATCAAGTGATTTTGCGCATCTCATTGTTAAATTGATTTCCAATGGTCATTTGACTGTTTTAGGTGTTAATATAAAGTCATAAATGTTCTGTTAGGTGAAGAAAAAGCAGATTTCACCAGTAAAATCTGCTTTTTCTTCACCTATTTCTTTATAAAAAATCGCGCAAAATATAAGGTTATTTTACGCGTCAGAGTACTCTATCTCTCATTATTTATATATTATTTGCTCAGCAAACCGACTGCCGCCTCATCAGCAATAACAACAACATCTGCATGTTTTTGCAGGATTGATGCTGGCATAGCTTCCGTGATTTTACCTTCAACCATACCTTTGATTGCTTCTGCTTTTGATTCACCGTAAGCCATCAAAACGATAGATTTAGCTGTCATGATTGAAGCAATCCCCATAGATATAGCTTTACGTGGCACATCTTCCTCATGTTTGAAGAAACGTGCATTTGCTTTGATTGTACTTTCTTGGAGGTCAACCACGTGTGTTGTTTCTTCAAATGAAGTTCCTGGTTCATTGAAACCGATGTGACCATTTTGACCAATACCAAGAATTTGGAAATCAATAGGATGCTCAGCAATGATTTGATCATAGGCTTTCGCTTCCGCTTCC
Organism: Lactococcus muris; assembly: GCF_042849115.1. Taxonomy (NCBI): domain Bacteria; kingdom Bacillati; phylum Bacillota; class Bacilli; order Lactobacillales; family Streptococcaceae; genus Lactococcus; species Lactococcus muris. Next base: position 16,400 of record NZ_BAAFQO010000002.1, on the reverse strand, counting down.
AAGTCTAATGCTTTACCATTTGGTAAAAAGTTTTCTTTGAAAGGTTTTTCGTTAAAAAGATGCTTGTTCATGAAGTAATGATAAGATTGTTCATCAGAGCCATCAAGTCCAACATACTCATCCAAGTTTACTGAGGTCATATCTGAAAAATCCAGATCCGATTTAACAATTTGATTATAAAATTCAACTGGCGTTGACCCCGTAGCAAGACCTAAGGTTTTAGCACCATTGTCCATAGCTTCTTTGAGTAAGTCAAAGCCGACTTTTGCACCTTCAAGTTGATTTTTAACAGTGATAACTTTCATGAGAGAGTCTCCTTTTCCGAATTGGTATATACAAATTATAAACTTAATTCATTTCCTTGTCAACAATAAAATTATGTTTTTAAATAATTTTTCAAAAGAAAACTTTTCTAAAAGTGGTATAATATGAAACAGCTGCATATTTCATATCTCATGAAGATGAAAGGTGGAGTATGTCATCCTCTCTCCCAAATAAGAAAGGCTGTCTTGAAAGTTTTAACTTTTATAAATGACAAGGAAAATATATTTTGAATATTAATGATTTTGACTTTAATTTACCAGAAGAACTCATCGCACAAACACCACTTGAAAAACGTTCTGAATCACGTCTCCTAGTACTTGATAAGGAAAGTCATTCTATGGAAGACAAGCACTTCTACGATATTGTGGATGAGCTTAATCCCGGAGATGCACTCGTACTTAATAATACACGCGTTCTCCCTGCACGTCTCCATGGTATCAAGCCTGAAACTCATGGGCACGTTGAACTTCTCCTGCTCAAAAATACAGAAGGAGATCGCTGGGAAACTTTAGCTAAGCCTGCAAAACGTATGCGTATTGGGCAAGAGCTTTCTTTCGGTGATGGCCGCTTAAAAGCAACCGTTGTTGAAGAATTGGAACATGGCGGACGTATCGTTGAATTTAGTTACGCTGGTATCTTCCTTGAAGTGCTAGAGAGCTTAGGTGAAATGCCACTTCCACCTTATATCCATGAAAAATTAGAAGATAAAGAACGTTATCAAACCGTCTTTGCAAAAGAAAATGGATCTGCTGCTGCACCAACTGCTGGTTTGCACTACACACCTGAGTTATTAGATAAAATTCGTGCCAAAGGTGTTCATGTTGTGGAACTTACCTTACATGTAGGCTTGGGAACTTTCCGACCAGTGAGCGTTGATAATATTGAAGAACACCATATGCATAGTGAATTCTACCAACTGTCTGAAGAAGCTGCTGAAACACTTCGTGCTGTCAAAGCTTCTGGGCATCGTGTGATTGCTTGTGGCACAACCTCTATCCGTACTTTAGAAACGATTGGGACAAAATTTAATGGAGACATCCAAGCAGATTCTGGCTGGACAGATATCTTTATCAAACCCGGTTATCAATGGAAAGTAGTTGATGCTTTTAACACAAACTTCCACTTGCCAAAATCTACGCTCGTTATGCTAGTCTCTGCTTTTGCAGGTCAAGAATTTATCCTAGAAGCTTATCAGCATGCAATTGATGAGCATTATCGCTTCTTCAGTTTCGGGGATGCCATGTTCGTGAAATAAATGAGTTTTCTTAATTTAGCACTCACTAAGGATTTTATTTCTATTCTTTCAGATGGACAGATTACAGAAAATGGACAAGCTATCCGCACACATTTCAAAAAATTTTATGTAAGTCCAAATGGCTTTTTAGTAGGAATTACCGGTTTCCATAAGATAACCGAAGAAATCCTTGTACAAATCCATTATCAACCGCACCTAACACCCCTAGAAGCTCAGGAGTTCCTCCTCAGCGCACTGCTTCGCTATAAGGATAAACGATCAGCTTTAACTAAAAAAGTCGCTTACAATGCTGTTATCGCCTTCTTTAATAATGGCCTGCCCCAGGCAAAAACTTATCATATAGAAGACGGGAGTCTCACGACTAAAGACTATCTCGGTTCAAGTTTAATTTCCTTTCCTCCTGATGATATTGACTTTGACCCTAATAAGCTAATCAGTACTTGTCTTAAAGATGGACAGTATCCTCTGCCTAAAATACAGTTATTGCAGCGCAATGCTCTTTATCGGGTTGCTGAAAGTTCCCAAACTGTTAACAAAACTATTTTTCAAGAAATAATAAAAAGTCGAGAAAAATGAATTTCTCGACTTTTTAAGTAGCCTCAATCAGTAGTAGAAAACTTTTTATTGAGAGTGTTAAGATAAGTAAAATTGTAAATTTTTACACATTGCCTACAATTCAACAATATTTAAAGATCTGTGATTTTATCACTTCTTTTTCTGTTATAATAAAATTGAAAGCGCTTTTAATTATTGTAGGGTTGTTCAACCAGAAAAAATTTTATTTCTGAAAAGAGGGGAAACACATGCACAAAATTTTAAAGAAAACTATTATTCATTGCCTAGCTTCAGCTGCTTTTCTGTCAGCGATAGCTCCAGCAACAGTAAAAGCTGTTCAAACTGATGAAGTAGATACTTCCACCAATGCAGTAGCTTTACAAAAATTAACCAAACAGCAACAAGAAATTATGGATGGCATGCGGCAAAAAGAACAAGAATATGGCGATGCAGCTTCCGTTGTAGCTGATGAAAAAGCTACCGCTCGTTCAGCATATGGGGCTTGGAGTTGGCGTGATGGGGTAATAGCTGTAACAGATGCAGGTTCTAGTCTATTAATAACAAATTCGTGGCATGCAGGGATTGTTGCACCACAAAAAAAATATGTGGTTGCCGAAGCAGAAGGTGTTGGTAAAAAAGTTAGGCTGGCAAGTGGAGATTGGGGAACGAAATTTAGAAATAACAGAGTATGGCAGATGGGAGTCAAAAAAACAAGTATCACACAAGATTATAATGCAGGAAAGTGGGCTGGTCAACAGGTTGGAAAGCCTTATAATTTAAACTTTTGGAATATTAAACAAAAAAATAGTTTTTACTGCTCTCAATTAGTTTGGGCTGCATATTATTACACTGCAAGAGTAAATTTAGATAAGACTGATAATAATATCGGTTCTGCTTGGGCAGTGCACCCAGGCGAATTTGTCTCAAATCCACTTACAGTTTTAATCTACAGGAATAAATAAATGAAGAAAAAAATATTTAATTCTTTACTTCTTTTATCATGTTTAGCCGCAGTGGTTCTGGGAATCAAAATCTTATTTTTCAATAACAAAGAAGCTAACTTTAAAATTGCAAGCAATGCTGATTTCTACATCGTATCCAATAACAATATCAAATCATATAAAGTTGAAAATAATACACCAAAATTACTTCATACTGACAAATTAGCTATTGCAGAAGATGTAAATGGTTGGTTTTCAAAAGGAGAAATTCAAAATAGATATCTGATTTTTTCAGAAGGACATTCTAAAAGTGCTAAAAAGAATGAAAATATCTTATCAATAGACTTTGAAAAGGGAGAAGTAGTTAAACGTAGCTCAAATAAGTATGCTTATACAGGTGCAGGTTCCACTACTGATTATTACTATACTTTCCAAGCAACAGGAGATGATGGTTTTCTCTACTCTTTTGACAAAAATGGAAAAGAAATTGATTCGTATAAGTTTACTTCATCAGCGTTACCCTCTACACAATTTACTGGTAGCAAGGGAAAATTGTACATGATAATCACACAAGAAAATCAAAAAAGCAAAATATTTGAAAGTTCTTTATATACTTTCAATGATGGAAACAATCTAAAAGTACTTGAAAAACAGAATATAGATGACAATAGTGAATATCTCTATGATTTTACTTCTTTAGAAAAAATTGAAGAAAATTTATATTCGCCTGTTACCTCTCGTCGTAACAGGAAAACTTTCGAAGTTACACCTGATAATAGAATCATGAAATTTGATTTGAAGAACAATGAAAAAAGCTTTATCACATTAAAAGAAAATTATCCCAATCTTATTTATAAAAGTAAATCTGAAAACTACTTGATAACTGTACACGAACCTAATATGCTACAAAAATCAGGTTTTTCAGTTATAAATACCAAAAATAACGAAAACTATTTTGTTGATGTTAGTGATATATTAAATTCTAAAATTTATGAGGAGAGTAATATTTGGACTTTAAATACTACAAAAGACAATAAACTAATTATTTTAGCAGGAAATTCAGTACTCCTTTATGATTTAGATAATAAAACATTATTATCTGAAACAAAAATTTTTAATGATAATACAGAAACTCCCTTACATGTTTGGACAAAATGATGCCACAATCAGACTATAATATCTGGATTATTTTTGCTCTCTCCTCTTGAACTCTGTCGCTTGGCTAGTGCATTTCTTAATCTTCTCTAGTAAGTTTTTGCCCCAAGTAGTAATTCTCGCTAGCAGGCAGTCTCGTAACAAAGATTATATAGAGGCTCTCATTCGTCGCGCGCAGTATTTCTAAAATCGCTTAAGACACAAAATATGAAACCCTAAGTATAAAAAAGCAGCTGAACTCTTTTCATTCAGCTGCTTATAATTTTATTTCAAATTGTATAGTTTTTTATAAGTTCCTTCCGTTAGGACTAAGCTACTCAAAAATCAAGAACACTTGGTAAATACTAAACAACTTCCCAAGAATTGGAAAACTTTTATCTATTATTATTTCGAAAAATAAGGGTTCGTTTTGAAAAGGATATCGAGGAGCGCAACACCAACTGCTGCCACAATAATCGCCTTAATAATAGCTCCAAGAATAAAAGGTGCAAAGCCCATGCCAAAGGCTGTTCCCCAAGATGCGCCGATAAAGAATTTCAGCCACACAGTACCGAGAACAAGGATCAAAAACTGAGCAAGAAGGTTTGTCAGTAAAATGGAGAAAAATTTTCGTTCAGTCTTTTGTAAAAAATACGAAAGGAGAGGTGCAACTATTACAAAGGAGAATAAAAATCCACCTGTTGGTCCAAATAAAGCACCAATCCCTGAAGCTCCCCCTGCATAAACAGGTAAACCTACCGCTCCTAACACGAGATAGATAAGCAATGCAAAAAAACTCTCACGTGGCTGCAGCAAAGTTGCAACGAGCCCAACGGCTAATGTTTGAAGCGTAATAGGTACAATCCCTGCAGGAATAGCCAGAGGAGAAAGCACTGCAATAATTGCTGCTCCTAAGGCAATAAGAGTAATAGAATAAGTTTTAGAAATCTTCATAAAAAGTCCTTTTTGTTTTATGAGTAAAATTATATCAGCTTTTACACCTGGTTTCAAGAAACGATATGTTTTTAGTCTCACAATTTCCAATCTGGCTAAAATAAGCCTCTGCTTGGATGCTCAAAAAGCTGGTATAGTCATTATTGAATAGTTGAAATTTTCTTCAATTAGTAATGGGACCAGAAGTTACGATAGAACCTTTGCCATCTAATTCGATGACATAATCACTAATTTTTCGTATAAAAGGATCGTGAGTCACTATTATCACTGTTTTCCCTTTTGTTACTTCATCACTTAGTAATTTTAACATTATATTTCGATTTTCTATATCCAAAGAACCTGTAGGTTCATCTGCTAAGATTAGCTCGCTCTTTTTTAGCAAGGCTCTAGCTAAGGCAACTCTTTGCTTTTCACCGCCAGATAAACGAAATACTTTTGTTTTTAAGGGTTGGTCTATGTTGACCTGATTTAAAACTTCTCTTATTTTTTCTCTTTTCTTTTTAGAAGACAGCTGAGTATAAAATAAAGCTGCCTTCAAATTTTGCTCGATATTCTCATCTTCAATCAATGCAAAGTTTTGAAATAAATAAGAAATTTTATTCCGACGATACAGCAATGACTTTTTACTGTTTACGATTGGAGCGAATTTTCCAAACAAATAATAACTTCCTTTGTCATAGTCATCAATCATGCCGATAATATTCAAAAGTGTGGACTTGCCTGACCCACTGGGACCATAAACTACAACTAATTGTTTTTCTGGAATTTGTACATTAATTTTATCAAAAAGTATTTTTGCACCATAGCTCTTTTCCATATCTTTTATTTCTATCAGCATGTGTTTACTCTCCTTTGAGGATATTCAATAAATCTTTTTTCTCTGTTCTTTTCAATATTCCTGTGACTATAGCGAGCTCCATAATAATATAGATCATGAGCAGCTCTATGAGCGTTTGATCTGCTCCATTCATTTTAGCATTTACAAAACCAATAATATATTGAAGAACAATTAAGGCGACGAGTGGGAGATAAGTTCTTATCCAAGAACATCCCAGTGAACGATATACGCCTATTTTTTTCTGTATGTTATGACATAAAAAACTACTGTAGAAATTATCATGCAGGCAAATAATATTACCGAAAATAAATTGATAAAAAAGTAATTGATTGGATTACCTACCGTCAGTAATAAGGTGGTTTTCTTTATATCTTTTGCATTAATAAATGATGGATACATAGAAAGGTGAGCATCTTCTTCTAAAGCATGTCTTAACTTTTTATAAATACTTTCTTTCGGTTCTGTTAAGGGGATTAACATCGCATAGGGATTTTCTAAAGAGGGAACAAGATTTTCTCCCGTATTATTCTCTGGTGTATACACGATAACAATATCAGCTGAAACTTTTTTTATCTTATCCGCATATACAGTTACTCTCTGATCCTCCTTAATGTCATAAAATTTTATCGAAGAGGTAAAACCGGGCCGCGATTTAAATGTATTCGCTATTTTATTTTTTATATCGCTTGTTTTCATGAACTTATCTGCGATTAAAAGAACCATATTTCCTTCTTCACGAGAAATATTTATGGGTTGGTTATGCTTGTCTAGGATAGGATGTTTTTTTAAGTAGTTTATATTAACATCTGTCGTTCTAAGACTTTCTAAACCTATTTGTGAAGACAAGTTATTTTCGGAAGCATGGATTCCACCTAACTCTTCTTGTATGCGTATCAATTTATTATAATAAGTTGGTTCAGCTAGATTTTCTTTAAAGCCAATCATTGGTGCATATAAGGCGCCATAATCAGAGAGTTCTGTTTTACTTAAGTCTAGCGACTGGTGAACGAGAGTGACCAAACCCGAGAGAGTGGAGAGACTTATGGCGAAGATTATCGTTTTTACAAGGTAAAGAAAGATATGACTATATTTAAAGAATGATTTATTATTGACTTGATTAACAATAGACACTCTAGCCACAATCCATACTGCAAATAAAGTTATGACCGCACTTATCATAAAGATTAATAGACTAACTTTAGCATAATCAAAACTAAATTTTTTTAAAATAAAAATTGTTGCCACTGCGTACGTTGTGGCAAATACCCCAACCATCTTTTTTATAAAGATAAAATTAGCTATATCAATATTCTCAAAACCACTAAGTTTATAAACAGCTATTTTCTTATTATTTTCAGCCAGCCAAACAAATAAAAATATAAAATAAAAGATTAGCGAAACAGTAATAACAATGCTCAAATTGTCATTGGTTAAGATTAGGGGAGGGCTTTTAGAAAAATCAGAGGGATTTTTTTCTAAAGCCTCTGGCGTAATCTCAATGCCATATTTTTGACTTAATGTCTGAGATAAATTAGTCATAAACTTACTTTTCCCCGAATCTGCTGACTTATAAAGAAAGCTCCCTTCGTGAAATTCTTCAAAGCTCAAACTGCTAAAATTTTTATAGTTAATAAAAGAAGTTACACCATGTGCTGATAATTTCTTGTCTTCATGTGCTAATCCATAGAAGGTAATTCTAGATATATTTGACAAAAAATCTGCCTTTCCCTTGTCATCATGTACAACTCCAATATAAGATGTTCTAATACAAAAGAGAGTATCACTTTCTTTTGATACTCTCTCAATAGTATTTACTATATCTTGATAGTTTCCCTTTGAACTTGGAACAGAGCTAACATAAAACTCTTCATAGCCATTCAGATTGTATTCTTTCTTGATTTGGTTATCTACCCAATCATTTTTAATCATAAAAGCCAACGATAAACTCATCGTTACATATAAAGCCAGAATCATTCCTTTTAAAAGTTTACTCAGCATCTGTATAGTTTACCCCACAAATCTAAATTTGATTGATTACACTTTTCCTCCAGGTGCGATTGGTCCACCGTTGTAGGCGCCGTTCCATGCGCCTTTTACCCAAGTAACAGAAGTTTTTTTAGGTGCCACCCAAGAATTTCCGCCTCCATTATAAGCATTACCTACTCTAGCCCAGCCCGTATGTGAAAAAGAGTAGTTCGTATATTGGGTCGTTGCAGTTCTGTTCCCCCAGGCCGTGTTGGGATAAATGGATGAAGTTACCCAATAAACTCCAAATTTAGTATGGATAGCTGCAAATGCTAGCGTTTGAACGAGAAACAGACTAAGAATTAAAGTTGTGAATAAAGCTCTTTTTTGTCTCTTGCTCTTAGGTCTTCTCTGGTAATCATATAACGCTTTTCTTTAAATTATCTATTCATCCTCATAGTAACACATATGTAATCATAATGCAAACGCTAACAAAAAAATGAAATCGATGAAACTTTCGACTCCATTTTTTCTTTTTAACATTTATTGCTGTTTTTTAGCAGTTACTGTTCAAACCGCTTTTCCCTTCCGATATTCATCTATCATGTCCATAAAGTCATCAAATAAATAGCTGGCATCATGTGGTCCAGGCGCGGCATCAGGATGAAATTGAACCGAAAATGCTGAATGGCGCTTATGACGGATACCTTCAACCGATTTGTCATTGATTTCCACATGAGTAATCAATAAATCTTCGGGCAAATCTTCGGCTGATACAGCATAACCATGATTTTGACTGGTAAAGTCAATTCTTCCAGTCGCAATTTCTTTCACCGCATGATTGAAGCCACGGTGCCCGAACTTCATCTTATAGGTCCTTGCTCCATTGGCCAAACTGAAAAGTTGATGGCCCAAGCAAATCCCAAAAATAGGAAGTTCCCCCTGAATACGCTGAATCATCTCCACAGCCTGTGGGACATCCGTTGGATCCCCAGGACCATTACTCAGCAAGACACCATCTGGATGCATAGCCAAGATTTCTTCTGCTTCTGTGTTATAAGGAACAACTGTAATATCACAATTGCGCTTTGAGAGTTCTCGCAAGATTGAATGTTTAAGCCCAAAGTCAACAACTACCACCTTTCTTCCTGTGTTTGGCGAGGAATAAGGTGTTAAAGTGCTGCTTTTCTCCACTTGATTATTGGGTAAAACAGTTGCTTTAAGTTGACTCATCTGATGTTCAAGATCATCTTTGGTATTGACCAAGGCTGCTTTCATAGTTCCGTGCTGACGAATAATTTTTGTGAGTGCCCGTGTGTCAACTCCAGTGATTCCTGGAATATTTTTGGCTTTCAAAAATTCATCCAAGGACATCTGAAGTCTCCAGTTGGAAGGACGACGTGCTGCTTCACTGACAACAATTGCCTTACAGCTTGGATGAATGGATTCATAGTCGTCTCGGTTGATGCCATAATTCCCCACCAATGGATAGGTAAAAGTCAAAATCTGTCCATTGTAAGATTGATCAGTAATGGATTCTTGATAGCCTGTCATGCCTGTGCTAAAGACGAGTTCCCCCGTTATATCCGTGTTGGCACCAATTGATTCTCCCTCAAAGATAGTCCCATCTTCCAATATTAACAGTCGCTTCATAGATTCCTCCGATAATTCCTCGCTCAGTTACGCAATACAGCCTCCAAAATGGCCATACGTGTATAAACGCCATTTGTCATTTGTTGAACAATGCGACTCTTCGCGCACTCAACTAGACTATCAGCTATCTCAACATCACGATTAACCGGTGCTGGGTGCATGATAATTGCTGTATCACGAAGCTGTTTCGCACGTTCTACTGTCAAGCCATAACGTTCATGGTAATCTTCTTTTGAAATGATATCTCCAGCAGTGTGACGTTCGTACTGTACACGAAGTAACATGTGCACATCCAGCTCCGGCAAGATATCATCAAGATTGGCATAGGTGCCGTAGGCACCAAATTCTTCTTCGTTGTACCACTTTTCAGGACCCGTGAAATAAAGTTGTGCCCCTAGCCTATTGAGCATCATCATATTTGACTTAGCAACGCGAGAGTGCGTCAAATCACCAGAGATGGCAATCTTTAGTCCTTCAAATTTACCAAATTCTTCATAAATCGTCATCAAATCAAGCAAACATTGGCTAGGATGCTGACCACTGCCGTCTCCGCCGTTCACAATCGCACAGCTAATACTGTCGGATTGAATCAACTGTTCATAGTATTGTTCTTCAGATGAGCGAATGACACAGACTTCCACGCCAAGTGCATCTAGTGTTAAAATAGTGTCATACAACGTTTCCCCTTTACTAAGTGCACTTGTGCCTACATCAAACTCCAGCACGTCTAATCCAAGTTTACGCTCTGCGATATGGAAAGAGTTGTGCGTCCGCGTGCTGTTTTCAAAAAAAAGATTGGAAGTGAAAATTTGACGCTCGTTTTCAAATTTCGCTGTCCCTTTTTTAAACTCAGAAGCACGTTTGATTAAGCCCATTACTTCTTCTGTTGATAAAACTTCCATGCTTGTCAAATGCGACAAGCTCACTAAACCATTTGTTACTGACATTACAGGTCTCCTTTACCCTCATCGCACTCTCTCTGTAGTGCGATTTTTTTAAATGTTGACGAACGACGATAAGTTGCTCTGAGTGTTATTGTTTCCCGGAGCAAAACTTTATATTAAGCTTCCTCTGGTAAAACCAGGTTCAGCACAATACCAATGATTGTTGCAATAGCTACAGATGAAATCTGTAAGTTTTGCGTAATTTCAAGAACCATACCACCAATACCGATGACCAAAACGACACTTGAGATTAATAGATTACGTTTGATATCAAAGTTAATCTTATTTTCTACAATGATTTTCAACCCACTTGCAGCGATTACCCCGAAAAGAGCGATTGAAGCACCACCAATAACCGGGCTTGGAATGGAGGTCAACAAGGCTGTAATTTTTCCTACAAAGCTGACCACAATAGCCAAGACTGCCGCACCTGCAATCACATAAATTGAGTGAATTTTTGTAATGGCCATAACACCAATGTTTTCACCATACGAAGTAACTGGCGGCGCCCCAAGGGCTGAGGCAATAACTTGTGCCACACCATCACCAGCTAAAGTACGGTCAAGTCCTGGATCTTTGAAATAGTCTTTGCCTGTCAAAGAATTCAAAACCATGATATGACCAAAATGTTCTGTCATTGTGACAAAGGCGATTGGCCCCATTGTCAAGATAGCAGACGGATAAAAAGCCCATTTATAGTTTAAAAAGGGAATTTCCATCGCTGGAAGTGCCAGCCAGTTTGCATGTGATACATTATTAAAATCTACAATAGTTTGCCCTGTTATTTTACCAATAATGATAGCCGCAATATAGCCCGTGACAATCCCGAGCAAAATAGGAACTACTGATAGAAACCCCTTCCCGTAGATGCTGAAAACAACGATAGCCATGACGGTAATCATCGAGATAATCAAGAAAGGTAAGCTATAGCCTGTCATCGCTCCAGGATTTGTGTACATGGAGTCATTGATGGCTACAGGTGCAAGTGAAAGTCCAATAACCATAACGATAGGTCCTACAACGATTGGTGGAAGCACCCGATCAATCCAGCCCTGTCCAGCAAAGCGGACGATGAGGGCAACGAGTAAATACACTAGACCGCCTGTTAAAGCACCCTGAGCAATGGCTGGCATCCCCCCTTGTTTCATTAAAAGCTGCATTGCTCCGATATAGGCAAAGCTAGAACCCATATAGGCCGGAACCTTAAACCGTGTTACTGACATATGAGCCAAGGTTCCTAAACCTGAACTGAGTAAAGCAATGGCTGGATCAATCCCTACAAGGATTGGAACCAAAACCGTTGAACCAAACATGGCAAATAAATGCTGGAAAGATAAGCCAAACCATTGACCGCCTTTTGGCTTTTCATCAACTTTTAAAAGAATATCTGTATTACTTGCCACACTTATGCCTCGTCTTTCTTAATCAAGATACTATCTACACCATCTATTTCTGCCATATTCACAATTATTTCCTCATCTTGAGCTGTTGGAATATTTTTTCCAACATAATCCGCACGAATTGGCAATTCACGATGCCCACGATCGACAAGCACCGCAAGCTGCACACGTGCAGGACGTCCACGTTCTACTAAGCCATCGATTGCTGCACGAATTGTACGTCCTGTATAAAGCACATCGTCCACCAGCACAATATCTTTCCCAGTAATATCAACGTTGATTTCTGTTGTATCTTCTGTCGCTTTCTTATCATCACGGAACGGACGTGTATCCAACTCACCTAAAGGCATATCAATATTTTCCAATTGTGTTAAGCGCTCTTGGATACGTTGTGCCAAGTATACACCACGCGTTTTAATTCCGATAAGGACTAATTTGTCTAATTCCTTGTTTCGTTCAATAATTTCATAGGTAATACGTGTAATCGCACGTTTCATCGTGATTTCATCGATGATTTCTTTTTTTGCCATAAAACACTCCAATATAGAAAAATTCCCTAGTCCAAGGGCTAGGGAAGGCATCAGAAAATACTCTATAATATACTTTAATTAAGTTCATTCAAGATTCTGACCTTGCCTGCCTCTCTGGACACACTTAAAGGTTATAGAGATTATAGCAAATCCTTGATTTTTTTGCAAGAATTTATGATTTGAAGTTTGGAAAAACTACCTAGGCATTGAAAATTATCATTTTTCTAAATTACGCCATCAACAATATATTAAAAAGTCGAGAAAGTCATTTTTCGGCTTTTTTGCAGAATACAGGACACGCTCTCTTCTACATGTCATAGTATTCGAGAAAAATTATGCTATATTGTTCAATAGTTCCATAAAAACTGCACCTGTATTGATTCTAAATATCACTCAAAGCTTCACCACAAAAGCTTCATAAGGTCTGAGTGTACTTCCTTTCAAGTTTATTTGACCATCAGAATAGTTATGAATAAGAATTTCTTTAACTGTTCCCTCTGTTGAAAATGAGTTGTTCTTCGCACTAAAATTAGCAACAATTAGCCACTTTTCTCCCATGTAAGAACGTACATAAGCAAAAACTTCTTCTTCTGTTTCTGTTAAAAGTTCAAATTCCCCCCAAATAATTAAAGGGTTCTCTTTACGTAGGGCAATCAATTTTTGATAGGTATAGAAAATAGAATTTTTATCTTTTAGAGCAGCTTCAACATTTATTTGCTTATAATTCGGATTCACAGCTAACCAAGGCTTGCCTGTTGTAAAGCCTGCATTATCTTGTGCATTCCACTGCATCGGTGTACGTGCATTGTCACGTCCTTTGGCATTGATTGAAGTCAAAATCTCCTCTTTACTGTAGCCTTCCTCCAATCTTTCATAGTACATATTCCGACTTTCGATATCATCAATTTGTTGGATATCAGTTACGGGGCTATTGGTCATCCCAATCTCTTCCCCCTGATAGATATAGGGTGTTCCTTTCATCATGTGCAACAAAATTGCTAGCATTTTAGCAGATTCTACTCGATATTCTTTATCGTTGCCCCAGCGTGAGACAATCCGCGGCAAATCATGATTATTCCAGAAAAGAGAATTCCAGCCTTCATCTCCAAGTTCTGTTTGCCATTTACTAAAGACTTCTTTTAATTTTGAAATCTCTAGCGGAATCAAATCCCACTTGCTTTTTCCTTCTGCTTCGTCTAAGCCGATATGTTCAAATTGAAAGACCATCGAGAGTTCTTTGTTGGCGGAGTTAGAATATTGTTTCGCGATTTCAGGTGTTGCGCCCCAAGTCTCTCCCACCGTTAGGAGATTTTTTCCGCCAAAAGTTGCTTGGTGCATTTCTTTTAAATAATCATGCAGCTTTGGTCCATTGCCTGTTATGCCCTTATCTGGCTGTTTTCCTATAAGATCAATAACATCCATACGGAAACCACCGATGCCTTTGTCTATCCAGAAATTCATCATGTCATAAACTGCCTGACGTAGTGCTTCATTTTCCCAGTTCAAGTCGGGTTGCTTTTTGCTAAATAAGTGTAAGTAATATTGGCCTGCTGTCTCATCCCACTGCCAAGCTGATCCCCCAAATAGCGATTTCAAATCGTTAGGCAGACTGCCATCCTCAGCTGCATCTCGCCAAATATAATAGTCCCGATATTTACTTTTTTCAGATTTTCTCGCTTCGATAAACCATGGATGCTCATCACTGGTATGGTTAACAACCAGATCCATAATAATCTTAATCCCGCGCTTCTCTGCTTCAGAAATCAATGTTTCCATATCTGCCATCGTTCCGAACTCATCCATGATTGATTCATAATCTGAGATATCATACCCATTATCATCATTAGGTGATTTATAAACTGGGCTAAGCCAAATGCCAGTGATGCCTAATTTTTCCAGATAATCTAGACGAGAAATAATCCCTTTAATATCTCCAATCCCATCACCATTACTGTCTTGAAAACTACGAGGGTAGATTTGATATATTACTGCTTCTTGCCACCAATTTTGTTTATCCATGATTCACCTCTCTTTTAATGCAAACGGTTGCTTAAAATTATGATAGCATTTTTAAGCAAAATGAGCAACAAAAGAGAGCATTAATTTTTTCGAAAAGGCTGCTCACTTTTTCTTCAAAGCCAGCAAGTGAGAATATTCCAAGTCATATGTTGCTAAGTCAATCCCGAAAACTTTTTCTTGCTTTTCCAAATCATAGACAAGAAGATTTTTCCAAGTCAATATCCAAACTTTGCCGTCTTTATCAAAGTCAACATTAATGAGTGTATCATCTGTAGAGTAGTTCTCCATGAGTGATTCATTAAGTGCTAAGCGACTGATTTTTTGGGTGTCTATGTCGTAGAAGCTTATTATCATTGATGTATCAAAACTGTCATTCGTATGACTTATAGCTAAAGTTTTTTCGTCATTGGAGACTGCTATTTTATGAGGTTCAGCTTGCCCCAAGCTAACTTCCTTACGTGCCAAGCTATCTTTATCAAGAATGACTAATTTATCTTGTGAAGTGGGTTCATAGGGGTTGCTTTTCAAGCGGTCCCCTGTATTTGTCAGGTAAAATTTATTCCCTATTAATTTCATATCCAGAAAACCTTCTGAGTTTGCTACAGCAGCACTTGCATTGGCGATTAATCTTTCATCTACCTTCTTTAAATTATTTTTATCAAAAGTCACAAGATTATTGTGTGTGTATTTATCTCCTTCATTCATCACATTATTCAAAACATAAAGATATTTCTCATCCGTTGCTGCAGCATGCATCACATTACCAGCTGTATCTGGGAATTTAAATTGCTTTTTTAGTGTTTTGGACTTATCATATTTGTGAACCGAACCTCCTCCAGGTTGACTGGTCATGGGATAGTAAAACTTGCCATCAAATCCTGCACCTGTGATAGGCCCTTCGGGATATTCTGCTTTCGATAAGCTGCCTTTTTCAATATCTAAGCTAACGACTGTTTGTGGTTCTCTGGGCAAAGGGCCAGGTGTGAAATCTTCAAAAACAAAGAAATGATTATTTTTAGAAGCGGGTTGGAGACTATGGGTTGCAGTATCTTCTCCTAGCTTTACTTTGTCTTCTGAACGTTTCTTTGCCCCCTCATCAGTCTTCTCAAAACCCACAATCTTTTTGGACGACATGATATAAAAATCAATTTTTTTACTTGTTTTAAAGCTTTGATCACCTTTAGGGGTATCTCTATAGCTTGAATTTATAATTTAAGTGCAACAGAAAAAAGACTATTCATAAATCCAGTATAATAAGTTTGTCGAGAACATTATTAAGCTGGAGGAAATATGAATAGTCCCTACACTCATCTTACAATATTTGAACGAGAAAGTATATTTTTGTGGTCATCACAAAAGGTTTCTGTGCGTGAAATCGCTAGACGCTTAAATCGGAGTGTCTCCACAATTTCAAGGGAGCTTAAAAGAAATAGTGTTAATCAGGACTACTCTCCAACGGTTGCCCAAAGCAAATACCAGAGCAGAAAAAGTCATTGTGGAAGAAAAGCAATCTTCACCAATCGTCAATATTGGGAGAAAGTGAGACACTTATTCGTTGATTTACAATGGTCTCCTGAACAAATCTCTGCACGATTAAAGCATGAAGATTCGGAAGTACAGGTCAGTTATACAACCCTCTATAGGGCAATCTATAATGGCCTATTTGAGCTTGAAAAATTAAGTCATGGTAATCGTGGGTTAATTCGTTCACTGCGTCATAAAGGGAAAACTAGGCACACGAAAGGACATCAAGAAAAGAGGGGGAAAATCCCTATCTCCCATACCATTCATGAACGTCCAGAAAGTGCCAATCAACGTCTGGAGATTGGACATTGGGAAGCCGATACTGTAGCTGGAAAGACTGGTGGTTCATGCTTGGTTACGCTCA